>JBBSFW010000069.1:0-20137 GCA_038254805.1 Terriglobales bacterium
GAGCAAGCACGGCAAACCGACCTGACCACTGCCGCGCAATTAGCACGGCGGGCTGAACTTCTGGCAGAATCCTTAGCGGCCGCCATTCGCTAACTCCACCGCCGGTATTGCTGCCTGCTTCCTGCCAGTGAAGGCGGCGCCGGTTGTACCCGCCCGCCGCCCCCGCACCGGCGCCGATCAGAGCGCCTCGGCCCCCCCCCCGCGCCAAGCCTCCGACTAATGCGCCCAAACCGGCGCCGCCCCCGATAAGTTTGGTGTTCCTCTTTTTATGGCTGCCGCTCGTTCTTACGACGCTGTCGGTAACCACGGGAACTTGTAATCCATCAACCTCTACTGTGTCCAGCGCAACCCGAAGCACAGCGTTTCCTTTAAACCGGCCGGAAGGCACAGAGGTTCGCGCCACACCCTGCACCCTGGCTCCGCTTGGGCACCAGCGTCCTGCCGTCCGTTACAACGGGCGCCACCAGCTCACCCGTAAATCGCTCGCCCACCTGCGAACGATTTGTATCCACTGAAGCATTCAACGGAAACATTCAACCGAACTTGCAACCTGGCGCCTACTGGGACTATTAATGTCGACGGCTGTGCGGGTTTGACACTGCGCTCTACCGCATCCATCAGCACGGGAGAGCGGTCCGCCTTGCTCGTGCTTTCCGAAGTTGACCTACATGAGCTTGTCAGGATGGCGGCAACGGCTAATGCTGTGAAAACGAGTGGTAGTCGATGAGTCAATGGATGTTCCCGGTCACTCTCCTGTTAATAGCATTCTTGTTGCCACAGACATTTCTCAGGCCAGGCGATCAGGTATAAGGCGGCACACCGCGGCATGCAGACAGACTTTCCGGAATATGTACCGGCTGCTAATCGGCAAAAGTTTCTGAACTTACAAATCATGGTCAAACACCTGTTGTCGTGATTGAGCGGTACTACGCTCGTCGCGGTCTCGCCACAATACAGTTCACTTCAGCGGTGCCATTTCGGATGGGCGATATGTCTGCAAAGTTTTGATCCCCGAGGCGCCAGTTCTGCGCCTTGCCGACGTTGCGGCCAAGTGGAGAGTTCCGAGGCAGGGTGACTGTCGTTCGCGCCGACAATGCTGACAGAGATAGAGGACGAACGCTTTCGTTTCCTGAGATCGGGCGGTGATTCGTTCCTCAATCCGTCTTCATTTAGCGATAAATCGCATTGTCAATAGTCACACGGAAAAACTCTCCTTCCGACTCGAATCGTTCGGTGCCAAAATGCCATCCGACACGCATGCGAGTGGGAATGGTGTAGCCTCCGAACGTGGCTTCTTCCTCCACAAATCCACCGCAGTTGGTCGAATGAAACTCCGCACCTTCAGGATTACCCCAACGAGGCATATTTACCGATTGCAGCCCGCCCCTTTCGTCGGTGACATAGTCGATCCCGGCTATTTCATCGTGGGCAGGGAACCGGGCGTGGAAATGAGATTCCTCCAAGGTTGTCCATAATATCTCGTCATTGCAGAGCACGGAGGGTAACCAGATGGACTCGATATTAACGCGACCCGCCACCGATCGCGTGACGTCGGGACCAGAGGCGTTGACGACGGGAACGACACCGAACAGACGCCACCGCATAGCGCCCTGTCCATTCAGGTAGGTATCGCCTCCGCGAATTGAGATGCCATGCATCTGCACTGCTGCGTGCCAGATCATTCCCCGGTCCCAGCAGATCACCTGCTCTGCAGAAAACGGCAGCCACCCTTTGAGTTTGATCTCTCCGTGCATCTTCAAGCGAACTGCGGTCGCAAGTGGTGTTCCAGCAGTAATGGCGTGTTCCAGATACCGTCGAGGTTCATTGGGAATTCTTCGCAACTGCACAGGATCGAAGGCGCACTTGCCGGCTCCTGCGGATTTCCATAAATCGTCCAGAGAAGGTTCTTTACTCATCGCTCTATATCTTGCAGTGTATCGGCGGAGTGTTCAAGATGCTACGAAGGGCACCTTGCCCTAAAACGCCCATTCAGTCGAAGTGAACTCGCCGTAGATAAAAGTCGCTTCCCGGGAACAAGCCATCCAACGACTCAGTCCGCAATTGCAGCAGAGCAGACAACAGGGCTATTCGCCCGCGCTCAATACCTTAACTGAACAGCATTGGGTCTACCCCTGCCTCGCCAGAAATACGACCGCACGGGTCAGCTACCCCCCAGGTTGGCAGAAGAGGATCCAGCCATTCCCCATTACGTACAAGCGAGCCGTGTCAGCCCCAATATTTCTCGCCGGGTACCAAATGGGCTTTCACCACCTCTGGATTCAATTCCAATCCCCACCCCGGCTTATTCGGAACCGTGATGTAGCCATCCTTAAATACCGGACCATTGTGGATGAGCACCTCGTCCATCCAGCCGCCTTGTCCCAGCACCGTCTCGCACGCGATATAGTCTCTGATCGTCGACGCCCACTGAATCGTGATCATCGTGTTCACAATACTGCCCGTATTATGGGTCGCCATTGGTAGCCCGAAGACTTCCGCCATATCCGCGATTCGTTTTGCCTCCAGCAGGCCGCCCGTATTTCGCAGGTCCGGATGCAGAATATCGCAGCCCTGATTGATGATGAAATCCTTAAACCCATGCCGGCGCGCCAGATTTTCGCCCGTGCAGATGGGCACACGGGAACTCGCCACCAGCCGTTTCCAGCTTTCCGAATAATCCGGCGGCATGGGATCCTCCAGCCACAGCGGCTTGATTCCTTCTACCGCTTCGGCGAGCTGAATGGATGTCCGCAGGTCATATTCCCAATGGCAATGCACCATGATGTCGTGATCCCACCCGATCGCCTCGCGGCAATTCTCAAACCCCTTCCGAATGCGCGATAGTTCCGCCGAGGTCAGAACACGATTCGCAAGATCGCGGGCCGAGTCCTTTGCCGGATCCGTGTGGGTGAATCCAAATTTGTGCGCCGTGAATCCGGCTGGATCGGATTTCGCACGCTGCGCCCATTCGCGGCACGACGCAGGGTCCAGCATGTTCTTTGGTGAGGAGTGATCGTACACCCGGACCCGTTCGCGAAATTTGCCTCCCAGCAGTTTTGTTGCGGGAGTACCCAGCAGTTTGCCCGTAACATCCCAGAGCGCCATTTCAATTCCACTGATTCCGCGCAGCAACGAGTGCGCCGAACCGTCAGTGCGCTGCCCAAGCCCGGTGTAAATTACATCAATCTCCGTAGGATCTTTGCCGAGGAGTTCCCCTTTGAGGGTGAGGACTTGCTCCTTCACGCCGGAACCAGGACTCCCGTACGCCTCACCGATTCCGTAGACTCCAGCGTCGGTCAGAACTTTGACGAGCGTGTACGTGCGCGGTCCCTGCAACATCATCGTTTGGATGTCAGTAATTTTGACTCGGCCTTTCACGGCGGCTGCGAAAGCGAAGGGGGCACCGGCGAATCCGGCAACTGATTGAAGAAAACTGCGGCGGTTTATCATTCGATAGAGATTTTATCCGACCCCGGCGCCAAACTGCACTTAAGGCATGGCAGTCTTTCGAGAGTAAATCCTGTAAAGCGGCTCGTCGTATACAACCTTGTAGTCATTGGCAAGCATTGTTTGAATGTACCGATAGTTAGGCGGGTCCTGCTGCTGAAGGTGGCCGATCCATTCCAGATACCTCTGGCGGTCTATCACGATCGTGTCGGCTCTCTTTCCACTCCGGTATCCGAGCCGGAAATCGTCAACCAGATTCGAATCGAATCCCAATCCGAAGGCGAGCTCAGCACTTCCCATCACCAGAGCGTTCGTGCCTGCGGCGTCTTTCAAGAAGTTCACCGCTGGCACATAGCTTCTGCCATAGACATTTCCCCGGATGCGAGACGCGCTTACAGCAACCTGCACCACAAGCAGGCCCGTGAGGATGATAGCAAGCACCGGCCGCGGAACTGTATGCTCTCTCCAATTCAGGCTCAGCCATCCGCTGAATAACGCGCAAAATACGGTAATGATTGGCAGTAAATAATAGAGCTGTCTCAGGCCATCGAGCAGCGGCAGTGTCAAAAAGAAGATGACGGCGAGCACAAGCAGTGCCCGGAAGCCGTGGTCGCGCCGGATACGAGGAGTAAGCAGGCAGGCGAGGAACCCGCCGAAATAGCAGGCCAGAGCAACAACCTTGACCTGGCTTCCCAATCCGCTGGTTGGTGCAAAGCCGTACGCCTCCAGGTACCGCTTCGTCCATTCGAGCTTCAGCGCGGTGAACGGAGCCTGGAAAGCGGCCCAACGGTCTGAGGCATTGGCGGAAAACTGGCTCTGGAAATCGGAAGGACTCTGTGCGATGTAGACGGCCCAGCCAATTCCACAAATCAGGTATGGGGCCGCAGCTATAAACACGTGCTGCCAACGGATCGAACGCCCATCAAAATAGAGCTGCAAGAAGATCAATCCAATGAACATCATCGTCATCAGCGGATGAGTAAACACCGCTATGGCGACCAGCGCATGGCTCAGCAGGATTGCCGCCGTGAGGTTCTGCTTCCGGAGTGTCAGATACGCGGCCAATCCCGCGGATGAGAACGCGACGGCCATCATGTCCATGCGGCCCGTTCCCGCGCTCCAGAGGAAGTTGAAATCGATGCCAATCAACGCGGCCGTGAGAAGCGCGGCCACCCGGTCTTTCAGAAGCAATAGGACAATGCGATACCAGGCCAGAATGGCTACCAAGCCAAACAGCACCGACAGGGCCCGCATGGAAAATAATCCGAACCCGGCAACGCGATACCAGGCGGATTGCGCCAGAAGATAAAACGGCATGACCCAGTAAGTGTGTTGGCGGATGCCAGGCAGCCGGACACTGCGCCACGTGCCCGTCGGGTCCAGGATGGACGTACCCATGTTGCCTTTTGTGATCAGATTGAGGGCGGGACTCGAAAACCAGCCCTCATCACACATCGGGCGAAGCGTTAAAAGTGTTCCCACCGCTAAAACGAGATACAGCGCCAAAACGGCGGCCACCCAAATCGCGCTCTGTGGAGCTAAGTTGTCCTTTTTCTGAAGCACTAGCTAACTCTAACAACTTAGGTTGGACATCCTTGCTAGCGGAAGCATCTTTAACGGTTTCCGCTGAATCATGATAGATCCCGCGCACAACGGAAGCTTATGTTTGTCGTGGAACTGTCGGGAGTATTGGATGTCCGTGCGGCTACCCGATACCGGTTGCAATACGATGCGTGGCAGAGATACGATCCGCCCTTCATCACCTTCGCGGTCCCGATTGGCGGACCAACCGGGTTTCGCCGTGTAGTCGACACGTGGTACGAGGGATGAAACCAGTCGCCGCACCACTCCCATGCATTTCCCGTGATGGTGTGCAGCCCAAATAAGTTCGGCGGAAACGCATCCACCGGCGCCGGGGCGCAATAGCCGTCTTCCGCGGTGTCGTGATTTGGAAATTCACCCTGCCAGATGTTGCAAAGGTGCTTGCCTTCGGGAGTCAGGTCATCACCCCACGGGTAAAGCTTTTGCTCCAGGCCGCCCCGCGCCGCGTACTCCCATTCGGCTTCGGTTGGAAGGCGCTTGCCAGCCCACTCGCAGTATGCGATTGCATCGTTCCACGATACATGTACTACGGGATGATTCGGCCGGCTTTCGATATTTGCATCCGGGCCTTCCGGATGCGCCCAGTTCGCTCCGTCCACCTTGCACCACCAGTTCACTTCGCGCACTCTAACGGCGGCCAAGCGCTTGAGCTCTTCCGGCGCGATGTGGTTTTGAAACACGAAGGACCATCCGAACCGGTCTGCTTCAGTCTTGTACAGGGTTTTGTGGGCGAACTCGGCAAATTGTGCGTTTGTGACCGGTGTGGCATCCAGATAGAACGGATCGAGGGTAACTTCCCGGACCGGACCCTCTCCATCGGCCGGAAAGCCGCTGGCGTTATCCGTTCCCATCAGAAAGCGGCCTCCATCCAGCTTGATCATCCCACTGGTGGAACCCGACGCGGCATGCGTGCGATTTACCGATGCCTTGGAGGACAAATCCAGGAGAGCGGCACGCTGCTTACTTGGGACGCAACACGGCGGCGGTGGTTTGGCGATATTGAATTCGTCGCGCATCGTTATATCTTCGCTGATGTTTTGACGTCCGCCCTCGCCCTGAGGGTATCGACGAATTGCTCCAGAGCACGCTCCTGCTTCTCACGATGCAGCATCTGTTCGATATCCTGCTTGACCTCTGAGAAGCCGCGAAATCCCGGCGGCTTGCGGTCGTACAGCTTGGCGATGTGGAAGCCGAAAGAGGTGCGGAAGATACCGCTTGTTTCGTTCAATCCGAGGCCGAACACGACCTCATCGAATTCATCCACCATCTCCCCGCGCGGGAAATACCCCAAGTCGCCACCATTTCCGGCGCAATCCGAATAACGGTCGGCGACCTGCTCAAATGCGGTCCCGGACTTCAGTTCCTGTTCCGCTTTCTGGGTCGTGGAGAGGGCCGTCTGCTCATCGGTATTCTCATCGATGTTCTTGACAATATGAGAAGCGCGGACCATTTCAGGCAACGCGAACTGTTCTTTGTACTTCTTGAAGTAGTCGCCAACCTCTTTTGGTTTTGGCGGGGGGACCTTTGCGGCCAGCTTTTGAAGAAACCGGTCGAGCCGTAAGCGGCTTTGCACGTCCCGGCTCAACTCGTCGTCGCCAGGCGCTGCTTCCGTTGCGTGTTGGCCGGATTGTGCCTTGATGGTGCTGAGTGCAGCTTCAACGGCTTCAGTCGCAATCGGCTCCGGATCTTTTAGCGCTTCCTGCCGCAAGAGGGTTCGCTCAATCACGGTCTCCCGCGACCAATCCCAAAGCTGTATTTCCTTGGCGACCGGGTCTAAGCCATTCACCATCTCTTCATAGCGCGGGCGCGTCAGATCTACTTCCTGACGAATTACCGCGTCATCAATTACTTCTCCATTAACAATCAGGGCCATCGCGTGTTTCTATTATGTAATTAGGCTAAAATCCACTGGGCTGAATCCAGAAGCTTTCACGCCATTTCTCCCCGGCGGGAACACTTTGCAATTCCTTGTACGTACCGGCCTGGGCCATGTTGAAGGCGTTGGTCGGCGCACTCATCGGCTCGAAGCAGATGAAATTCCGTCCCTTGGGCGCGTACACAACCGCAATGGGATACTTAGGGCCATAAAACACGGAAATCTTCTCGTTCTTTCCTTGCACTGAAAATTCCGCCCGGCCATCCGCGCCTCGCACCAAGCCCCCGAAAACGTCGTCCAACTGAACACCTCGCAGCGGCTGCGGATCCGCGTAGCTCATCGGCTCTTTCTCCCCGGTTGGGATCAGGATCTTAGAGAGGATCAGGTGATCCTTTACGGGCATATGCACAGTCCACTGATCTCTGGGAGCGTCGTGCAGCGTGAAATAAGGATGGAATCCAATACCAACCGGCATCGGCTCAGACGATAAATTTTCAATCACCGTCTCCACCTCAAGCACGCCATTCCGCAAACGGTATGTCATATCGATATTGTGCGCAAAGGGGAATTGCGCCATCCAATCGGGATGCCGCCAAAATTCAAGCCTGCTGGTGACCTGGGCGGATTGCTCGTCCGCCGTCGCGCTAACCACCTTCCAGTCCCGCGCATAGATTACTAGCCCATGAATTGGCTTGCGATTCCCATCGTGCTGGTAATTGTTCAGCGATGGATTGAGCGTGTACTGTTTCCCGTTCGCGTAAAATGAGTCCGATTCCAGACGGTTGGCCCATGGCGCGAGAAACGGAACCCCAAGATGCACCGGTTTCGCTTTGAACTCGCCAACCGACTTGTAAGGAGACCAGAGCACCTGTTTCCCGTTCACTTTCATGTCATAAGCATTGTTTCCAATGGAGGGTGCGATGGTCACCTCGGCTTTGTGGGCGGCATCAGTCAGGCGGATTACCTCGACGCCGTCGACGGTCAGCTTTTCAGCGGTATAGTTTGCGGCTTGAGACATGAAGGGCAGAAGGAAGAGCAGGACGCTGAGTTTCATTTCTTATCGACTTTATCAGGATCGATGAGGTCCAGTCGCGTATTCTCCTGGCAACACCAGCACTTGCCCGGCGAAAACGTCCTGATATAGCAGATATCGCACCAGTAGGTGACCATCAGCTTCTTTCCGTCCCGATAGGAAAAAAGGGAACGGGTGTGGATCTTGTCAATGGAAAACTGAGCGGGTGCGTTCGTGTGCCCGTGTACTTCCAAATCCACTCCTGCCAGCCGGGAATCGCGTAGCACCAGCATCGTTGGATCGTCCCCGCTGAGAGCAACAGTACGTCCATCGCCGGTTTGCAGAGCCGGAGCATTTCCCGGACCCATTACCAACTTGCCACGGACAACATCCGCGCCCGGCTCCACCGCGAAGGCTGGAACGGCGAACAGTAAAAGTGGGAGGAAGCGTCTTCGTCGCACTACTCAATTGTATCGCGCGGACCGCTTGGCTGCTGTTAGAATGCAAGCTTCATGCCGCAGCGCGCCTCGTTATTCGTCACGTGCATTGTCGATCAACTGTTTCCCACTGTCGGACTCGCGATGGCCAATGTCCTGGAGCGCATCGGGTGGCAGGTGGATTTCCCGGAGGCGCAAACCTGTTGCGGACAGCCCGCCTTCAATAGTGGCTACCGTGAGGAGGCCCGCAAGGTTGCTATGCATTTTTTAGACGTCTTCCGCGATTCCGAGTACATTGTGGTCCCCTCCGGCTCCTGCACATCGATGATCTCGCATCATTTCGCGGAACTGTTTGCCGCGGAGCCTGCTAAATTAGCTGAGGTCCACAGGCTGGAGCATCGTGTATATGAATTCTCCCGGTTCCTTCTGGAAGTTGCGGAGGTGGAGGAGGTGGGTGCGCGGTTTTCCGGCATCGCAACGTATCACGATAGCTGCCATGCTCTTCGCGATCTGAAGATCAAATCGGGTCCGCGCCGGTTGCTGTCCCGCGTGCAGGGCCTGGAATTAAGGGAAATGGACATCGCAGAGGAGTGTTGCGGGTTCGGCGGTACGTTCTCAGTCAAGTTCGCTGAGGTATCGGGCGGCATGGCTCGCACCAAGATCGAGTCGATTCAAAAGACTGGCGCCGGTATTGTCGTCTCGATCGACTCCAGTTGCTTGATGCAACTGCAGGGTGCGATTCACCGCGCGCAGTTGCCCATCCGAACCATGCACCTTGCTGAGATGCTCGCATCGCGGTGAACCCATGGCTGCCACACAACCCGAAAAGATTGCCACCACGCTGGCCGACGCTAATCTGCAGCTCGCAATTTACACGAGCACCAGCCGGCTGATCCAACTTCGCAAGGACGCCATTGCGGAGCCGCTGCTGCCGGATTATCAAGAACTACGCACTCATGCGAATGCCCTGAAGAAGCATACGATCGACAATCTCGACTACTACCTGGAACAGGTGGAATCTCAGGTAATCGCCCACGGCGGGAGAGTGGTGTTCTGTAATGACGGAACTGAGGTGGCAGACTTCATTCTGAATCTTGCAAAACTCCGGAACGCCAAGCTCATCGTCAAATCTAAATCGATGACTACTGAAGAAATCGATCTCAATGAACGTCTGGAGCACCATGGCCTGGAGGCCGTGGAAACCGATTTAGGCGAGTACATCATCCAGCTTGCGGGCGAGAAGCCGTATCACATTGTTGCGCCCGCTTTGCATTTGACTCGCTACGATGTGGCTGACATCTTCACCGCGAAGCTGGGTATCGAAAAAGAGATTGTCCCCGAGAAGCAGACGATGATCGCGCGCGCGGTTCTGCGCCAAAAATTCCTCGCCGCTGATATTGGGATTACGGGCGCCAATTTCGTGGTGGCCGATTCGGGCGCGGTGGTGGTTGTCGAAAATGAAGGCAATGCGCGGCTCACCTCCAGTGCCCCCAAGATCCATATCGCGGTCGCCGGGATCGAGAAATTGATCCCGCGCGCGCAGGATCTTAGCGTGTTTCTCAAGTTGTTGGGCCGCAGCGCAACCGGCCAGCCGCTGACCTCTTATACGTCGTTTCTCTCAGGCCCAAGACGTCCGGGCGAGATCGATGGACCGGAAGAGTTCTATCTGATCCTTGTCGATAACGGCCGGACCAAACTTCTCGCGAATCCCGAGAGGCGGCAATCGCTCTACTGCATCCGCTGCGGGGCGTGTTTAAATCACTGTCCTGTCTACCGGAAGATCGGCGGCCACAGCTATCCATGGGTCTACTCGGGACCGATTGGCGCCATCATCACGCCGCAATTCCACGGGGTTGGGCACGACCCGTGGCTTCCGTTCGCCTCCAGTCTCTGCGGAGCGTGCGCCGAAGTATGCCCCGTGAAGATCGATATACCGAAGCTGCTTCTGGATCTTCGCGCCGATGTCGCAGCAGACAAGAAAGAGCACGGCAGTGCCCGTGCGGAACGGTTCGCATTCCAGGTGTACGCGTGGGTGATGCGCCATCCGCGGATTTATGAGTTGGCAGGGCGCATCGGCTCCGCTCTCGCTCCGAAGAGTGGCGCTTGGATTCGCAATGTCCCCTGGTTTTTGAACATCGCCCCTGTTCGTGGTTGGGTCAGTCAACGAGATCTGCCGTCTCCTGCAAAGAAGAGTTTCCGCCAGCTTTGGAGGGAGCGCTGACGTGCCGCGTGATGCCATCCTGACCAAAATCCGCTCCGCCTTAGGCCGCCGGGAAGGACAAGTTCCTCCACCATTGCCGCAAGCTTATCTTCGGACGTCTGCTCCGAACCTCGAAACGTTTTTTGCATGCATTCAGAGGCTGAACGGGAAAACTTACAAGGCCAGTTCAGCTTCGGACGCACGCGATTATGTGGCCGCGCTGGTGAACGGAAAGCGCGCAGCCGCATCCAATTCGGCGGTGCTGCGAGAGTGCGGCATCACCGCACTGAAGAGCGTTACGGCAGCAGGAGCGGATATAGAGTTCGCCCGGACGCTCTGCGCCGAATGCGATATCGGAATCACGAGCGCCGATTATGCCCTCGCCAATACTGGCACATTGGTGATGCTCTCAAGCCTACAAGAACCTCGCATGGTCTCTCTGCTGCCGCCGGTCCACATTGCTGTTGTCCCTGAGGCGAGAATCCTGGGTAACCTGGATGAACTTCTCACTTTATTGCCGAGGCCCGCCGAGCAGACCAGTTCCATGGTGCTGATTACCGGTCCAAGCCGTACCGGTGATATTGAGCAAATCCTGGTGCGTGGTGTACATGGACCCGGTGAAATATACGTGGTTGTAATCTAGTCGCGTACAATGATTACGATGAAACTCTGGATTCCCGCACTTTTCTTTTGCGTAGCTTCGACCAGTTTATTTGGGCAGGCTGCTGAATTCTCATTGAGCGGTGGCACGTCGCGGATCAGCGGTGCAGACATAGGCTCCGGCTATAGTCTTGACAACGGCTTTTCCATCGGATTTCGTTTAACCTTGAACTCGCAGAGGTTTTTTGGCCACGAAGTTGGCTACAATTACAACCGAAGCCATTTGCTATTAGCCGGCCAGGACCAGGGAGGAATGGCAATTCACCAGGGCTTCTACAACTTCCTTGCATACGCCACGCCGGAAGGGAAGCGAATCCGTCCTTTTGCGACTGGCGGAGTACATTTCAGCAATTTCGTACCGCCCGGTTCGTCCGCGTCACAAGGGGGCGGAAATACAAAGTTCGGTGTCAACTATGGGGCAGGGCTAAAGGTGCGGCTGACTTCCATCATTGGAGCGCGCGTGGATTACCGCCAGTATTTGACGGGTAAGCCGTTTGACTTGGCAGGAGCTTCAGGGAAGCTGAAACAAAACGTGATTTCGATTGGGTTGGCATTCCTGTTATAGGATCAGCGGAGTTGTTCGAAACAACCCAGCATGGGGTTGTAAACCTCTACCTGGCCTGTGTGAATCTGGTAGACCCAACCGGCCACGGCAAGTTTTCCGGCTTTCACGCGGTCGGCGACGCATGGATGGGTCTGCAGATTCTCCATCTGCTGCAGCACGTTGAGCTTGGTGAGTTCGCCAAGCAGGGTCTCTTCCCAAGCGGCGTCCGATTGCCCATTCAAACGGATGGGAGGCTTCGCTGCAAAATGAAGCCAACGGGACACAGCGGGAAGGTTTGTCGGATTTAGGATGCCGTTCATCGCCCCGCAATCCGAGTGGCCACAGATGATGATCGACGGAACGTGAAGTGCAAGGACCGCGAATTCAATGCTGGCCGATACGCCGTCGCGCGTGCGATGATCGTAGACCGGAACCAGATTGCCCGGATTGCGTTCGACAAAGATCTCGCCGGGACCGCTATTTGTTAACAATTCCGGGTTGATTCGCGAGTCGCCGCAAGTGATGAAGAGGGCTGCGGGTTTTTGAGGCGAGGGGAGTTCCTCATAGGCGCGGCGCTGCTTCGGAAATACCTCGGATTGGAAATACTTCACGCCTTCGTGGATTCGCTTCATGTCGAATTAGATATCAATTACACTCCCAGGCAGTTATCGATGGGCCAGCACAATCACAAAACAGCCGGTTGCAAAGCGAGTGAAAGAATTACTAAACAGAACGAATTTGGTGGAGGCGGCGGGAGTCGAACCCGCGTCCGAAAAAGCCCGCTGTGAAAAGACTACGTGCGTGTTTGGTTCGGTAGTTTCAGCCGCGCGACTGGAGAACCAACAAGAGTCACTGGCGGCCTAGTTCGATTAATCTCGGCTTGCGGCTACGAACAGAAGCCCTGGGCCTATCCTGCAAAATGACGCCTACTAGCTGCCGTACAGGCCCAACAGCCGAAGCGGCCACTCAGTTAATTAAGCAGCGTATGCAAACTGCGTGTTATTGGCAGTTTTGGTTTTCCGATCGTTTAACGGGAGCTCGGAACCCGGCACGCCTTCCCACAACGATTCAATCCCGTCGAATCCGTTGCGCCCCCCTTCTAACAACTTTAATTTTACCACATGCGGCATGCACTTGCCGGGAAATACCACCCTACAGCTCGCGGGCGGCCAGCCGTCGGATGAAGTCCATATCGCCGTCCAGAAAGTCATAGGACGGCAGCTTCTCTGGCGATTCCCATACGATTTTCTCGAAGGCTAGGCTTGCCGGCTCACCGGAAAATTGCGTCACGCTGTAAAAAATGAGCAGGATCGACGTCCTCCGCGGATACCGGTGCTCGTACCGGACGATCTCTTGTCCGATGGTCGCCTCGATTCCCAGTTCTTCCCGCAGTTCCCTGGCGAGCCCCGAGGCCGGAGATTCCCCTCGCTCCACCTTGCCGCCGGGAAATTCCCATTTAAGCCCATGCGAATCGTCACGTCTGCGTTGGCCAATCAGGATTTTGGCGTCACGCTCGATGACTGCGGCTGCTACCTTGAGAACTGCTCGATTCATGGGATGAGCTAAACTGGCGAGGACATCCACAATTGTGCCATGTACAGCGTACGTCTGCTAGACCACTTTCAGAATCCCCGCAATGTTGGGGAGTTAACTTCTCCCGCTGTCACGGTAGAAGTTACAAACCCAGCGTGTGGTGACATTCTCCGCCTCGGGGCACGCTTTGAAGACGGCTACGTGAGGGAGGTGGCCTACAAAGTCCGGGGGTGTGCCGCTTCTATTGCCGCCGGGTCGGCACTTACCACCTTAATGCACAGTAAATCAGTTGCGGAACTTACGCTATTGAAACCATTGGACATTGAATCCGCAGTCGGGGGATTAAACCCGGAGTCCAAGCATGCGTCCTATCTTTGTTGCGACGGCCTCTGTGCGCTGCTTCGCTCATATGGCCAACAAATTGCTCTACCTGCTGGATGATGAACCTGCCTAGGCAACTTATTTCTGTCCAGATGGCTTTTTCCGGATTACTGGCGATTACGTTTCTAGCCTGGGCCGCCCCCAGAGTCACCCCGCCATTCAGCGGTCCACGCAGTTTCGAAGGCCGGTGGGTGTTGGACCAGAAGAAAAGTCCGAATGCAGTTAACGCCCCGCGAGATCTTGTTCAGCAGATAAAAGTGAATGGATCCCAAATGATCATTCGTTCCAAGTTTGCCCAACCAAAGGACGGAGTCTACCCGATCATGTGGGTTGGAATCATGACAGAGGAACTACGGCTGAATATCGACGGCACGCAAGCCGAGAAATCGATCGGGCCGTTCGAACTCCGTGCCAAAACGAACCAAGACGGTCCCGCATTGGTAACGGATTGGACTGCAAACATGGAAAACGGTTCCGCTCCCGGACAGCAAGCCGGCTCCGTCGAAGGTCAGTGGCTGAGGAAGCTTTCCGACGATGGCAAGCAGATGTCGCTCCAGATCAAGGCAAAATGCTCTGACGGGCGTAGCATGGATACCACGCTCATATTTAATCGGAAATAGCTGGCAGCAGCTCCCTGACGAACTCGCCGATCTTCATGAACGCGTCGTAGTTGGAAGGCTTCCGGAAGTACCCATTAGCGCCAAGTTTGGCAGTTTCCGTCCTGTCCTTCTCGGAATCGGATGAAGTAACAACCAAAACGCGAGCCTCGCGGCATCTTCGGCTTTCCCTGAGATGTTGGAGAACTTCCAGTCCAGACTTCTTGGGGAGGTTTAGATCTAAGAGGACAAAAACCGGGCATGGGGCGGATTCGTCGGCATCTGCCTGGTCAATGAAATCGATGGCCTTCTCTCCGTCCGGGAGCACGTGAAGATCGGCTTGCACGCCTGCCATTTCGAGTGCCTCGCGAAACAGAAATGCATCCGCTTTGTTGTCCTCTACCAGAAGGATTTGGTGGTGCTTGCGAGGGTCGCTCTCCTCAGATGGGGAGGGTGAAGTAGAAGGCCGATCCTTTCCCTGGCTCGGATTCCACCAGATACGCCCATGATACCGGTCGACGATTCGCTTACAGATGGCAAGCCCAATACCAGTACCGGAATATTCATCTCCTGCGTGTAGCCGCTTAAACAATCCAAAGATACGCTCCTTATATTGGGGATCGATTCCGATACCATTGTCCCTGACAGAAAATAGCCAGTGTTCGTTTTGCCTCTCGGCGCCCACCTCAATGGAAGGTTGAATCTTGCTTCTATATTTCAGGTCATTCCCGATCAGGTTTTGAAACAGTTGCTGCAGGTGAATGTTGTGAACCGAAAGCACCGGAAAAGGGCCTGCTGTAATCCGCGCTTCGCTTTCCACTATTGCGTTGGTCAGGTTTGAAAGCGCGGCATTCAGGCTCTGGGTGGCGTCGCATTGTATTTCCGGTGCCTCCAGGTGCTTCACCTGTGTGTATGCCAGAAGGTCGCGGACCAGCATCTCCATACGCGAGGCGCCGCCTGTGAGATAACTCAGGAATTCCAGTGCTTGTCCGTCCAGCTTCTCCTTATAACGCCTCGAAAGGAGCTGACCGTAGATGATCACGCTCCTCAACGGCTCTTGAAGATCATGGCTGGCGGAGTATGCGAATTGCTCAAGATCGGCATTTGCCCGTTTCAGATCCTCATTTGCTTGAGCGAGGGCGCTTTCGGCTTCTTTACGGGCGGTAATGTCACTGATCAGGCCCAGCATCAGAGTTGGCGTCCCCTCATCATTGAGGATTGTCTTGCCATATCCCCAAATCCAGCGGGTCGTCCGGTCCGATGCTCTTTTGATCCGGCACTCGAAATTCCAATCCCCACCGCCATTAAAGCTATTCTGAAAACGCCGATTTACCTCTTCCCGATCCACGGGAATGACGTGCTCCAGAAACTGTGCATACGTCCAATCCGGAAGAGGGCTTTCATAACCGAAGATTGCATCATGCCGGGGAGAACGATGGGCATGCTGGGTCTGCAGATTCAGCTCCCAAGAACCGAAATTAGCCGCGTCCAGAGTGAACCGAAGGCGCCAGTCGCTTAATTGCAAAGCTTCGGCGGCCTGCTTCCGGTCATCAATATCGGTTGAGGTGCCGAGCCATTTTGTGACCTCGCCGTCCGCGTTCCGCACCGGGACGGCGCGCACCAGATGCCAGCGCAGGGTCCCATCGGATATGCGTTGAAACCGGCATTCGAAGGCACAGGGCTCACCGGCGCGCAGCCCGGCAATTGCCGCGAGGTCCATGCTATCCAGATCCTCGGGCAGCATGTTACGGCGGAAAGCGCCGGCTTGGGTCGCCGCCAGATCGCAGCCCGTCAGATCGGTCCAGCGTGCGTTTACATAATCGCAAGTCCCATCGGGCATCGCGGTCCAGACCACCTGGGGCATGCTCTCGGCCATCTGGCGAAACCGCTCTTCGCTTTGGCGGAGAGCAACTTCGGCGCCCTTGCGGTCCGTAATATCTTCGGCGACACCTATCAGACGCTTTCGCCCCGCGGCGCCTTCCACCATGCGCGCTCTGACCGTATCCAGCCTATGCCGTCATCCCGGTGAATCCGGAACTCGGTGTTGTATGGCCGTTCCCCTGTTACCGCCGCTTGGAACTCCGTTTCCACCCGGACCCGATCATCGGCATGTAAGCGGGAGAACCAATAATCGAAGGACGCTTCACCGGATGCAGTCCCAAGGAATGACTGTGCCAGACCGGAGGCGGCGACCTCGCCTGTTTCGATGTCGAACTCCAGGCGGCGAGACCCGCGGACTCCATGGCAAGCTGCCGCCTCTCCTGGCTTTCCCGAAGAGCGTCTTCGATTCTGATTTGATCCTCGATATCGGTGCAGGTGCCGGCCCATTTAGTGACGCTTCCCACTCCGTCCCTGATGGGGAGACCGCGCACGAGTTGCCAGCGCCACTCGCTCGCGAGGTAACGGAAGCGATGTTTGATCTCCAGTGGTTCGCCCGTCTGGACACTGTGTCTCCAGGCACGCAGCGTGTTCGGCAGGTCGTCCGGATGAACCACCTGCTCCCAACCCCAGTCGTAGAGCCGCTCCGGAGGGAGACCGATATAGTCCGCCCACTGCTCGCTCAGGTAATCGACGCTGCCGTCCGGCTTTGCCGTCCAGATGAGCTGCGGGATGGTGGCGGCCAGCGTCCGGAAGCGATCTTCGCTCTCTTCGATACGCTGGCGGCCTTTCACAAGATCCGTGACTTCGGTTGCGTGGACGAAAATACCATCAATCTGGCCTGCCTCGTCTCTGGTGGCGTGGTAGACGAAACTGATGTAAAAGTCCTGAGGCACACCGGTGCCATGCAGGTCCAACTGCACTAACGCTTCTGTTGCAATGTAAGGATTCCCTGTCTGGTACACGCGATCGAGAATTTCGATATAGCCCTGCGGAACGACTTCAGTAAGCGCCTCGCGCACTGGCTTGCCAGACAACTGCTTGGCCGGCCGCCCCCCATCCTGAGATACTCATCGTTGGACACTTCAAATACGTGGTCCGGTCCACGCAGGATCGCACACGCCGCGGGAACCTGAAAGAAAAGATCGCGCCATTTCTTCCGGTCCATCTCCCGGAGCTTGTCATGCTCCCGCAGCATCTTTTCGGTGCGCTTGTGCTCCGTGATGTCCTCGAAGAAAACGGAAAGGCCATCCTCTTTGGCGGGGTACGCTTTGACGTGAAACCAGCGGTTCCATGGCGCGAAATAGTTTTCGAATTCAACTGGGACACGTTCCCCCGCGGCGCGAAGCAGCTCGCTGTGTACGGTAGTACCAACCGACTCCGGGAACAGATCCCAATGATTTTTACCCAGCATGTCTTCGCGCCTCATGCCGTTCAGGCGCTCGGCTTCCGCATTCACGTATGTGAAGCGCCAGTTCCGGTCCAGGCCGATAAATCCATCGGTGATGCTTTCAAGCACATCTACGGCCTGGTCCCGCGCCGCCTCGGCTTCTGCACGAAGCTCTGTTTCCCGCCGGGTAGCCTCTCGCCGCACGCGGGCCATTTCCACATGCGTACGCACGCGGGCCAGCAGCTCCTTTGCCGTAAAGGGCTTGACAAGATAATCGTCCGCTCCGGCATCCAGACCCTCAACACGGGCTTCCTCACCAAGGTCCGGAGTGTCTTCGAGAGCGGAAGCAAGCGCTTCTTCGCCGTTTGCAACAGCTTTCACCTCGTAGTCCTTGATGAGGAGGCTCTGTACGTAATCGCGCATGTCCGCGTTGTCGTCGGCTAAAAGGAGTTTTCCACGTGGTTTCCGGGCCGCGCCATTTGCGGAAAGTCCATTCACGTCCGGCGCAAGCGTCTGTTCACCGGGTAGCCAGCGCAGCGCTTCGTCGATGTAAGCCTCGGATCGCAGAGCCGTGGAACCGGGGCTTTGCGTCTTTTTAAACCGCCCCGCCGGGACGTGAACCTCGCCCATGGCCACGGAAACCATAAACCTGCTTCCGCTTCCCACGGCGCTTTGGACCGTAATGGAGCCTCCCTGAAGTTTGACCAACTCCGCTACCAGAGCGAGCCCAATACCGGTGCCTTCCTGGGTTCTTCCTCGCGCGCCCTCCACCCGGTGGAAGCGCTCAAAAAGGTGCGGTAGTTCATCTTCCGGAATGCCCTTACCTGTATCCTCCACGGACAACAAGGCGCGATCCGCCTGCTCTTGCAGCTTTACTTTGACGACACCCTGGAAAGTGAACTTGAAGGCATTGGAAAGCAGATTGAAAACAATCTTTTCCCACATTTCGCGATCGATGTAGACGGGCGCCGATAACGTCTGGCATTCAAGGATTAGCTTGAGGCCTGCCTGCTCCATCGCCGAACGGAAGTTGGACGCCAGTTCCGCTGTGAACGCGGCAAGGTCGACCGGTTCGTAAGAGGCCCGCACGCGGCCGGCTTCAATGCGGGAGAAATCCAGCAGCGTGTTGACAAGCCTGAGGAGACGCACCGCGTTGCGATGGGTCAGGTCGAGTTCGCCGCGGCTTACAATAATGTCCGGACCTGCTCTCTGGAGCATCTCTTCGATTGGCCCAAGCATCAGCGTCAGCGGAGTTCGAAACTCGTGGCTCACATTGCTGAAGAAGAGGGTTTTCGCCCGGTCGATCTCGGCCAAGGCTTCGGCGCGCTTGCGTTCTTCTTCGTAGGCTCGTGCGTTCGCAAGAGCCGATGCCAATTGCCCTGCCAGGAGATTGATGAAACCGGCATAACCCTCGTCATAAGGCCGGTGTGGATTGATAGCGGCGAGCAGAAATCCAGCCGGGCGCTCCTGCCCCTGCTGTTTGATTGGCACAATAGCAGCCTGCGTGGGTTCCCGTTCCCATGCTCCCGTTGGAAGCGGCGCCCCGATACGTTCTGAAAGACCAGTGACGAGTATCGGCGTGGCGCCTCCAAACATCTCGCCGGCCGGCCAGACTTCTCCGGATGCTTCGGGTCCGATAACCGTCGGAGCCGCGGGATGACCCGTCTCAATACCAGTCGCGCAGGCAAGCCGTGCGCTCCCGCTTCCATTGATATCAAAGAGGTAGGCAAGAATGAACGGAAGATCCCGCTGGTAAGCGCCGGCTCGGCGTGCCACTGTGCCGATCACCTCGTCCTCGGTCTTCGATGCGGCGAGGTCCGACGCAAGTTCTCGCAGGAGCGCCATCCGGCGCTCTCCGATGACGCGTTCGGTCTCCTCCGTGACAACACAGAGCATACCGGCAATTCTCCCGGCCTCGTCCGCAAGCGGACTGTAAGAAAAGGTGTGATACGTTTCCTCGGAGAAGCCGCTGCGTTCGAGGAATAGAAGGAGACCCTCGTCATAGGTGGCTTGTCCGGTAGTGAGCACCGTTTGAATGCGTGGACCGATATCCGGCCAGATTTCTGCCCACACTTGGCGCGCCGGCGCGCCAAGCGCCCTCGGGTGTTTTATGCCGAGCGTGGGCCGGTAGGCGTCGTTATAGAGAAACGTCAGGTCGTCGCCCCAGCCCATCCACATGGCGTAGCGCGAGGTGAGCAGGATATTCACCACCGTCCGAAGGCTCTGCGGCCAGCGGTCTGCCGGACCAAGCGGCGTTCCGGCCCAGTCAAAGGATCGAATCAGCGCACCCATCGGGCCCCCTCCTTGCAGGAAGTTCATCGGGGTCTCTGGATGTGCAGGACGAGTGCTTTCCGTCACCGGACCGGCGCCACTGTTAGATTCTGGAGATAGGCATCACAGGCCACAATGCGAGTATATCGCGCGCGTGCCGTCTTTCCAGCACAAGAATTGTCCAATGTGTGATGAGCCTGAAGGAGGCTAGCG
The DNA here is from genome assembly GCA_038254805.1 of Terriglobales bacterium. GTDB lineage: Bacteria > Acidobacteriota > Terriglobia > Terriglobales > Acidobacteriaceae > Gp1-AA145. The sequence goes on from JBBSFW010000069.1 coordinate 20,041, forward strand.
ATTCCAATGGTGGATGAGCCTGAAAGGGGAGTTTGATTCCAATGCGTGATGAGCCTGAAATCGAGAAACTTCAGATGAATGCAATTCAGCATGAAGA
>JBBSFW010000070.1:0-19698 GCA_038254805.1 Terriglobales bacterium
ACGTGTACGTAATTCCCCCGAACGTCGCCATGGGGATTCTGCAGGGCCGTCTCCAGCTCACACCGCGAAAAAAAGACAGTGGCCTGCACTTGCCGATTGATTTCTTTATGCGCTCACTCGCCGAAGAGCAAAAAGGCAAGGCTGTCGGCGTAGTCCTCCCTGGAACCGGTTCCGACGGTACGTTGGGACTGGCAGCAATTAAGGGGGAATGCGGTATCACCTTTGCTCAAACCGCAGAGTCGGCTAAATACGACGGCATGCCGGCGTGGATTTTGTGCTGACAGCGGAAGAAATTGCCCAGGAAGCAAGAGCTCCAGCAGGACTTCACAGCGTCGACGAAATTGGGGATCCGCCGCGGGTCTTGATGATTTTGCGTACAACCACTTGAGCTACTGAATTTAGCCGAATTGATTGTCAGAACTGTGCAGTTTTGACCAGCCGAACCACGCTTTCCAAACCTATGCTGTAACTTTCGAGGAAATAACAGATAGCCGCGACGCCTCAGGAGGAACCATGAGCGAAAGACCCAGTTCGACTCTGTCTGGAAAGGTTGACAAAGTCATCAAATCTCCATTCCCTTATGAGCCTGAAAAAGCCCAAATTGCAGTAGAGGGCGCGGACCATCTATACCGGGAGATTCGCGTAGAAAATACCCTCACCGACCAGAATGGGGACGAGGTGCGCCTTAAAGAGGGTGCCGAGGTCGAAGTCACGATCCACGCGGACCCTGAGGCCACCATCCCTCAACACCGAAGCCACGGTTCAGGGAAAGCAAACCGCTTGTGACCTTCTTGTCCGAATCGTGATGGCGGGGGTAGACATCTCCCTGAGCCGTCATTCGTTGACGAGCGGATGCCGAGTCCTTGAGATGAAGCAACCCCAAAACCCCAGCAGCGGACGCATATGCTGCTACGATAAAGATAATAGGTACGGCCAAACGCATTAGTAGTTTCGAGCTTCGCATCTTTCCTCCATCTTATGGTTCAAAGATATTTATGCACGCCCAGAAATGACGGGGAACTGACACATCTATGGGTGCACCAGCCAGAAGGGAGTTAAATTATGCATGAGGATATGGTGATGGTCCCCCGCGTGGTCTAATTTTCTGCCTGACTTCCAAGCGTCGACGAAATTGGGGATCCGCCGCGGGTCTTGATGATTTTGCGTAGCTACCGTTTCAGCGATTCCACGCTGTTCTGGACGAGTACATATTTTGGGGTTAGGATAGCTACAGTTTGGGCGGGCGCATCTGAGTTGGCCGGGAAAGTCTCTCAATCGCCTTTCTATTAAGTTTGAAGGGGGCCTCCCATGAGCGGTCGCGCATTTCCGGAGGACTTATTCGCACCAAATCCGAGTCAATTTACTAATTTAATAACGACAGCAGCCCCCTCAAAGAGAGGCGCTCACCCTGGCGCGATGATCCGCTTGATTCTCGTACTGGGGGCAGTCGTGGCAATTTTCCAAGCTTCTGCACAGGCCGCATGCTCCCCGCCGGCTGGGGGTGTCGCCGTCTGTAGCCCGGCTAACGGCTCGAACGACGTCAATCCGGTTCACTATATCGCCGCCGCCTCGACTACCACCTGTACGGCGGGCATTTCAACTATGGCATTATTATCTGCGCCCGGAGTGCGGGTTTACTCCGTAGGCGGATCGACACTTGATACCTTCCTTCCGCTACGTCCGGGCACCTACAACACCACAGTTCAAGCGACCGATAAGTGCGGAGGTACTCAGCAGACTAACGTTGCTATCACAGTGACAGGCACGGCCGTGCTTACGTACCAGTACAATGTGCAGCGAACTGGCGCGAACCTCTTCGAGACCGTGTTGACTCCTGCAAACGTGAACACGGCAACATTCGGCAAGATCTTCTCCTGCAGTGTGGATTCGTTTATCTATGGGCAGCCGCTCTTCATGCCGAAGCTGAATATTGCCGGAGGCGCGCACAATGTGGTTTTTGTCGCGACAGAAAACAACAGCATTTACGCCTTCGATGCAGACGGCAAGACCTGTATCCCGCTCTGGCATACATTCATCGATTTGCCGGTTCCGTGTTCGACCAACAGTCCGGTACCCGGATCCAATTGCAACCTGGTGTTGAACACCCCCGGCGTGGGCATTACTTCCACCATGTTCATTGATCCCACGCAAGGAAGCCATGGCGTGATCTACGTGGAAGCGCGCACCGCGCCCAGCGGAGGTGGCGCATTTTTTCACGGTTTGCATAAACTTGACCTCACGACGGGAAAAGAGATGTCCGATAGCCCCTCGGTGATTAATGCGACCATTCCGGGCAATGGATGCGACAGCGTGAGCGGCAAAATCAACTTCAACAGTGCCGCCCAAAACAATCGCTCAGCGCTGCTCTATGCTAATGGGGTTGTGTACATAGCCTTTGGCTCTATCAATGATGTTCCGGTTTGCCCCAACGGTGCCTACCACGGCTGGATCCTCGGCTACAACGCCTTCAACATCAAGCAGCAGGTTGCGGTCTTCAACACTTCGCGAAACAACAGCACCAATGGCAGCGGTGCTGGGGAGCTGGGAGCGATCTGGGGTGGGGCCCTGGCGGCTAGTTCTAGCAACCTGATCTTTGCCGTCACAGGAAACGGCCCGTTCGACGCCAGCGTGGGAGACTGGGGCAACAGCTACATGAAGCTACAGCCGAGCGGCAGCACGCTGAAGGTGCTGGATTATTTCGCCCCCCATAAAATATTCAATAGTCCTAATGATGAGGACCTGGGTGCGAGTACAGGAATCATCCTTCCGAACCTATCAGGTCCATTTCCACATGAACTAATTGGAGGGGACAAGAACGGGACGATTTACATCGTGAACCGTGACAATATGGGCAAATTCAACAACACCTCCGACCAGATAATCCAGGAGTTGCCGAATGCCGTGGGCGTGCATCTTTCTACTTCGTTGACTTGCGGTACTAATGTGAACGACTGCGATTACAGCACACCCGCGTATTGGAACGGACATCTTTATTTTTCGGGAGTGAATGATCATGTGAAGGAGTTCACCTTATTAAATGGCGTATTGACGGGACCGGCCTCACTATCTCCCCAGGCGTTTGGGTATCCGGGCGCGACACCAACCGTTTCCGCTAACGGGAACAGCAACGGAATCGTCTGGGTCGTCGAACCAGCCAACCCGATTCTGCACGCCTACAACGCCACCAATATCGCCCTCGAGCTCTACAACAGCAAACAGAACAGCACACGTGATGCACTTGGATCAAACGTGAAGTTTGCGCCGGTTACGGTCGCCAACGGGAAAGTGTACGTGGGCACCAAGACAAGCGTGGTGGCGTACGGGTTGCTGCCATAAACAAAAACTCGGTTTGATCGCGTGTTCGATCCCCTCAGGAGAACCCAGCTTACAAGGAACCGCCAATCTGGTGACGTTCGCCGCACACCCACAAGCGCGACCTTGGGGAGGATCTATGAAGTATTTTGCGTTAGGACTGCTCATTTTCATGAGCACTGCAGTATGGGCGCCACAGTTTCTGCTTAGCAGCGCGCGACCGGCGATTACTTCCATCTCGCCCACCGACCCGGATTTTTCCATCGTACTGTTTCCCGATACGGAACTGCTCAGGCCAGAGGTGGAAGAACTTGATCAATGCTCAATCGTGACCTGTCTCGCTGGAAGTCTGTTCATGCACTTCCCTGTGCTTCGACGACCTTTGCGTAGCCCGATCTATCGCTTAGTGGGGCCAGTTCAGACGGCTAACCTGGAGCCTGATGAGAGTAGCGAAATCAGTAGGACAGGGACCATACGGCCCGGCGTTTGCGCTTGAAAGTTTGTTGAAGTGATCTTAATAAATTGAGTAAGCATTCCATTTGCAATACTGCAGTCTCTCCAGCGCTACCTTCTAGCCCACGGTATACGCAATCGCGATCGGGAACGCCGAAGCAACGTGGAACGAGCTCCAGATTTCCCCGCGACTTCAAGCAGTCGTTAGCCACCGTCGATCCCAATTTGCCTCATGTGCCTGCGGTGTGAAAATGGGCACGCCCAGTAGGCAGAGGAGAAAAACGGGAATGACGCTCGCCTCCTGCAGCCACCTTTCGCCGGTTATAGACCGTCAGAGATCCCTAACTGGCGTTGCACCACTGCCTGCGTGCCATACTTCCAGCCAGCGAAAGTACGCCCACTTGGGCTTGCCGGTACGCTTTCAAGTAAAGAGGTGCTTACTGCACGGTGAAGTTAAGTTTGTCGATGTACACCGTGTATGGGGTGCCACTCACGTTCTCGTCGATCTGATAGTTGATGGTAATTCCGTACCAGTTCGTCGAAGTCGGAGTGTCATAGCGATCGAGCACCGCCGTGTTTCCGTTGAGAGAAATGGAATGGAACAGCAGCTTATCGGTTGAAGTGCGCTGGACCTGAATGACCAGATGGTTCCAGGCGTTGCTTACGGGATTGCAAGCAACCCCACTCGGTACCCAATGCTGCGTTTGGTTGTTCCATGTGTCCCACTCATGCCCCCCGGCGATGCGGCACTCATGTCCCCAGATAAACGACTTCCCCCCAAAGAACTGGTTTATGTCGAACTCTAGAGCTTGCGAAACGCTGATGTTTCCCACCCAGAAGTAGACGTCATAAGTGAAGTTGTGGTATTGCGGGACCAGGGTATGGCTCCAATCGGGAAGTCCCTGCGAGGAAAAGTCCCCGATCAGGTGATTGTTCCAGAGTACGTCTGCCCACTGAACGGTCCCGCCACCCAAAGCGGTCGCCGTACTAAGGCCGTCCATGGAAGGCGATTTTACGTTTGTTGTCCATGACCACTTGAGCTCCGGACCGGCAGACGTGCAGCTCGAACAAATCCCGAAGCTCGGCGGCAGCAGTGCGTAACCAGACCAACCGCTATCGTTTTGAAGGCTGTAAAAGGTCTTGGCAGGAGACGAGGTGGATGTGGAGGACGTGGGGCTCGCTACCGTCAGAGTGAGCAACGCCTTAGACGACCAGCCACAGTAGTCCCACTCTTGAACAGCGATGTTGTAGGTTCCTGCGCCCAGGCTAAGGTTGGTATCGAGGCTCGATCCCTTGATGCTGTAGGCTAGCACATAGGGAGCGGTATAGATTCCTATTGCCGCTACACCCTTCGAACATGCTGGTGAAGTGCCGTATGCCACAAAGTGGACGGGAGAGCTGGCATTGGAGATCCCTGAAGTGGGCACGGTCGCGCTTCCAGGAGACGATACGTAAACGCCTGCCAAAGCTGGCAAAGTAACAGTGACCCATAGGCACGGGACGGCATAGAACTTTCCAACACCCATATCGACTCCAGCAGAAATTTTGGCGAACGCGTCCGAAAATGCGGCTGTTAGGGATTTTATGGTCGGCAGCTCCCTACATCCAAACCAAAACGCCGCTAGCGCGAGTCGGAAGTACATGTGTTCGCGCGAAAACGGCCAGGGCGGGGTAACACAGTCCCTGTCGGTTCATTCGTCGTCCTTATAAGGAAGAAATGTTAAGCCCCGCTTCCGCAACACGCTTCGCGTCAAGAGGATCTATCCTATCTCGAGCATTGACAACCCGAAGTTTTTTAGCCGAGGGTAAGTATTCCAAGTAGTGGGAAGAATAGACTATCACCCGCGAAACCCGTCACCCTAGCTGCATGGGTTGAGCTCGACGTGGAATGCAGCCACGATACTGTCGAGCAAACTTGTCAACTTGGTACAAAGGGGGAGCGGCAAGTCCCCGGGGAGGGCCCGGGGGGACTCAACCGCGGCGATCAGAAGATTGGTATAACGCGGCTATTATTGACTCAAAGCCCGAATCACGCTGGTCATTCGATACTCGGCAGCGCGCAGCGATGTCGCGCAAGGTCAGACCTTCAGCGCGCAGCTCCTGAATCTTCGCCGCGGAAACTGAAACCCGTGGCCGACCTAGTCTTTTCCCTTTTGCGCGGGCGTTTCGGAGCCCAGCTTTTACGCGCTCTACGATAAGTGAGCGCTCCAGCTCCGCGACTGCACCCAGCACCGTAAACGTCAACTTGCCGTACGGCGTGGACGTGTCCACCTGCTCCGACAGGCTTACAAATTCAACGCCCAGGGCACGGAACGTTTCGAGCGCTCTTAGCAAAGTGCGAGACTGACCGAGCGAAACGGTCGAACCGCCACACCACCACCGCATCGAAGCGACCGGCGTCTGTCGGAGCGGCACTTGAAGGAAGATTGCAGAGGCGTCGCCGCATATTAAGAAATAATAAAATGGGAGGCGATCTAATGCGCCTCCCATTTGCTCACTAAAACAGTGGCGTTAAGCAGCCTTGCTGTGGATTTTGCCTTCGAGCGACTTCTCGCTCGCAACATTGATCTTAATCTGCTTGGGCTTGGCTTCCGCTTTCTTGGCCAGATTAACTCTCAGCGTGCCTTTATCATAAAGCGCGCTCACCTGACTCGGATCCACGGAATGGGGCAGAGTAAACGAGCGACTAAAGCTTCCATACTGACGCTCAATGCGACGGTAATTCTCTTCCGTCTCGTCTTTCTCAAACTTACGCTCGCCGTGCACAGTAAGAGTGTTGCCCTCAACGCGGACATCAATATCGTTCTCATCGATACCCGGGACGTCCATCTTCAGAGCGATGGTGTGCTCGTCCTCGTAGATATCCACGGGCGGGGCAAAGCTGGTATTTGTCAATGCCTCTTCTGGGCCTTCGGGGCTGTAGGACTCCCGAAACATACGGTTCATACGGTTTAAGCGGTCTTGCAAACTGGAAAACTCACGGACGGGTTCCCAACGGGTCGATAGGTTCATAATGACCTCCTCCTTGGAGTGATCTAAGAGGGAAAACTTCAGATGGGCTGACTTAGTTCAGGGGACCTGAAAGAGTAAGGAAGAATCTTGCTCAATTACGATGCTAGGCTTGTGCGCTAGCATTGTCAAACTGCTGCCCATCGCGTGTACGAACGGCGAAAAAGCAGCAACTGGCAAATTTGAAGACTCGTCTCACTCGCCCACAGCCCCGGCAGTTGTTTCGCCATCAGCAGCCCGGCATGAGGCTCCGCCGAGCCGTAGGCCGGTCACCCGCGTGTTCACCACCAGTCCGTTCCGATTCTCTACGGGTATTAATGACGCCGCAGTCGATTCCGGCGGGGCTACCGGCGGCTTATGCGCCATGAATGCCACAACTACCGACTGGTGCATTGCTACGGTTTCATGCAGAGAAACCACGGTTAGACGCACTGGTGCTAGGCCGCAGATCCGTTTGTGCGTATCGGTACAGACAGTCCCCTTAAAGGGGAGGTTACGGAAAGAGAAAAATCAATGATGTATCTAACCTTATTCGAGCAGAACAGACAAGGTGTTTCAACAACTTGCGAGTTCTCCTCTCTTGTCACATTGAGCGGAAAAGACCGCAGGCACTCGGTACAGGTAATCACGATGTAAGGTATTCCATTCGAGTCTTTCCCGTTCCGCGGAATCCAAACCGGCGCAGTTTCGCTCTGATGGGATTTCCCTTGTGCGCCAGAGGTCTGGATCAAATCAGCCACGCGGTTCAGCAGGGCCCGAGGATGCTCCTCTCCCTTGGCGTAAAAAGCATCGGCAAGCACTCCGGTCGGCACAACACTGCTTCCATAGGCTCCGCTGCTGGCAATCACGGAGATCTCAGGGAAACGACGGCGAACCACCGACAAAAATTCAAATCCTGACATTTTGGGCATATTGAGATCGGAGATGATCACATCGGGGAGCGCCTGTTTAAGTTTCAGAAGTGCTTCAAAACCGTCCCCCGCAGTAGCGACTTCGTACCCTTCGCGTTGCAGCAACTGTGCGAATACTGTCCGGATGCTTTCTTCGTCATCCACCACGAGAATGCGATGCTTTAAAGGTCCAGACATGGCCCACCGCCCAAAAATTCGACCAAGTACGTTCTCATAATGGATTGTCCCATTCCAGGAACTCTCAGTCTGGTCAAAATTGAACAGCTCCCAATCGAAGTTCGCTTGAGCAAAATTGACCTGTGCTCGGTACTCGCTCGTGACATCGTCTAGTATGAGTAAAAAGACAGACAATTACGAAACGATCGGCCAAAACCACACACGCCGAAGTCATGAAGGAAATGGACAAGCCGAGAGTGCACGAGAGCATAGCCACGTTTTCCGGAATGAAGTTCTAGTCGTGGAGAACAATGTTCAAAAGTGAACTGTGGACTTCAAGCTCGCCGTTGTCGCGAATGAAGCCCCTCTTCCTGAACCTGTTCAAAAAAAAGTTAACTCGCGGGCGAGTTGTGCCCACCATCTCTGCCAGAGTTTCCTGACTGACTTTCGGAATTGCAACTTCGGCGCTTTCCGTCCTTGCCAAAGTGAGCCAATGGTACGCCTCGTACCCGTTGGCAACTCAGCGACAATGAACGCGGCGCACTGCGGGATCAGCAAAGTGTTATACCCTCGTGCAGTACGCGATGACGGCGCAGAGCAGCGGCACATTTAGAAATCGAAGGAGAAACACAATGACGCAAAAGATTATTGAAGTAGTCGGAACCTCCAAAGAGAGCTTCGCAAAGGCTGCGGAAAACGCGGTGGCAGAGGCCGCAAAAACGATTCGAGGCCTGAAGTGGGCGCGAGTGGCGCAATTAGAAATGGAACTAGACGGCAAGAAGATAGCTCAGTTCCGCGCCACAACCAAGATTTACTTCGACATTGAACCGTGAGCATGTCGGTGGAGCGCGTTTAGGGTCGAGATCTGGCCGGCACATTCACCAGCTAGGAAGCACTGGAGCCGTGCGCCGAAATGCCTGTCATCTCCTCATTTCCCGCATCCCGCGAGGTGACAAGCAGGTGACCGACGGAGTCGGCCGGCAAATGGTTCGTGATGCGAGACACTTACCTCACCGAGCTTATTGGACGCAAGCTGGACCCATGTCTCTTTTTACGCATCTTCCGCAGCTGGTTCGTCCAGCACGGTCGCCGCCTTGGTCAACTTGTCAACCCCGAAGATCAACAGCGCCAGCGTCGATCCTGGCTCCAGTCCGCAGTAGGTAGTTAGTGGTCGGAGCGGCTAAACGTGCCGACATTCGCCGTAATCTGCTTGGGTTCTGCCTTTTTCGCCAAACTGATTTTTAAGACCGCCTTATGGTAATTGGCTTTGACGTTCTCCGGATCAACGGTGTCGGGAGGAGTGACGGAACGGGTAAAGCTACCGCATTGCCGCTCAACGCGACGCATATTAGGACCGCAATGTGCGATGAGCGTTGGATGGGTGGTAAATCGTTAAAGGGAACTTTGCACTTTGATTGCAGAACCCGCGCGAGGGTCGCCTGTGATGTTCGAAAAGTTAGTTGTTTGACGGCCCGTCTGGGACGCCGCCCCCGGCGTGAGTTCATTTATGGGCGATGAAGGTGTTCTGCGCGGACAAGACTTTCCATTGGCCGTTGCGCTTTTCAAGCACGTGCTTTAGGTGAGTCCTGAGTACGCCGTCTGCTTGAGGTTTTAGACTTCCGGCCGGCAGTTCTCGGACGGCGGAAAGCTCGGTATCGAAGTCGACGATGATGTGGTTGGGATCGAGCCTCCGCACCCTGCGCACTTTGGCGGCTATTCGACTGCCTTTGAAGATTCCCGCCCACAGATCAACGTGCTCCTTGGCGATGGCTGCGCGCCCGTCCACGATCTCGCCCGACGGGTTGACGAGTTCAGCGTCGGGCCAGTAGTTCTCGCCGTAGGCAGTGCCATCCGCGCGGTTCCATGAATCAACAAAACTACGGACCGTCGCCTCGCCAGCCGCCTTCGCCTCAAGATCAGATCCGGCATTTTGCGCGGGTAGACCCGAAGATGTTGCAGTGATTGCAAGAAGGATAAGAAGCAGATTTTTCATGGCAAAAATTCTACACCCGCGCTTGGGATGCGCCGCCGAATTCGCGCACGTGATCCCGCACATGCAGGTCCCCGCCTCGCCAAAGCGCTCCACGTCAACATGCTCGTAATGACCGGGGGGCGCGAACGTACAGTAGAGCAACACCGGCAACTTATGGCTGCTGTGGGCTTCAGGCTCGAACAAGTTATTCCAACAAGGAGTCCGTACTCGCTGGTCGAGGCGACAGCATTTGGCTGACAGTTGTCTCCCAGATATTTCGCCCAACTCGGGTGCATAAAAATTGAGTGGTTGAGTTACAGTTTGCCTTAAGCCGTCCGTCAAGTCTCAGCACTGAAAAGAGACAGATTCAGCAGGAGGGGAAGACCGAACTGAACCGCTGCGGACTCAGTCCGCTTTCTTGTCCGTCCCTCGCCTTCCTCGGGTCGGTTAAACGATTTAAACACATGAGCCGGGATATCCTTATCGGCACGAGCTATTAGGAGTTCGACGGGTTATACGAGACAGCTCGGAGAGTTAAACGACTGTGAGGAATGCAGGTCGGAGCACGACCTCGCGGTGCATGGGGTTCATCCACGGATTTCTTTGGCACAGAAGCATCCTCTACCCCGGCACCGCAACGACGTACATCGTCGCGTCGTCTATAATGCCCGGAATGCGCATCTCGGATTTTGTCAGCCGTAGCCTCGCCCTGCCAGGTAGCAGCCCCCGAGGACTGATCCAGACCGAGCGTGTATTAGCTGTAGTCCGCGTGCTGCTGGTTTTCTGCTCTCTGCTTCTTCGGCATTTATCGCCCAAGGAACTCTTCCCGTACAACGAATGGGCTTACGCCGTGCTGGCGCTGTACTTCGCTCACTCGATTGGGTTGTTGTTCATCGTTCAGTGGCGTACGGCGATCTCAAGTCGCTTCTCCGTGCTCGCACATGCGAGCGACATTCTGTGGCCCGCGACCATCAGCCTGTTTGCGGGCGGGCTGAATAGCCCTTTCTTTCTCTACTTCATCTTTGCGCTGCTCGCCGCTGCGTTTCGCTGGGGGATGCGCGCAACTTCCCTGACCACGGTCGCGGTGGTCGTGACCATGGCAGCCGACGCAATCGCGCTCACCATGACTCCGCTCGCAAAGACCGTCGAACAGCCATTCGATGTCGCGCAGTTCATAGTACGCGTCGGCTATCTCGTGATCTTTGCATTTCTGATTGGATACGTCTCGGAATTAGAAAAGCGGCGTGCGGCGAACGCGCTGAGCATCTCGCGGGTCTGCTCGAAAGTGCGAGTTGAAATCGGGTTGAAGGGCACCGTGCAGAATGTTTTTCAGGAGCTGCTAAACGTTTTCGCTGCCCGGGAGCTTTTGACCATCACGCGTGAAGCCGAAGCTGGGCAAGTAATGTTGTGGCGCGGCGCTCGAATGAAAGATGGCAACGTCGTCTTCACATGGCGGCAACTGGACCAGCAGGAAGAGCAGGAATACCTCTGCGTCATGGGAGAACGAGCTTCCGGGGCGGCCTGGCGTCGTCGAAGCACGGTAAGCTCGATCACGATCGATAAGCAGGGATCGCGCACCCGGGGCCAGCCCTGCTCGCTGGCAACGGACTTTGTTGCTGGACATCCGTTCAATTTGTTGCTGGCTTGCGCCATTACAGCTGCGCCTGAGGTTTCGGCGCGGGTGTTGCTGTTCGAACCTGCGCTGGGAGGACGAGCGGAGGCGCAACTTCGTCACCTGCAGGACTTGGTGAGCCTGGTCGCGCCTTCAATTTACAACGTTTATCTGCTGCGTCGTTTGCGGTCACGGGCGGCCGCCGTTGAGCGAGCACGCGTCTCTCGCGAACTGCATGACGGGGTGGTACAGTCCTTACACGCAATAGCGTTTCGCCTCTATGCGCTGCGCACCCGCTCGGCAATTTCTATTGCGGAACGAGACCGCGAGATACTGGACTTACAGCAGCTAGTGCAAAGCGAGGCGGCGAACGTGCGCCATTTGATCCAGCAACTCGAGCCGCTCGACTTTGATCCGCGTCACTTGGTGGACTTTTTGGCGGCCATGGTCACCCGATACCGTCAGGACACGGGCATCAGAGCACAGATGATCTGCGATGTTGCGGATGTAAAGCTCCCGCCGGCCACCTGCCGCGAAATTGCCGGCATCGTTCGCGAGGCATTGGCGAACGCCCGACGGCATAGCGGCGCGCAGAATGTGCTGGTGCGGCTGGAGAGGCAACGGAACGCATGGATTCTGATTATCGAAGACGACGGCCGCGGCTTCCAGTTCAGTGGCCGGTTTTCGCACGCCGAGCTGGAGGAATTTCGCCGTGGACCGATGGTAATTAGACAGCGGGTGCGAGCCATTGAGGGTGAACTAACAATCATATCCAAAGCCGGACAGGGGGCTCGCTTGGAAATCAGAGTTCCTGACTTCGTACGTGCAAGCATCGCATGAGCCAATGTAGCCTAATCCGGATCGTAATCGCGGACGACCACGCCATCTTCCGAGATGGGCTGCGGCGGCTACTGGTCACACAAGAGGATTTCGAGGTGGTCGCTGAGGCAGCGGACGGAAAAGAGGTAATGGCTTTCGTGGCTAAGCTGAAGCCCGAGATTTTGCTGCTCGACCTGGCCATGCCCCATGTCCCGGGCATGGAAGTGCTGAGGGAGCTGCAACGTCAAGAATCGCCGGTGAGCACGATCCTGCTCACCGCCGCCATTCAGCCTTTCGCAGTGACGAGCGCGTTACAGCTGGGGGCGCGAGGGATTGTACTCAAGGCTTCTCCTCCTGAGTTGCTGCTAAAAAGCATTCGCTCGGTTTGCGATGGACAATTGTGGATCGGAAGTGACCTGGTGCCCAGCCGCTCTCGAAGTGGTGAGCCTGCGAAAGACTTGGGCCTCACGTCGCGAGAAATCGAAATCGTCTCTGCAATCAGAGAAGGCCGCAGCAACCGCGAGATTGCCGCCAAGCTAACCATTAGCGAGGAAACGGTAAAACGCCACCTGAGTAATATTTATAACAAGCTGGGCATCTCTAGTCGGCTTGGGCTGGCCATTCTAGCTGGCGAACACCACCTGGGAATCGAGTGAGCAATTAATCAGGGTTACGTTTGAGAAATCCTGCGGCCGGGCAGATGGTCCTTACCTATCCTGAGAGGATTGCTGACCTCCAGTGTCGGCGCCGTGACGATAGTGCGGGAGCCGTGATTGTCGAAACTCGCCATCGAGGAAAAAGATGTCAAATACATCCGGCGATATCACTTGGTGAGCTTGCGCCCGCCGTGCTTTGCGACGGACAACACTTCAAAGACGAGAACGTTCCCGGCCTCGTGGTGGAAGGCATTTCGGTCAGGAACAAGGTAGTGCACTGACGGGAGTTCTGTTCATCCAGAGCAGAAGCGGAATTAATTTTGTGGACGTACGAATGTGCACTCACCGCCTTCCCAAAGACCGACGGAAAAAGCAGCCGTTACGGGCTGCTTTGTGTTGCTTGCGGCAATTAGAATCTCAACTGCGGTCCGAAGGTTACCCGAAGATTGTTATGAGTTCCGTTGTTGAGGAAAATTTCGTCGCCGACATCTAGTCGTAGTCCAAACGGTCCCCAGAAGCCTTCCACACCCGCCCCTGGGTAAAGAGCAAAGTGAGTTCCCGCCCCCCCCACGCCGGCAATCGCACCACCGACGGTGCCTGGGGTCACTGCTGCAGAGCTAGTGGTGAAGTTGATAAAGCCGACCTTTCCGGTCACAAAGAATTTGAACGGTCCTGGGGTTTCAAATTTCGGCCCAAAGAGTCCCGTCAGGGGACGGAACTTGGTGGTAACGAAAGTCACGCCGGGAACACAGCTCCCATTGCAACTGCTGGTAAAGCTGCGCTGGAAGTCATAGTTCATTTCTCCCTCCAGTTGCACGTGAGGGTTTACGTGGAATCCTGCCCGAGCCCCAAATCCCACAAAATTGATGTTGGGGGTGGTGGGACTGAAACTAAGGTAGTCGGCGAAGATGCCGACTTCTGCGTGCTCGTAGTCTGCGGCCAATAGCCACGATGGAGCCGCGATGATCATGCTTAAGATTGCTAACCCTAAAATACGTCGCATTCGTTACCTCTTTCCCTTGTGAGAATCGCGCGCGCCTGCACCTTTTTGCACCGGCTAACCGTAAAGTAACAGGAATCAAATTGGATGCAACGGCTCTGGCGAGGGTTGGGTTTCGTGAGCTGTTTAAGCCAATGCTTTGTAGGGCGGGTGGGTAGCACCCGCCCTTGTTATGCCGTCATTGCTGATGCCAACAAGCCCCGTCGACTGGGCGAAGGCATGTCCAGCGTTGCCCGTTGCCCATTCTAACTGCCCTCGCGTTAAGCCTCGCATTGCTGCGAGATTTGCTGCACGCTAAACGGCTTCACGGAAAGCCTCCGCGGTGCCACTATGCTTCCCTAGCGGGATGCAGATAATGGTTGAGCCAAATTGGTTGGGTTTGGAGCGAAGGACGAAGTGGATCGCCTGCAGCCATCGCTTCGGTATCGGCGCGACATGTTTGCCGCCCTAAGGCAACATAGAGGTTAGGCGTAAGCGCAAGCTTTCATGCCTGACCGCGTGTGTTTGTTGGTACTCATCCAGGAGGGAAACAAAGTCAGTCCACATCTGCTTCTCATTGACGTGAGTTATCCAGGTGACGCTTTTGTCGGTTGGCATTTGCTCGAACGTCATGTCGTTTCTCATACGCGGACGCGGTAGTGTATGTTGTTCGGTCATGCCGAGCACGTAGGCCAAAGTAATATCGTCCCAGATAAACCATGGTTTCGAGAAGTCATTGACTCTGAGCGACTTCACAAACCGGTAATACCAGGCTTGGTACTCCTCCCATAGCCACCCTCCAATGGGGCCGCGATGCGCAATCATTTCCCGCGCCTGAGCAAAGGTGAGTGCGAGATTCGCACGGCAGATTTTGCCGGAACCGATGACGAGTGGCACGTTTGAGTCGAGGATCGCCTGCTCCGCATGCACGTCATTGGCAATGTTGAACTCATCTCCGCCCTGCTCGTCGTTAAAGCCCATCTGGATGACACGAATGCGATCGACAATTGGAGGGTCGGTTAGAATCGCCGAAGCCACGTCGGTGCTCGCACCGATCACCAGCACCGTCAGCCGACTATCTTTCGAGAAACGCTTGGAAGACTGAATAAGAAAGGTAACCGCCGGACTGGGTTGGGGTGTCTCCGCGTTTCCCAAGGGTGAATTCCCGCCCTCGACGAGCGGCGGATGAGTGCTCATCCCCAAGCGATTCTCGACCACATCGACCAGGATGCGGTAGGAAATGTGACCGGCAGGTGCAGCAATCGAAGGGGCGTGGGCCGACATTACCCCCAGCACTTCGAAGCGCGGTTGCAGGAGCAGATATGTGATCGCCCACTGATCATCGATCTCATTGCCCACATCAGTCGAGAGAATCACCGGGATTTTGACCCCAGCAGCGGACGCATATGCCGCTACGATAACGATAATAGGTACCGCCAAACGCATTGGTAGTTTCAAGGTGCGCATCTTTCCGTCCTATCGTATGATTTAGATTATTTATGCACGCCCCGAAATGACGGGAACTGGCACCTCTATGGGTGTAGCAGCCAGAAGGGTGTGAAGCTGCACGAGGATCTGGTGATTCCGCATTTCTAATTTTCTGCATGACTTTGAAGCACATGAAAGTAGCTGCTTAGGCCCTTGACCGGGTTTTTTGGGCAACATGTCACCTGACGTGAAGTCGTGGCTCTCCAAATTCGACTGCTCTGGGCCGAGTAGTCTGCTTTAGATCGACCTGCAATAGCGCGCATGTCTTACCTATCCCGCTGAGGGACGAACCATGGAACTTAATCGGAAACTCTCACTCCGGCCGGGTATTAGCAATGGGGACATCGCTGGCGACATCGGCTTGAAACCTTTCGTTGACACTCCCATTATGTTTGGCACTCCCATTATTCAGAGACGACTTTTTTGTTTCGAGTGAGGAATGTTTCTATCGGCATGTAGTGCGGATTTTCTCGAAGAACGTTGCCGCAAACTGTCAGCGGGTGGGTTTCGTATGCACCATGAACCATTATGCGACCTGAGAGTTCGCGGACGTCATACATGCAAACCACGACGCAGGGAAAGTTCTTGCATACCTCAGTTACTCTCGCCTCGAATTCCAAAATCTCTAGCTCCTGCGGCCAGTCCTTGTGTGCCCAACCAATATTACCCAGCAGCCGAATCAGAGGTGCTCCGCCGCCAATAGCAGTTTGGAACGCTGCGCCAATCTCGGCGAGCATGTCTGTGCCTGATGGTTTCCCGCCAAGCACGGTAAGACGGCCTTTTCTCGTAAGTTGTGTCGCGTCGAAGCCGTCGGCTTGCAAAGCGGCAAGTACTTTAGCATTTGCCGCCGGATGACCAAACACTACACAGTGATCTGCTCCACGCAGTCCGACCTGCAAGAAACCAACAGCCTCGGTAAACTCTTCTTCAGTTTCCCAGAAATAAGCGATGTGGTCGGAAACAGTGACCCGTTCGTCGTTGATACCAAGGTCGATTGCTGCGCGAATTTCGGTGTGCATGTGAATAGTATACGGGGTGTGTCCTAGCTAGCTAGCCCTCCCCGCGACACAAAAGCGGCTGTCCTTTCTGCGATTCATTTCATCATTTTTCCTGCGATTTTCACAGCTCGTTCAGCTCGAATGCCAGTTCCATTGGTCCCGAGTGACGGCAACGGAACCTGGACGAAAACTGCGATTTCATCAATTGCAGAATTGCTGGCACTCGGATCCTAGTTGGCGGAGGTCTTATGCCACTCGGCGTTGACGGACCGCGGCAGTGAATCGAGGTGAGCGAGAAAAGTCACTGCGGTCCAGATTTTCTCGTCCGATACGTCCTTCCCTGAGGCGTCCAGTGCGAACTGACGCCCCATGCAAACATGCCTGTATAACAAACACCGCTCTTCACGATCCAGAAAAGTTGATAATCCGGCTTGCGGGGGGTGTAGTGCGAACCGAGGAGCATTGGGATAAAAGGTCACATTGGCTTCATTTTTGCCGGCCGTGTCGGGCGTGCAATGGCAACCTGCGCAATCATCGTTGAAGAGTTTCATGCCAGCCATCAAGTTCTCATCCGTGGGCGCGATCGGGTTCGGGACGTGCGGTGCATGCCGTGCGGCGGAAGCATTCACGGCCATGTGAGCGAATGTGCTTTCCCAGCCGGGAGGTGACGTGTTTGCATGAATCTGGAGCAAGCCGAGTCGGCCCCCAATCAGGATTGCCACCGGTAAAGCGACGACCCCGATCAAAATCTAAGAAGAAATTTGCCCATAAACCCGATCTTGCACCATCCCTGAACTTCGTCTTTTGGGTTATTACGGATGACTTCGATTCGTGGGTGGCAGGCGACTGCACAAGCGACCATTATTGTTAAAGAAAAGCGATGTTTACAACAGGAACACAGCGGTTGTTCATTGGTCGCAATGCACTCTCATTCTCCCCATTTTAGATTTGCGTCTCGGCGCAAATAACTTGACTTCACCGTATCAGCCAGAGTATTTTGGGCCCCTCGATAACGGCCACCTTCCTAGGCTGAACTCGCCGGGATTGCACTTCTGGGGCTCCCCGGAGGACAACATGACGACCATGGCAATACGCACTCTCTTCTTTTTAGCTCTGCTCATGTCAACTTTGGCGTGGGCAAGCGACGAAGTTCCGAAGCGGCACAACGAAGCCACGGTGGCCCAGCTGCAGGCGGAGATGGCCTCCGGTGAGCTTACCTCGGAGGAACTCACCAAGGAATACATTGCCCGCATAATCGCGCTTGACCAGAATGGTCCGGGGGTCAACGCGGTGATTGAGATCAACCCAGACGCGCTGATCATGGCGCGCGAAGCCGACGCGAGGCGCAGGCGCGGTGTGGTGCTCGGGCCCTTGCACGGCATCCCGGTGCTGCTGAAGGACAACATCGACACCGGCGACAAGATGCAGACCACGGCGGGATCGTTCGCCCTCGTCGGCGCCCCCGCTTTGCACGACTCCACCGTGGCGGCAAACTTGCGAGCCGGCGGCGCGGTGATCCTCGGCAAGACCAATCTGTCGGAATGGGCCAACTTCCGCTCTTTCGAATCGGTCAGCGGTTGGTCGGGCCGGGGCGGTCAGACGAACAATCCTTATGGTATTAATCGCAATCCCTGCGGTTCCAGCTCCGGTTCAGGCGCCGCGGCGTCGGCTAACTTTGCCGCAGTGTCGTTCGGCACCGAGACAGACGGTAGCGTTGTTTGTCCTGCTAATGCGAACGGCGTGGTCGGTATCAAGCCCACGGTGGGCCTCACGAGCCGCGCCGGGGTCGTACCCATCTCGCACACGCAGGACTCCGTAGGCGTCCACGGACGGACGGTCGCCGACGCAGCGGTAGCGCTGGGCGTGATCCAGAGCCGTACCTTCGACGGCCGCGATCCGGCGACCGGTGGCGTGCCCCTCGGCTGGCAGGGGACGGGAAAAAAGCGTCCCGCGAACATTCCCGCCCACTACGCGCGATTTGTGGATCCAAACGGCCTAAGGGGAGCGAGGCTCGGGCTGACTCGCGCGGGGCTAAACGGTTTTGACCCCTTGGTCCCGACCCCGCAGCCGGTGCTGGACGAGTTCGAGCAGGCGGTGGGCGCGTTCACCGCCGCCGGGGCTACGGTCATTGATTTGGACGCGGCGGGTTTCACCTTCGCTTCTGCTGATGGCGAGTTCCTGATACTGCTGTTCGATTTCAGAAACGACTTGAAGGCCTATTTTGGCTCTCGCGTCGGCGTGCCGGTAGCCGGCGGGACGCTGCAGGCCGCGATCGCTTTCGACAACGCCCACGCTCAAGCCGAAATGCCTTTCTTCAATCAGGACATCTTCGACCTAGCCAACTCTCTTGAGCCGGGGCCGGATGACCCGCAGCCAGCTTTCGGCGGCATGACCTACAACCAGGCACTCGCCATCGATCACAATGCTGGCGTGAACGGGATCGACGCGGCGATCAGCCAATTCCAGCTCGATGCGGTGGTATCTGCCACCGACAACCCTGCCTGGGCCACCGACCTCATTTATGGCGATCACTTCATCTTCGGAACATCGGGTCTGGCTGCGGGCCCGGGGTATCCCATCGTCCAGGTGCCAGCCGGCATGGTGTCCGGTGTGCCATTGGGGATCAGCTTCTTCGGGACAGCGTTCAGCGAGCCCACGCTTATAAAGCTGGCGTCCGGGTTTGAGGCGGTCACCCAAGTGCGAGCACACAACCTGCCCACGTTCGCGCCGACGGTGCCGTTCCACCATATCGCCGGCACTACGTTGCTGCCGCCGCACCGCCGGGGCGCGCCGCCCGAGAAGCACGAAAGGTCACAGGGAACGGCGCCTCGTGCAAACCGAGATCAAGGTAAGAAAGCGTACAGTTTGCCGCACCACTTGTGATCGGCCGCTGAAAATGCACGGACCGAACCTGGTGTTTTTTCGCAGGGAGCATTCGGATTCAGAGGCTGCGCACTTGATGACGTGAGAAGTTATTGGATGAAGTTCGACCGAGTTTACGTGCGAACTCAGTAAATCAGCGATCACACACCTTGACCGATTTCATGCTTTGTGGCTCAGGGCCTTCCAGGCGTCAAAGCCGCCGGTGAGATTGGCGATATCGCGAAACCCAGCGCGCCGCTTGCAGTGCACGACGAGCAGTTTGTTGCTGTCCCGCTTCGCGGTCCGGCTCTCATTGCACAGTTATCAAGCGGCTTTAGTTGACGTCTGCGGGTCGCCGGCGGTTAAATGTCGGTTGTCCAAAATGAGGAGGAGGGCCCATGGGCACCTCAATTGCCGAACTGAAACAGGAGCCGGATCCAGCGATCTCACCCATCCCGCTGATGCAGCTTG
>JBBSFW010000071.1:0-19123 GCA_038254805.1 Terriglobales bacterium
ACCGCCAGACTTCCGGTGTCGCCCATGAAAATTTTGGCGGGGTGAAAGTTGAACACCAGAAAACCAAGCAGCGATGCAGCCATCGCGAGCAAACTTATGTCCATCGGGCCGAAGCTATGTCCGATCAGCGCCAAACTGACCGCGGCAATCACGCTCACTCCACCGGCAAGTCCATCCATGTTGTCCAAAAGGTTCAATGCATTCGTCATGCCGAGAATCCAAAGGAACGTGAACAGGTAATCCAGGGATGGACGGTGAAACAACGTGTAAACGATACCCGACCACACGGCTACGGCAGTAATCACGAACTGGGCCGCGAATTTCCATCGCGGGCGCAACTGGAAGACGTCATCCACAAATCCCACGAGCCCCATCGCCGCAGTCAAAAGCGCGACCGTCCGCAAGGGCGCGGCTACGCGAAAGGCGAAAACTGCAAGCGAGAACGTTAGAAGGATTGAAATGCCGCCGAATTTCGCCGCCGGGGTCCGGTGCCAACGATCAGCTCGCGGCTGCACTAGCCAGCCATATCGCCGCGCGATGCGGATAGTAGCGGCGGTGGTCAGCAACGAGGCGGCGAAAGTAATGACGAAAAGTAGAACGTCATGCCACATGCGAAAGAACAACGCCCTTCTGGGCTTTCTGTTGAATGTGCTGAATTACAGCGCGGATGATCTCGTCCAAGGAACGTTTCGGAGCATAGCCAAAGTAGTCGTGCGCCTTCCTGAGGTCCGGGACTCGGTGCTCCATGTCTTCAAAGCCCTCACTATAAGCTTCCGAATAGGGCACGTATCGAATTGAACTTTTCGACCCAGTGGCATCAATGATCCGCTCCGCCAGCGCCGTAATCGTGATCTGTTCCGTGTTTCCCAGATTAAAGATCTCGCCAACAGTTCCAGGAGAGGTTATAGACGCAAAGATGCCCTCGATTACATCGTCAACATGTCCGAAACAGCGGGATTGCGAGCCCGTGCCGAACACCGTCAGCGGTTCTCCCGAAAGTGCTTGACGGACAAAAGTTGGCAGTACCATCCCATACTGCCCGGTTTGGCGCGGTCCCGCAGTGTTGAATAGCCGGACAATGGTGACAGGAAGCTTCTTTTCGCGGTAATAAGCCAATGCCAAGAATTCGTCGATGGCTTTCGAACAAGCGTAGCTCCAACGGCAGTTGTAAGTAGAACCAAAAACCAAGTCGTCTCTTTCAGAAAATGGGAGCTTCGTCGATTTGCCGTAAACCTCCGAAGTCGAGGTGATCAGGACCCGCTTCTGTTTTTTGGCAGCCATCTCTAAAATGAGCTCGGAGCCGCGTACATTGGTCTCAATGGTGCGGACGGGATACTCAACAATTCTGCGGACGCCCACCGCTGCGGCCAAATGAAAAATTACATCGGCAAGATCTACTAGTTCCGCCATTAGCTGGCGGTTAAAAATTGTGTCCAGGTGATATTCGAACGCGACGTGATGCTTGAAGTGCGCAATGTTTTCAGCGCTGCCCGTTGAAAGGTCGTCCAAAACCGTAACGTCGTGTCCTAGGGCAAGAAGCTTTTCCGCCAAGTGGGAGCCGATAAAACCGGCTCCTCCCGTGATTAGAGCCCGCATCCCTTCCCCTCTTTCTTTCTGGTTGCGACGTTGTATTTCGGCTGGTGGGCGTTGATTACGGATTATGCAGCAGCTCCGGGACTTCTGCCACCACAAAAACGACAAATTGTTGCAGCCCTGTGGAAATGTCAGGCTGCGAACCTCATTAGTAACCCGGAGTGTCGGAGGAGGACGTGGAAATCCCTTAGAGACCCTGCGTGCGGCCACGAATCGAAGACCGAGCGGGCAAATATTGCGATATAAGCGTTCTTCTCGGAAACTCAGAAATCCTTTTCTTGCG
Source organism: Terriglobales bacterium (assembly GCA_038254805.1). Lineage (GTDB taxonomy): Bacteria > Acidobacteriota > Terriglobia > Terriglobales > Acidobacteriaceae > Gp1-AA145. Next base: position 1,877 of record JBBSFW010000071.1, read on the forward strand.
ATTAATCTCCAAGAAACTGCTCCTGCGTGTTTGCGGATTTGAATTCTGTTGCAGCCCGTGAGCCCGACGGCGATGCCGGATCAAAATATGTACTATCTGCCAAGCCGATCAGCCATCCCATGGCTAAGTCGCCAGTGGATGGAAGTCCCATGCCCCTGTTACTGTGTTGGAATGTCAGGAGGCACTGCGTTCGACGCCGAATTTCGGCTCGTGCTGGCGTGCTCAAAGTTGTCTCCCGATGGAGCTTTGGTCCGTAATCTTGCTAGCCAAGTTCAAAATTGGACAAAAGTTCTCAAATATGCCGAATGGCACAAACTGACTCCCTTGGTTTGTCACACTTTGATCGCAGATTCGGGCTACTCCTTCGCCTCAGTTACCTCCGAACATCTCATGAGAAAAGTTCAGGATAGCGCACAACAAAATTTGTTTCTTACTGCCGAGTTACTGCGCATTATGCGAGCGTTTCTTGCAGAGAACATCCAAGCAATACCGTACAAAGGCCCGGTCTTGGCAGCCTCAGCGTATGGCAACCTGGCTATTCGCGATTTTTGCGACCTGGATATTTTGTTATCGAAAAAAGATGTGCCCCGCGCTCGGAGCTTGATGATTGACTTGGGCTACAGAGGAGAGTACAGCCTCACGCCGGCGCAGGAATCTAGATACTTGCGCGCCGCGTGTGAATACAATTTTCTGAATCAAAGCAATCATACCCAAGTCGAAATTCACTGGCAGGTGGTGCCCCCCGAACTCGGATTCACATTTGACTTTGGTGGCCTTTGGTCTCGCACCAAGTTCCTGTCAATAGGCGGTTCCCGGCTTAAAGTGCTCTCTCCCGAAGACCTTCTCCTAGTGCTTAGCGTTCATGGCTTCAAACATTTGTGGGCTCAGTTGAAATGGGTGTGCGATATCGCGATCATTCTTTCGTCTTCAGACGGCCTGGATTGGACTTACATTTTGGATGAGGCCGATCGAGTCCGAGCAACCCGGATCGTTCTGGTCACGTTGTCTTTGGCAGGCCAACTGTTTGGGAGCAGCTTGCCGGATCCGATTCAAATTAGATTGAGCCACGATTCCGATGCCAGGGCGGTTGTCGAGGAGATCATCGACAGCTACAACTGCCCAGGTTCAATGTCACGCACGAAAGCAAGATTGCTAATGCTCAAAGCCTTCTCTGGCTTCCGCAATCGTGCCACGTACATGAGGCGAGTTCTGCTTGATCCCGCAATGGAAGAAGCCGTTCTGGCACCTGAACGACCCATGAGCGCAATGCGTGCCCGACGGGTTTTGCATGTCGCTAGGCAGGCGTTTTCCGACTATTGCCGGTCGCGAAGAAACTGAAGCCGGAAATTTGTAAGGTTGAGCTACGACCTCAATCACGGCCGAATATCTCCGAGTGTAGGTTTGTGGAACCTCGTCTACAATTGCCCAATCAGGCTTCGAATGTCCGGTGCGAGTGGGGGCCTCCGCGGGGCCGGTTCGGTGCCGAAATCGAGTTCAGCGTCGGGACAGAACTTAGGGCATGTACAACTACGTCCGTGCGAGACTAAATAAAGCGGCGAGCCAGTTGCGTGATCTGCCGCCCACGCTAGCACTCGTGTGGGCGGCTGCTCCGAGTTACACATTGGCTTGGGCAGTCCTGCTGGTGCTGCAAGGCATTCTGCCCGTCGCCACGGTCTATCTTACGCGAGCTCTCGTGAACTCATTGGTAGCAGCTGTCCGCGCCGGCGCCCCCTGGCCGGGTATTCGAACGGTAATCACACTCGCTGCGGTGATGGCTCTGGTGATGCTCATCACGCAGGTTTTTCGTAGTGCCACAATCTGGATAAGCACCTCACAAGCCGAGCTTACGACCGACCACATCAATCAGCTTATTCACGAAAAATCAATAACCGTCGACTTGGCATTTTATGAATCCCCTGACTCGTACGATCATCTTCACCGCGCTCGTGCCGAGGGCAGTTATCGGCCGATTGCCGTAATCGAGAGCCTGGGTGGCCTGTTACAAAGCTCGATCACCCTGGTCGCGATGATCGCGGTCCTGGTTCCGTTCGGGCCGATCCTTCCGCTAGCACTGATCCTGAGCACAATACCCGCCCTGTATGTCGTCTTAAACTCCAGCCAGCACCGGTATGAATGGCACTATCGACACACGGCCGCGGAACGACGCTGTTGGTACTACGACTGGCTCTTAACAAGCGCCGATGCCGCCGCTGAGATTCGACTGTTTGGACTAGGCAATCATTTTCGATCAGCTTATGAAATACTCCGTCGCCGGCTGCGGACCGAGCGCATGGATTTAGCCCGTCGCCAGGGGTTCGGCGAGTTGTGCGCGGGCCTCACAACATTGGCGATCAGCGGCCTCGCGATGGCGCTGATGGTTTGGCGCGCCATTCGTGGACTGGTGTCAGTTGGCGATCTGGCCCTCTTCTACCAGGCTTTTAACCAGGGACTCGCACTTGCCAGATCGCTCCTGGAAAATGTAGGCAAACTCTATGAGAACACTTTGTTTCTCGGCAATTTGTTCAAATTCCTATCTCTCAAGCCGAACATTGTTAGCCCGGCGTTTGCCGCGCCCGTTCTCACGCTGAAGGATGGAATCCAATTCGAGAATGTCACTTTTGGTTATCCGGGAACGGACCGCTTTGCCTTGCACGATTTCAACATGGCGCTTGAGTCCGGGCAGATCACCGCACTGGTTGGCCCCAATGGCGCCGGCAAAAGCACTATCATCAAGTTGCTTTGCCGCTTCTACGAGCCTAATTGCGGTGACATTCGCATCGATGGTATTCCATTGGCCGGATTCTCCATTGAGGATCTCCGTAGCAAGATCTCGGTTCTTTTTCAGAACCCGGTACGCTTCAATTCAACCGCTGCCGAGAATATCCACTTCGGCAATCTTAAATGCACTGATGACGAGTCGGTACGCAAGGCGGCCGCGATCGCCGGCGCTGAAGAGCTCATCGCCAGTCTGCCGCATGGATTCCAAACGAGTCTTGGGAAACAGTTCTCCGAGGGAGTGGAACTCAGCACCGGCGAATGGCAGCGCGTGGCCATCGCTCGGACCCTTTTGCGTGGTGCTCCGATTATCCTGCTCGATGAGCCCACGAGCGCCATGGATCCATGGGCGGAAATTACCTGGGCCGAACAATTTCGTTGCTTTGCTCAAGGCCGGACCGCGGTTCTTATCACCCATCGCTTTACCACCGCCATGTTTGCCGACGTAATCCACGTCATGGCCGGCGGCCAAATCGTCGAATCGGGTACACACGACGAGTTGCTCGCTCTGGGGGGCCTCTATGCCGAGGGGTGGGCGAACCAAAGAGATGAAGCTCATATTTCTGCGGCCAAGGTCAAGTACGCAAGCTAGAAACAATTGAGGACTTTTGCCCGTCCGCGTTTTGCCCTCTCTGCTAGAATCCGTGATTATCGGCTTAAGTTTAGTTTATCGCCCGCCGCCATCTCCCGGGCGAGCCGTCTGAAAAATATGGACCACCTACGAAAATTCGCCCGTCTTCCTGCATCTGAGCGTCTGCTCTTGGCTCGAGCGCTCGTACTTGTTGGCGCAGTGCGCATCGCTTTGTGGGTGATTCCGTTTAACGCATTGCAGCGGATTTCGACCATACTGGCCCAGGCATCGGCTTCTTCCCATAAACCGAGCCACTTCTCCACGGAGCGAGGCATTTGGGCGGTGCAAGTTGCCAGTGGCTACGTTCCACGCGCGACCTGTCTCACGCAGGCATTGGCCGCTCAAGTTCTGCTTGGATTCGATGGAATTCCCGCCTCTGTACGGATCGGGGTCGCGAAAGAAAAAGCGGGAAGCTTCGAAGCCCATGCCTGGCTGGAGAGTGGCGGGCAAATCTTGATTGGCGGGATGGACGCACACCAGCGATATACGCCGCTGCTGGCCTTCAGCGCGGATGAGCGGTAACTTCCAAATGAGCGCACAAGCCCGGATGTATTCGTTGTACGGACTGCGCGTAAAATCTTCGATCGCTTTACCCTGCCCCCACGCTGGCGACCAGAACGGACTGCCAGCGGATGTCGAGCTGGTAGAAGATTCCCGCACAGAATCCTGGCAGGCTTTTGATCAGGCACGTACGTCCCACGAGGATGACGGATTCTGGGAGTGCAGCACCTTCCAGGATGACTCCGCCCATGTGGTTTGCAAGGGCCACTTCGAATTTTTGGTTTCCGGCGACGGCAAGCAAGTACGCTGGCGAAAACTGAACGACGTCTCCGACGAGGCGCTGTTAACTTACTTGATGGGTCAGGTGCTGTCGTTTTGTTTGCTGACGCGCGGCATCGAACCCTTGCATGCGACGGCTGTGGTGGTGGATGGCGAAGCCATCGCCTTTTTGGGCAGCTCGGGCGCCGGCAAGTCAACCATGGCAGCCGCCTTTCTGCAAAAAGGCTATTCTCTGCTCACCGACGACGTCCTGGTGCTTCAGCCTGACGGCGACAAGTTGCTGGCCTATCCCAGCCTTCCCCGGCTGAAGCTCACTCCCGAAACTGCGGACGCTTTCTTCAGCGGACGCCGCTCCATTCCCATGAATAGCCTCACCTCGAAGATGATTTTCCCGTTGTCCTCGCAAAATCACGTCGGCGGCATTGTTCCTTTGCGGGCTTTGTATGTGCTCCCAAAGAGACACTCCAAGCGCAGGATAACGGTGAAAGCCTTGTCTGGGCAGACCTCGTTTCTGCCATTGATTGCCAACACTTTTAACGACGCGGTGCTGACGCCCGCCCGGCTGAGGCAGCAGTTTGCGTTTGCCGGCAAGGTGATTGCCGCGGTTCCTCCCCGGCAGTTGTCTTATCCCAAGCGGCTGGAATTGCTGCCGGAGGTTGCGGATGCGATCCTGGCTGATCTCTCCCGGGAGTTGATAGCGGCGTGAGCGGCCTCGTTGCCCTATTTCATCTTGACGCACGTCCGGCCGAGCACTCCATCCTGGAGCAGCTCTCCGCCCCGCTCAAGCATCGGGCCATCGATGGTCAGAGGCTGTGGATTTGGGGGCCGGCGGGGCTGGCCTTTCAGCATTTTCGCACCACTCCGGAATCCACCACTGAGGTGCAGCCGCCGGGATCTCCTCCGCAAACCGCAATCTGCTTTGACGGCCGGCTGGATAATCGCGACGAGCTGCGGGAGAAGCTGCCGCGCGAACGGCTGTGCGATGATGCCGCCACGCCCGACTCTGCTCTCGCCCTGGCCGCCTATTTGCACTTCGGAGAGTCCTTTGCCCGGGAATTGAAGGGCGACTTCGCCATCGCCATCTTTGATGGGACTCGACAGAAGCTCGTCCTGGCTCGCGATGTCATGGGCATCCGGCCGCTGTATTACTGCAAGACCGGCGAGACATTTCTGGCGGCCTCCGAAATCAAGGCTATTCTGGCTTATCCCGGCATCGATGCCCGGCCCGACGACGACGGCCTGGCCGACTTCCTTCTCGAGGGCGACTGGTACGAGAGACGCCTGACCTGCTTCAAGGATGTTTTCCGCGTCGTACCCGGCCACGTGATCGTCGTAACCGCCAAAGAGCAGCGAGTGGTTCAGTATTTCGACTTCGATCCTTCCAGACAATTGCGCTACGGCTCGATCGGGGAATACGCGGGAGCTCTGCGCGCGCTTTTTCAGCAGGCGGTGAGGCGGCGGCTCCGTTCCTCGCATCCGGTCGGAGTGCTGGTTAGCGGAGGCCTGGACTCCTCGGCAATTCTTTGTCAGGCCAGCGTGCTCAAGAAAGCGGGCGCGCCGGTGCAGGACTGCGTGGGCGTAGCCATGACTTTTCCGCGTGGTACTCCTGCCGACGAAGAGCACTTTCTGGATGACATCGAAGTCACTCAAGGCATAGAAATTCGAAGGTCTCACGTGACTTCGTATCAATTTCAAGAGAGGTTTTTGCGCGATACGGAAGTTCCCAGGCTGCAGTGGGATTCGATGTCTGGTTGTATGAGTCTTTCCCAGGAAATGGGTTGTCGAGTGGTTATCGATGGGTATTATGGCGACCAGATGATGCATAGCTCGACGCATCTGGTCAAGTTGGCCCGTGGTCTTCGCTATTTTCAATTTCGCCGGGAATTTGCCGCATTGGCCGCTTCGACGACGGACATGGATGCCCGCACCTGGAGACAATACTTTCGGCAGGCCTTGCTTCGCGACTTAATTCCTCCCTTCTTGAAGCCTATGGTAAGGCGCCTCGATGGGATCATGCATTCAGGCCAACGTCCCGCCTGGTACAGCGGAGCTTTTCGCAGGCGGGGCTTTCGGCGCCGCGTGAGACAGCGCCGGCCGAAGGGGCACCTTTTCAGTAACCACGCTGCGTCCTGCTACGGACTTGCAACCTCAGCCCATGGTTTGAACTTGCTCGAGGAGTCCAATAAGCTTGCAACGGCGTGGGGATTTGACGAAGCTTACCCGTTTATGGATCGCGATTTGATTGAATTTGTAATGGCGATCCCCGCAGAAGTGGTGAACTGGCAGGGCCGGTCAAAGGGACTTTTCCGCGAAGCCATGCGCGGTATCTTGCCGGAATCCATTCGGGAGCGGAACTGGAAGGCAGACTTTACCTTCCTCCCAAACGACGCGGCCGTAAATGATTATCCAAAGTATCAGGCGTACTTGCATCCGGGTTGTCTGGGAGTGGAATTTGGCTACCTGGATCCAATCGGAATTCAGAGTGAGTTTCTGGGCCAGAAAGATAAGCTGACGGCCCAAACGATGATACCGGCTAACCAGTTGACTGGCACGGTCGCCCTGGAACTATGGCTGAGAACCTTCTTCGAAAAAAAGGGTTCTGAAGACTGCAGTTTGGTGGTATAAGCACTTCAGGAGACCACCATGAAGAAGTCGAGCCCGCAAGAGCACACACTACCTAAGAAAAATTATTCTGCTCCGCGCTTGACCTGCTATGGGGAAGTCACGCAAGTGACCAGGGGACAAGGCGGCAATGGACTGGACGGCGGAAAGCTTGGCAAGAGCAGGCCGGCGTGCTGGATTGCGGAGGTGTTATATGGATTCGATGCTCCCCGCACGCGCCTGGTTCGCGCATGGTTGGCTGAAAGCTATAAGCGGCGTGATCCCTTAGCCCGTGTCGTGGTGCCGTTGTACTCCCGTTTAGGGGTGGCGGTCGCGCGCATGATGCGCAGGTACCCCGTTTTGCAGCCGGTGTTTCGTCCGCTGTTCGACAGGGCAGTGAAACGAGCTCACCGGGAATATGCCGAACGGGCAGTTCTGCTCCAGGCCTAAGCAGCGCCCCATGAGGTTTGGCTTTCGTGATGCCTCAAGGTCACTTACGAATGAGTGCCGCATTCTGCCGATCGGCGCGGCGGAGAACAGGCTTGGGGTCGTCAGCAGGGAAACAGTTCCTTAGACGGTAGCCGAAGCGTGCGTCATCTTCTGCGACGCTACTCTACGCCGCCGTCAAATTGCGGACCTTGATCAGGCCTCTCTCGCGCAGTTCATCCAGTAAATCCAGCAGGTCGCGCCCGCACTGGCCAGCGTCCACGTCGTACTCGCGCACGATGGCGTCGCGGAGTTCACTCACGCTGCGGGGCTGCTCGATCATCTTCCACACCAGGGTACCTACTTCGTTGAGGCCAAAATAGTGGCCGCTGTCAAAATGTAGGATGACGGTCTCGCCGTTCACTTCACAGGAAACCTGCACCTGGGTTACAGTGACAGTCGAATCGCTGCAGACTCTTGCGTCCGGTGGTGTTGGAATTGGCATCGGTTGATTGTAAGGCTGGAGGGCGATCATGCCAAGCGAGGGAAATCAGAAACATCCATGTACTCTGCTCACGACCACGGCTACATGATCGCTAACCGCGTGCGGGTGGGATCATACCGCCGGGCGCTGGAAAAAGTGATAAGACCAGGCGCCGTGGTCGTCGATATCGGAACCGGCACCGGGCTATTTGCAATATTCGCGTGTCAGTTGGGCGCGCGCAAGGTGTTTGCCATTGAAAGCGGCGAGATTATTGAACTGGCGCGACAGGTCGCCCGCGATAATGGTTGCGCCGACCGCATCGAGTTTATTCGCGATGTTTCTACCCGCGTCGAACTCCCGGAGCGGGCGGACGTAGTAGTTGCCGACCTTCACGGAGCAAGCCCGCTTTACAGCGGTAGCCTGAGGACGCTGATCGATGCACGGCAAAGGTTCCTTGCGCCCGGGGGAACGATGGTGCCGACTAAAGATCGGATCTGGACCGCGGCCGTCCACCTGCCCCGGCCAGCCTATGCGAAAATTGTCTCTGTCTGGAGTGACCGGCGCTGGGGGGTGGATCTTTCGGCCGGGAGCCGGTTTGGCACCGATTGGGAATTCGGGGCAAAATTTACGCTCAAGCGGGTGATAACGGAGCCGACCTGCATGGCCACGCTGGACTACTATGAGCTGCAATCGCCGTCGGTTTCGGCAGAGGTCGTGCTCAAGCCCATACGGAAGGCACACGCCAATGGGTACGGCTTCTGGTTCGACTCAGAACTTGCCGAGGGGATTTTCATGTCCACGGCGCCGGGGCATGCGCGGGCCGAATACGCAGGCAAAATCTATCCCAATATGTTCGCGCCGTGGCCGGAAACGGTGCGAATTGGCCCGGGGGATGAGATCAAGGCAAGCCTGCGCTTTACTGCCGTAAAGGATGATTATGTGTCACAGTGGAATACGCGGATCGAAACGGCGGATTCACCACAGCCCAAGGCGGAGTTCCGGCAATCGAACTTTAACAGCAAGTTCGTCTCGGCTGCCGATCTGCGCAAGCGCGCTTCCACGCACCGTCCGCGGCTGAGCAGGAATGGGGCGATCGCGCGGGCTGCATTGGAATTGATGGACGGCGGTCTCACCCACGCCGAGCTGGCACAGCAATTGATGCAACGATTTCCGGGTGAACTCAAGGACGAGAAGGAAGCGCTGCAGACATCGGTGGACTTGTCCGAACAATACTGCGAGTAAGCCATCACTGCGAGTAAGCCATCCCGAAACCTGAACGCGTGCTTATGTGCTGTGGGCCGGGATGCTGGCCGCACGGAGCGGAAGCCTCGCAGATCGTATTTGTTGGATGGCGCCGCGAATCACTTGCGCGGAAGCCGCGTCGAGTGGGGTATAGCGCCTCTTCACGAGCAGTTCAGTCTGGCCCAACAAACCCGCACTCGCGTAGAGGCATGCATGCCCGAAACGCTTGCCGCACTCCCTCGCCGTCCTGGCGGCGCCGAACTGTGCGCGACCGTTTCGCCAGCAGAAGAAACTGTTCCTTAGCTGTCGGCGCAGATATTTCGAGACCGTAAATGAATCCAATTCGCGATAAAAATAGAGCGGCTCCAGAAGATTAGCGAATTGGCTTTTTGGAAATGCAGAAAACAACAGCTCCCAGTCTTCACATCCATCACTATCGTCGTTGTAGGGATGACCGCGGAACCATTCGGCACGGCCCAGGAAAGTGGCATGGGCCATCCGAATGCCGGCCAGCGGGTGAGCACAGATGGCTGCATGGTCGCGAGGATTGAGCTTGGTGCCGATCGGTTCGAGGTTCTGGTCCAAAACCACCATGCCGCAGCCGAGTCCATCCACATCAGGCCGTTCAAGAAGTATCCGCAATTGCCGCTCCAGCCGCAATGGGTGCATCATGTCATCCGCATCCATTCGCGCGATGTAGCGGCCGCGGGCATGGGCGGTGATGAGATTGAGACAAGCGCCCAAGCCTTGGTGCAAACTTGGGCCGACCACACGCACCCGACGGTCATCGATGCTTCTCAAAATCGAGAGGCTTTCGTCCGCGGAGCCATCGTCCACGGCAACCAGTTCCCAGTTGGACCAACTTTGCGCAAAGATGCTGCGCAAGCAATCGCGCAAAAACGGTCCTGTGTTATAGACGGGGAGCCCAATCGTTAAGGTGGGAGATGGCATTCAGGTCGTGCCCAGTGAGTTTACCCTGTTTCCTCTAGGGCCGACACAGGGCAGCATGGAATGGACACGCCGGGCTTCTCAGTTCCGAGTCGATCCGTCGTTGTAGTAACCACCAGCGCGCTTCGAATAGTAATAGTAGTAGTAGAGGTCCGGAGATCGCAGGTCCACTGCGTTCATTACGATGCCCATGATTCTTGCGTTTACCTGATACAAAGTATCGCGAGTGCGGCGGACGGCGTCTTTGGTGGTCTGTCCGGAACGAACGACCATAACCACGGCGTCAGCCTCGGGCGAGAGCACAACTGCGTCGGTGACGGAGAGCGCCGGCGGACTGTCGATGATCACGTAGTCGTACTGGGTGCGCCACTGCTTGAGGAATTGGCGCAAGAGATCCGAATCGAGCATCTCGGCTGGATTGCTGGGGCTCGGGCCAGCCGGCAACAGGAACAGATTTGGAAAATTAGGGACGGGTACGATCGCGTTCTCCTCCAACGCCGCTTCATCAATAAGCGAACTCAGGCCAACGTCTCTGGATACGCCGAGGACCTTGTGCAGGGTTGGCCGCCGCAGGTCCGCATCGATCAGCAATACCCGGCTGCCTTTCTGTGCCAGAACAATCGCCAGATTGATAGAGGTTGAACTCTTACCTTCCTTGGGCAGCGCGCTGGTAATCAAAAGCACCTTGGGACGGGAATCAAACGACCCCGACAGAAGGATGGACGTGCGAAGACTTCTGAATGATTCGGCGATCTGCGATTGTGGTTTTTTTTGCGTGATCAACTCCATGCCAGAACCGGCCTGGCGTCCACTCAGGAACGGCCTGATCCCGTTCACGCTGAGAGGAATGATCCCGAGCGAAGGCAGAGCCGATACGATCTCGACTTGCTCCGGGGTGCGAACGGTGGTGTCCAGGGCTTCGAGCACGAATGCGAGACCGATCCCGCCTAAAGTCCCGAGCAGGAGGCTCAACTCGATATTTCGCGGAATATTTGGACTGGATGGCGAAGTCGGGACGCGAGCCGTGTCCACGACTCTGATGTTGCTTGATTTCAAACCGGCGGAGACGCCCGCCTGCTTTAATTTTTCCAGGAGTTCTTCATAGAGCTTACGGTTGGTCTCATAGTCCCGCTTCAGGATGTTATAGTCAACAGCCTTCTCGTTTAACTTATTGGCCTCTTCCTTCTGGGCTTCGAACGCAACCCGCAGCAGCTTCTCATGGTGCAGCGCAGCCTGATACTGCGTTTCCGCGCGAGCGCCCATCTTCTTAACTTCAGCGTGGATATTTTCGTCCAGTTGCTGAAGTTGACCCTTGAGCTCGATCACTTTCGGATAAGATTCGTCGAACTGTGAGGTCAAATGGGCATACTGCATCTTGAGGTCGGCTTCCTCAGATCGCAGCTTCCCAATCAAGCTGTCCTTGTCTGAATTCTGCAACAGTTCGGCATTTCCGGAGAGCGTTTGCTGATATTGGGATTCCTTCTGAATGCGATCACTTTCGGCCGACGTGAGTTCCTTGTTTAACTCGTCCAGTTTCGCGGTAATGATGTTCTGCTTCTCATCCACCCCGAGCATGCCGTTATCTTTTTCGTACCGGAGAATCTTTTCCTGCGAGGTTTCCACCTTCAGCTGCAAGTCGCCCAGCTGCTTCGACAGCCAGTCGGAGGCCTGCATAGTGGAGTCAAATTTCGCTTTGATATTTTCCTCGATGAAGGTTTGCACCAGCGTGTTCACGACCGTGGCAGCCAGTTGCGGGTTCGGACTGGCGTAGCGAATCTCCACCAATCGGGTATCCACCACGGGGGCAACATGAAGCGCACCCTGGAAATGGGCTATCTGTGCCGTTTCCCTTGCAGGATCCGGGGAGGTTGCGACCGCTGGTTTTTCCGGGTGCGCCGGAGTGGCTGCATCGAGATTGAGAGCCTTGATTACCTGGGAAGCGATGCTGCTACTTTGCAAGATGTTCACTTGGGTGGCTAGTTCAACCTGATCATCGGAATAATCCGGAGACATACCGGCGCCCACGTCTTTAAACCCCAGTAGCACGTCCGAATTAGGTCGATTGATCTCGACTTTTGCGAAAGCATTGTAAATGGGTCTGGTGCGCAGGGACACGATCGTTGCCATCGCCACCACGATCACCAGAGTGGCTAATACGACCCACTTCCGTTTGCGCAAGATCAGCCAATAATTCGCCCAGAACGGCTCCTCCGGAGCTAGGGGAATGTAATTGGGCTGAACCTGGATCTGGCCGAGATCAAGTGCCTCGGCAGTGCTGACGCGGTCGTTCCTGGCCAAAAGATTCCGTGCCTGCATTTTCATTTTCTGAGTTCGAACCCGCTGTGCACGCAGTTCCTTCGGCTGGCTTGGTACGATTCCGATTTCTTGTAGGCAGATTTTAGCATCGATTGATATAAGTTCAAGCGACATTTGCTCTCAGACGATAACGAAACAGGGTCCAATTCGGGGCGGCAGAAACATTCTGCTGGACGGCGTCGTGCGTCCGCGCTATTTTTAGCCAGCATCGGGCGTACAAGACCGGTAGGCTGAAAGCGAAGATCGTGTCCTTCTGGATTAGCGCCAGGAATTTGGCCGAGAGCTTCCCGCACCATGGCATCCAATCGTGATTAGTGACATTCAATGACTGATATCGGCATGGTCCCCGGCACTTTGTTGTTTATGGTGCTGGCAATCTTCGGGAGCATGTCCCTGTTTTTTACCTGGACTCATCGCGATACGGTACGGTCGCAGATTGCCCTGTTTCTGATTGCTTTTGGCGTGCGCTTTGCTTTTTCGATCTGGGTCTATCAGTTTGGCCTGGTAAAAATTCTTCATGACGAAGATTCAAGCGGATGGGCATTAGGAATACCTCTGCAGCGATTGTGGGGCCAACAGAGACTGAGCCTGCTTGATTTGCCGTACACCCTGCTAGGAGCCTTCCGAGGTGAGCACTTCGGCTACCGTTATATGTTGGGGGCCTTGTTTTACGTCGTGAATTCGCCCACCCGCATGGTGGCCGCGGCTTTGAATTGTTTCTTTGGCGCCCTCACCGTGGTATTCGCGTATCGTATCGCGCGAACATTGTTTTCAGAGTGGGTGGCCATACGCGTGGGCTGGTGGACATGCCTGCTTCCCTCGCTGATCGTCTGGTCCAGCCAGACAGTAAAGGAGCCAGCGGTCATTTTTCTCGAGACCCTCGCCCTATATGGCTGCGTGAACCTGAAGCGCTGCGGGTTTTCGGTTCGGCACATCGCATTGTGTGCGGTTACCACCATCCTGGTAATCCCGTTCCGTTTCTATGTTGCCTATATCGCAGCAGGAGCAATTGTATTTTCCCTCTTGTTACCCCATTTCACGAAACGCAAGATGTCCATCGGCTCTGCATTGGTGGTTGTGCTTCTATTTATCCCGCTGCTTTTGCTATCGGGAGTGTTAATTCGTCACGAGGCCAATGTTGAACGCTTCGATGCTAAATTTATCAGCACATATCGCCATGGCCTCACCGTCGGCGCGGGGTCGGGTGTTGAAACAAGCTATGATGTTCGGACAAATCAGGGCCTGGCCCTGGCTACTCTCACGGGAGGGGCCTATCTAATCCTGGCGCCTTTTCCCTGGGAACTCGGCGGCAGCTTGCGAAAGATGCTCACTACGCCAGAGCTCTTCGTCTGGTGGTGGTTGGTCGCGGTAGCGTTGATCCCGGGCCTTTGGTATACCGTCAGAAAACGATTCAGCGATGTGCAGCCGCTGCTGTTTTTTACCTTCGGGCTGGGTCTGCTTTACAGCGTGACCTTTGGAAACGTCGGTTTAGCCTACCGTCAGAGAGCTCAGTTACTTCCCTGGTTGGTGATCATCGCTATGGTGGGATTGGAGCGCCGCCAATTGCGGAAGCGGATCAGCCGCGTAAGAGTCTTATCCACGGTAGCTCGAAGACCAAGATCGTCTCCAACTAGCTTCCCACTGGAGATTAGCCCACCAAATCCAAACTGCGATACCGTGGCGTAGTGGTGTGCGCGGGGACCCCGCCTCTGGTTTCAGCGGAAGAATACCAAGGCATCCGGCCTGAATTCATGAGCGGAAGAAAATTAATCAAGGGAACCGTCTGGAGTCTGGCCGGACAAGGAACAACCGTCGCCGCTTCTGCTCTGTTTACGCCTTTTGTAGTAAGGCAGTTGGGAGCCGCGGAGTACGGAATCCTCGCCTTCCTCAGCATGCTCACAAATTATCTTGCCTACACCGACTTGGGGATGGGAACGGCCTCTACGCGGCTCGCGTCCCTTGAGGAGTCAGCGGGTTCAAATCGCGAAGCCGAGGTGATTTGGACAGGAATTAGTGTAAGCACATTGCTGGGCGCAATCGTTGCCGTGCCAATGATTGCCTTTGCTCCGGCAATCTGCGACTGGTTCCTCCACGTTGGATCACCTTTGCGCGGGCAGGCCATCGTCGCCCTGAGAATTGTCGGTATCGCCTTTTTGCTGAGGAACATCGCCGGTGTATTGAATACGCCGCAATTAGTTCGATTGCGTTTTGATACCTACACCGCGATCACGTCAGGCGCGATGCTTCTTCAGATTGTCTTGACACCGATCATTCTATGGTTGGGCGGCAAGCTGACAACGATCGCGGCAATGATTGCGGCCCTCAACCTCCTCGCTCTCAGCTTGCATTTTGTCGTGGGGCGCCACCTGTTGCCTCGGTTGTGGCCACCCCGTCTGAACCCAGCACTATTTAAGCCACTATTCAAGTTTGGCGCACTGATCGTGCTTTCCCAGACTCCTGAGCTCATCCTCACCAATGCCGAGCGTTTTGGGTTGACATACTTCACATCGGTTGCCAGTCTGGGGTATTACTCAATTGCTTACACTTACGCCGGTCTCTCGCTTATCGCGGCCATTGCCATGGGCCAGGTGTTACTTCCAATGTTCAGTCAATTGCAATCGCCTTCGAGAGAGGAGGAACTGGGGCGGCTATACCGGCGCTCGATTGTGTCGATGATCTTGACGCTCGCGCCTGTAGCAGTCGTACTCGCGGTTGCGGCACGACCGGTTCTAACCAACTTGATTGGTTTGGATTACGGTCGCGAGAGCACGCCCGCGTGCTACCTATTACTTATCGGCGTCGTATGCAGCGGCCTCTCTTACGTTCCCGCATCCCTTCTGTTCGCTTCAGACAAGGCCGAGATCGTCGCCCGGATTCGGTGGTATGAGCTGGTACCCTACCTAGTTATTGCAGCTGTCCTGACCATGAAATTCGGCATCGTGGGAGCGGCCTCTGCCTGGACCCTCCGTGCGCTCGTCGACTCCATACTTTTGAACATTGTGGTGCAAAGGCGTCGGAAGCCCGCTTCTTTTTCTTTCAACAGCACGCTCCAGCTCTTCAGCGTGCTAGCCTTTCTCTTGCCGCCGGTGTTAGCAATGATTCTTTTTCAGGTCAGATTGGTGTGGACCGCGTGTCTCACGTGCGTGTGTTTGCTGCTGTATGCGGTCAATCTTTGGCGCCGCATCCTGACGAGTTCCGAAAAGGCCTGGGTTTCAAACGTGTCACGCCGCTTATTGCCCCAAGACATAGGTGTGAAGTGAAACGCCGTTCGATTTCAGGGTTTGCTGTGGACAAACTGTGAGTGCTATCAGTGTCGTGGTCCCTACCTACAATCGGGGAGTAGCCCTCGCTCCGACGCTGGATCGGTTGCTCGCAACTGATTGCCAGGGGTTGGGTGAAGTTGAAATCGTAGTGGTCGATGATGGATCACCCGTTCCGGCAGCTCCCGTAGTGAATGCTCGGCAGGCGCCGCCTGGCATTGAGCTCAAATGCATTCGGCAGGCAAACTCGGGTCCGGCCGCCGCAAGAAACCTCGGCTTTACTACTTCTCGTGGCGGCATAGTCATCTTCATTGATGACGACATTCTCGTCCCTCCGGACTTGATCCGACAACACGTTGAAGCTCATGCTCTCAACCCTGGCGCCGTAATTTTCGGCGGTTGCGTGCCGCCGCCTGACGTTCATAGTCATGTGTCTAGATTGCTGGAATCGCTGTACGGACGCGGATCGGACCGCCCGAGGTTCGAGCGCGTGTCGATCGTTGCTAGCGGACAGCTTTCGGTTGAACGGGAATTTTTTCCCGATGAAGTTTATGCCAGTGAATTAAGGACACCAGCGGCGGAAGAGTTTGAGCTCTCGGCAAGGCTAAGGCAGCACGGGATACCCGCCATCTACGCCACGCAAATCGAGGCGATACACGATCAACGACTTGGAATTTCGGATGTTTGCGATCAGCAATACAAACACGGCATGGGCTGCGCTGAAGCAGCGTGCACATTACCCAGAACACTGACGTTGGAGGAGT
This sequence comes from Terriglobales bacterium, assembly GCA_038254805.1. Taxonomy (GTDB): domain Bacteria; phylum Acidobacteriota; class Terriglobia; order Terriglobales; family Acidobacteriaceae; genus Gp1-AA145. The sequence goes on from JBBSFW010000071.1 coordinate 18,104, forward strand.
TAGCGAAGATCGCAGCCGCCAACGGCCCCATGCTCCCAGGCGACTCTTTGATCACCAGGTGCAAAAAAAGAGCGAAGACGCTGGCGTCCATTGCGCCGGTGCGGCGCACCCTGGTATTACTCTGTGGACTGACTGGCCGGATTGTTCCTATCTACCGCATGAATGCGAAGCTATTATTATTCGTGATTGGAGTATTTTTCTTTGCCGGCTATCGAGAGGGACTACAACGCTGCGGGCGGGCTAAGCAATGACAGAAGACAGGGGGGGCCTGATCGTCCCGGGCGATGACCGCCGCACGGATGCCAATAGAACAGGTCGAGGAGCTGCCCTGCGCCTAGTGGTGCGCTGTTTGAACGGATCCATTGCCCTGGCCGGCGGGTTGCTTGGCAGCTTCCTCGGCAGTTGTGTACGGCGCAGATGGCTCTATTTCCCTTTCGTTTCGGAAACCTTGTCCTGCATGCCATTTTCTTTGGGGTGGAAATTCCGCAACGCTGTTTATAAACGGATATTGTCCCGCTGTGGGGACGACACGATCCTGCATTTCGGCGTCACGCTGGAGGACGAACGAACCAAAATCGGCCGCAACGTATGGGTGAGCGTTGGGTCGTTCATCGACTATGCCGAGATTGGCGATTCGGTTCTGATCGGTCCTCATGCGGTGTTACTCGCCGGGGGGCGACCGCATCGGTTTGAGAGGCTTGACATTCCTATCAAGGATCAGGGAAACCCGCCAAAGAAACCCCTACTGGTGGGCGCGGGTGCCTGGGTGGGCGCCCATGCGACTGTGATGGCCGATGTGGGCCAGCATGCCATTGTCGGAGCAGGCGCGGTGGTAACCAAGGAAGTACCTGCTTATGCCGTGGTAGGTGGAAACCCGGCTCGGATTCTATACATGCGAAACGCGAGCTTAGCCAACTCGGTCAAGAGGTGCTCGTGAGCAGCGCCGCCGAATCGCTGAGGGACGCGGCACACGAGCTGCATCGACAGGATCAAAGGCGGTGCCCCATTCAAGTGTTACAT
>JBBSFW010000072.1:0-19116 GCA_038254805.1 Terriglobales bacterium
AGGCGCTGGACTGGTTCACTCGGAAAGTGCTGCCGCGCGTGTTGAAGGCGCGGCCGGCGGCGAAGCTGGTGGTGATTGGATCGGACCCTCCGCCGAAACATTCGCTTCCCGCGTTGTCCGAAGCCATCGAGCTGCATGGGTTTGTGGAGGATGTGCGCGTGCCGCTGGGCGAGTATGCGGTCTTCATCTGCCCGATTCTCAGCGGCTCGGGTGTGCGCGTGAAACTGCTGGAGGCATTCGCGGCCGGCATTCCGGTGGTTTCGACGCGCATGGGCGCCGAGGGTCTGGCGGACCGCGATGGCGAAATCTGCGCCCTGGCCGACGATGCGGAGGTCTTTGCGGAGAAGATCGTGCATCTGTTCGATCACCCGGAGGAAGCCGAGGCAATGGCCATTCGCGCCCGGCGGGATGTGGTGGAGCGGCGCGATATGCATATCATCACGCGGCGTCTGGAGCAAAGCTACAGGAACGCGGTGCGGATGAAGCGTTCAGATTCCGGTGCGAATACGAACAATGTAACGCCCGGCCGTCTTTCCGCAACCCAGCGGTAGCAGCGCGCATCGGTAACTTAGCTGGAGTGGGGATCGTCCCTTTAGTACTAGAGTTCGCGGCAGTTTGAGGTAATAGTCTGAAATATATATCGATGTTTTGCGCCGTCCTGCTGGCTGTTTGTGGTTTCGCCCGTGCTGAAGATTCATCTCGAAATGGTGGGGCCACTGCCGGCGTAGCGCCAGTTGCAAAGACGGACACACGTGCTGCCGGCACCACCAAAGATCCGGACCAACGCATGTTCGGAGTTCTTCCGAACTTCAAAACCCTGAACGATCCGAGTGTCGAGGTCCGATCCATTTCCGCCGGTCAGAAGTTCAAGCTGGTGGGTCATTACTTCGACCCGTTTACTTTTGGATATTTGACCATACAGGCAGGAATTGAACAGGCCACCGACGCGAAACCGGGTTATGGCCAAGGTTTGCAAGGCTACGGGAAACGCTATGGGGCGGATTTCGCGGATGGATTCACCAATGAACTGTTTGTTGCCGGTGTATTTCCCACGCTTCTGCATCAGGATCCTAGATACATCCGCAAGGGACAAGGCGGCGGTTGGGCGCGCACCGGCTATGCGCTGAGCCGCATTCTAGTCACCCGGAACGATTCTGGCAGGCACGGATTCAATTTCTCTGAAGTGCTTGGGAACCTTTCTTCCGGCGCGATTTCGACTCTCTACTATCCGAAAGAGGATAGAGATATCAGCGGAGTTTTCTCTCGCATGTCATTTCAGATTGGCTACGATGCCATGTTCAATGTGCTGAAAGAGTTTTATCCGGATCTGAGCAGAAAGCTGTTCAAAAAGCATACTGAAAAACCCCACCGGATTTGACCTGTTTGTTGTTAGAGGAACTTTATTCCGTTTTCTTCAGTACGCTGCGGGCGTATTCCTCAACGCTCGTGAGCTTGATCCCGAACTTGTCCACAACCGGCCGCATGTTGATCGCGTCTCCATAGATATGTCCGAGCATCAGCGCTGCAAAGCTCTTCTGCATCGAATCCGGTGCTCCATTGAATTGTGAACGCAGCGCCGCTTCAGGAACATGCTCGAGCTGAAACGGCCTACCATCGATTCTCTCGAAGCGGGCAGCCACCTCGAGCGGGTTAAGCGGCTCGGGTCCCCCAAACTCGATCGTGCTGCGCTCCGCTCCCGGATGTCGAAGGGCGAGGGCGCACATTTCCGCAACATCCCGGAACGAAACCCAACTGATTGGACTCGTACCCGGTCCGTAGATGCGGGCTTTTGCGTTCACGTAATCGAAACCCACCGCCGGGCTCAACCACACCTCCATGAACCAACTCGCCTGAATGACGGTAAAGTTCAGGCTCGTAATCGCCTTCTCCACCTTCTGCTTCGCATCGTCCAGCGGAAAGGACAGACCCGGTGACCGGCGGAACGAAACGAAAAGAAACCGTCCTACCTTGGCGACCTTCGCCGCGTTTACCAGGTTCAACTGTCCTGCGCCGTCGACGGATTCAATCGAGTCCCCAGCCTGCCGGGACAAAGTTGAGGATGCAGTCGAGACCACCGCATTCACGCCGTCGCAGGCAGCAGCGAGCGAAGCGGGATCTTTAAGATCGCCAATACAGAATTCGACCCCGCATGACCGCAGAGCTTCGATCTTTTCCTTTGAGCTCGTCCCGCGTACAAGCGCTCTTACCTTTTCGCCTCGCGTTGACAGCCTTTGGCAGACCTCGCTTCCTACCAGACCCGTAGCCCCGGCGACAAGAACCATATGCGTCCCCTTAGAATTTGGATGTTACGGTCGATCGTTGGGCTTCCATGATGCCGCAGTCCACCCATCTACCCACCGGCGACGGTGGCTCGCCGCTGGAGTGCCAACTCAGGCACATTGAAGATCTGGGCGACAACTGGCCGCAGTTCTGCCGCAGCCGCGTTATAGGCTTCGAGAAGAGGTTGAATCGCCGGCGTAGGCACTGTTCGGAATGGACGTTCACCGTATGGAGTTTCGATCAGCCGGATGAAACACTCCACGACCTCGTCACTTTCGAGTGCGTCAGGAGCGCTAATACCGGCCTGAAATACATCGCTTACGCGCTTCGCATACTCACCCGCATGTCCATAGCCGTCGACGCGGGCTGCATCGGCTGGGTTCAACATCTTATCGAATATCGGAGTGCGGTGGATCCCCGGCTCCACCAGAACGGAGTCAACGTCGAATGGCGAGAGTTCGAAGCGGTACGCATCTGCAAGTGCTTCAAGCGCGAACTTGCTCGCGCAATAGGGTCCCAGAAACGGAACCACAACTCGACCCGCCGCCGAACTGACGTGGATCAGCAGTCCGCTACGTTGGCTCCGCATTCCCGGCAGTACAGCCCGATTCACGCGGACAGCTCCCAGGACATTGGTATCGAGAATCTGCTTAATCTGTTCGACGGTGTAGGCCTCGGTCACGCCGATATTCCCGAATCCTGCATTGTTAATGACGACGTCAAGGTGTCCGGCCCGGTCGAGCGCCTGCTGGATCGCCTTGTCCACGGAACTGTCGTCGGTTACATCCAATTCCAGGGTTTCCAGTGCCAGTCCCTCGCGCTTCGCGAGTGATTCCAGCGCTTCGCGGTTGTTCGCATTGCGGCCAGCGGTCTCACGCATGGTCGCAAAAACCGTATAACCGCGCCGGGCCAAGGTCTCCGCCGCAGCTCTTCCAAACCCGGTGCTTGCACCTGTGATCAGAATGACAGTACTCATGTTTTCTCCCGGTCGTTTATCTACTTTCGCCCGATTGCGGTTCACGCGTACCCGGAAACAATACCACAAAAGTATAGCCCTTAAAGCGATGGCTTTCGCAGTCAACCCTCGTCTTTGACCATGGCGCCCATTCCGAGCGCGCGCAATACGCCGGCCTGGATGGGCGCGGTTTGACGATTAATCGCGATGGCTCCATAGTCCGGGCCACACACGGTTCGCAACGGACGTTTTCCGGCAGGCGCTTGGATCAGGCGCAGGATCGCATCGGCAACCTCCTGGGGATCCGGCGCCTGGCCAGATGCAAAGAACTGCTGAAAGCTCTCGGAGAACATTTCTCGAATCGAGGAAATCTGCTCATAAGAGTTCACGCGGTCCTGATCAGCCGGTCCTGGGCTGTTCGCCAGAAGGCGCGTCGGATACGGACCCGGCTCAACGAGGACCGAATCTATGCCAAAACTCGTCAACTCGTAATGCAAAACTTCGGCATAGGCTTCCAACGCAAACTTGCTGGCACAGTAAAATCCACATGCCGGAAACAACACGCGGCCGGCGATTGAGGTTACATGCACGATCAGTCCAGCCCGGCGTTGTCTCATGTGCGGTAGCACGGCCCGGCACAGCCGCACTGGACTAAAGAAATTAACCTCCATCTGTTGCCGGGACTGCTCCTCTGTGAACGCTTCGGTGATCCCAATCGCCATGTGGCCGGCGTTGTTGACCAGAACGTCGAGGCGTCCGCTATCCGCGAGTATCCGCTTCACCAGGGATTGAACTGCATCGTTCACGGTGACGTCAGTTCCACAACGCGCAGGACGAGCCTCTCGCCGCTCGCGATTTGATTCAACTCTCCGGCAGGCTCCCGACTTCTACCCTCGGTATCGCGCATCGAGGCATACACCTCGTGCCCGCTGCGTGCGATCGTCAAAGCCGCCAGCTTTCCAAAGCCTGTGCTGGCGCCCGTGATTAAGACGGTTTTTGCGTCACTCTGACTATTCATCATGACCGTCATTTTCCGATAGCGAGACCATAACCTGCAAACGCGAAAATGGCGGACGTAGCCGTACTTCCCGCCAGCGGTATGCTGCTTCCAGCGGTGACATTCGTTACGCCTCGCGGCAAGAGACGGCCAAAATCAAATTGCATGCCGTTAAACGCAACGTCAGCACTGGACTGGAGGATCGCTGACGCCGTATTCGTGGATGTGGGTCCAAGAATTGCCAACTGCTCCAGCTCTCTTGAGAACGTTGCGATTAGTTGACCGTTGGAAAAAGTGTTCGGGTCGCTCCAGTCATGTTTCGGGCCGGCCGTGAAATACACCTTGATTTCCCCTGGTTGAATCAAAGCTGGCGTAACCGCAAAAGAGCCGCCCCCCAGGTTTCCGTTTCCGGCGAGAGGTTGAAAAGACGCATCAGCTCGAAGTGTAAAGAAGGCCGTGGATTCACTCGGCGAACCAGCAAACAGCGAGACACCTGCGGGTACGCCGTCCAAATGAGTGAAATATGCCAAGATCACCGCCGAGCCAGTCTGGAAATTCAGGGTGACTCTACCTATGTAGTGATAGGCAACCTGGCTTGACGGAGTGCGGTCTCGGCCCTCTGCGGAAAAGGCGCGAGGCGCAAGAAATGCAGAAACCGCGAGCACCGAAAGGCCCAGACTCGTTAGAATGTTTTTCATTGAATATTACCTCCGCCTGTTAATGTAAGGCGCGCCAACAGATCGCTCAATGTGCGCCGGGTAAATTTTAGGTGAGCGGGAGGTGAGCGCCCATCTTGCTCAGACTGCGATGCTAAGATCTATCTTTTAGGGAACGCATGCCGTTTGCGAAGAATATTTACTTCGGTGGCTTCGAACTCGACGTCGAGAGTGGCGAATTATGGAAACGGGGGCGGAAAATGAAGCTTCCTCCCCAACCTCTGCGCGTTCTTGTGCTGCTTGCGGGCTCTCCTGGCCGGCTTGTGACTCGGGAAACGATCCGGGAACAGCTTTGGGGAAGCGATACCTTTGTCGACTTTGAGCATGGATTGAACTTCTGCATCCGCGAGATTCGATCCGTTCTCGGCGATAACCCGAAAAGTCCCCGGTTTATAGAGACGCTGCCCCGGCGTGGCTATCGATTTGTTGCGGAGACCTCGAGTGGTGTGAACCACGTGGCTTCCCCGATTCAAGAGAATGAGTGCGGACCCGTTGTTACCGGCATTGTTACCGGCGGCTCGGAAAGCACGCTCCCGGAAGCCACGCAGATCCAGGCTTACGAGTATTACTCACGAGCCCGCAAAAGCTTTACCAGGGTCGGGAAAGAAGCGCTGGAGGAGGCCCGCCAGGATTTCGAGCGCGCCCTGGCTCTCAATCCGCAGTACGCCTTGGCCCACTCGGGGCTTGGCGCCGCTTATGCCTTGCAGACGATCAGCCGCAGGGACCCGGACGGCTTGGATAAAGCGAAGGCTCATCTCCAGCGCGCACTCGAACTCGATCCGGAATTGGCGGAGCCGTACCCGTGGCTTTGTTACGTGTACATGCGGCAGAATCAGTTCGATCACGCCTTGCAAGCGGGGCACCGCGGGATCCAGCTTCAGCCTGAACTCGTGCACGCCCACTACTTCCTCGGTCTTGCCTATTTCAGCTTCTGTGAGACCGATCTGGCGAATTACCAAGCAAGCGGCGGAACACTTGCTCAACGCCGCCCGCGTAGGGCCAAATTGGCAGCCGACCTGGTTCGTGCTTTCTTTTCTCGCTCTCCTGAATGGCGATTACGAACACGCCGAGGAGTTCGCGCGCCAGCTACTCGATCGAAATAGCCGGACGGTAGGCCTGCCGTTCATTGGCGCAGAACTCGTTCTCGCGTCGGTCGAATTACGCCGCCACAACCCGAAAGCCGCTCGCAAGCTGCTGCTGGATTTCCTGGAGCGGCTGACCGTTTCGGATCACATGTACCGGGACAGCATGGAAGCGGCCGCTTGCTGTGAGCTGGGCGATACCGAGATGCGCGACGGCAAAACCGAGGAGGCGCTCGCCGCATACCGTAGAGCCTGGCACGCGGTTCAGGAGCATCCCAGGATGATCGCCCAGCAGCGCATCAGCGCTCGTGCTCAGGCTGGTCTGGCTTCTGCCTATGCAGCCGAGGGCGAGCAGGACCGCGCGATGGGGCTTTTGTTGAAGGCCCTGCAAGGCGCCAAAGAAAGCGAATCGTCCACTCACAGTGCGGCGGGAGCCAGCCTGGCCGAACTGTTTTGGTCGCTCGCGGTAGCTTGCGTCCGGATGAATGATTTGAAGCAGGCTCTCCATATGCTGAGTAGAGCCGTTCGCGCCGGATGGGGCGATGCCGCTTGGCTGGAAACTGATCCGGAATTGCGTCCGCTCTCCGGCATGCCGCAATTCTTGGCTCTGATTGACGAGGTGCGCCGTTTTCCTAAAGTTGACTTCAACGCTCGTGGCTGAGGGCTGCGCTTCTGCTTAGACAGCCGCTGCTCGACTGAGGTCTGCTCGATGCCATGTTCAATGTGCTGAAAGAGTTTTATCCGGATCTGAGCAGAAAGCTGTTCAAAAAGCATTCAACGCGCGATTAATTGGAAGCAGTCCAGACCCGGCCGCCCTTTACGTTGATGTACGCTTGTTTTCCGTGGTACGTCACTTCCGCCAAAGCACCGTGGAACGGATATGCCATATCAAATAGAAACGGAATGACTGTTTTGCCCGACTGATCGATGTAGCCGTATTTGCGGTCAAGCTGCACGGCCGCAATTCCCTGTGTGAAGTACCACGAATTTGTGTACTTTGGCGGAATCAGCCAAGCTCCCTTGGGATTGATGTAGCCGGCCCCTTTTTCGACGCCTACGCTGGCGAGCCCGCCGCAGAAGTCGCCAAAGGCGCCGACAGGCATTGGGATGACCAGCATTCCCCGCCGGTCGATATAGCCGTGCTTTCCTTGCTTGATAACCCAAGCGAGTCCTTCGGAAAAATCACCGGCATCCTCATATTGAGCGGCGATCGCCAGTTTGCCCGCCGGGTCCATGTACCCGGACAACTGTCCTACCTTCACCACGGACAAACCCTGGGAAAAACCAAGCGCAAAATCGAGATTCGGCTTGATGACAACGGCGCCCTTGCGATTGCAGAATCCGTATTTCCCACCCTGCTTGAATTTTGCCAATCCTTCGTGAAAGCCACCGATACCTTCGAAGCTGGGGGGAATTACAAACTTCCCGTGCGGGTCGATGAAGCCCCACTTGCCTTCCACTCTGACCGGCGCGAGTCCCTCTGAGAAAGCGCCGCCGCCTTCAAAAATAAGCCCCGTGACCAACTCTCCCTTGGTGTTGATGTAACCGCCCTTCTCGCCTTCTTTCACAAAGCTCAAGCCTTCGCTGAATTGGTTGGCGCGGTAATAGCGCGGAGAGATGACCACCTTGCCGGTCTGATCGATGAACCCATACCGGCTATTCACCCTAATTGGGTAGAGAGGTCCGTCCACTCTCATCTTCTCGAAGCGATTGAACTCCGGCGAAAGCAGGAACAGACTAATCAACACCGAGGCGATTTGGATCGTCACCGGCGCCACAAATTATTTCTGACTGGTTGGATCCTTGGCGGTCAAGTCGTGCTTAAGCTGCTTTACAATTGCTTCAGCAGTTTTATCTATCTCATCGGGGGTGGCGTTTTTAGGCCGCTTGTATAGAGACCAGATGACTTTTTTCGATGTACGGTCCACCAAATAGACTTCGCCCTTGCTACGCCCGAAACCGCCTATGCGAACCATCGGTTCGGTCTTCAGCGTCATGATGTCTGAGGAGGACTTGTCCGGCTTTTTATCGTCCTTGTCATCCTTCTTTTCGTCTTTCTTTACCTCTTTCTCGATCGGCTCTTCCACTTCGGGTGGCGGATACAGGTCGAGCACTTTCTTCTCGAATGATTCGCCTAGCCGGTCAGTGAAGATCGCATCGGCTATTTGCGGGTCGGTGACCACTTGGAATTGGCGATGCCGGGTCAAGCTGGTAGCCAGCGCTTGATCCAGGCCGCCGCTCATGGGAAGGATATATACATTTTGCACCCGTGATAATTCAGGATAGGAAGCACACAAGGCAGTACCCAGCACGAGGGACAACAAGAAGGCGCAATGTTTCATCTCAACCTCATCATAACGTGGAAGACCTGCGCTACAGTTGAACTTTGTGTATAAGGATCAGTCCATCACGGTCATCATTCCGTGTCTCAACGAAGAGCAGGGCATCGAACAGGTACTCCGGCGCATGCCGCCGTTTGTCGATCAGGTGATCGTGGTCGATAACGGATCCACAGATCGCACTTCCCTAGTGGCGGAGAGCCTGGGTGCGCAGGTGATCCGGGAGGAGGTGCGTGGCTACGGACGCAGTTACAAAAAAGGCTTTTCTTGCGCCACCGGCGATCTCATTGTGACGCTGGACGGGGATCACAGCTACCCTCCAGACGCGATCTCTTATCTGCTAGAGGCGTTCCTTCATCTGGACGCCGACTTCCTGAATGCCTCACGATTTCCGGTGCGCGATGCCAAGGCGATGAGCTTTAAGCATAAGTTCGGGAATTTCGTATTATCGTTTGCCATGTCGATGCTGTATTTCCGCTGGGTGCGTGATTCGCAATCTGGAATGTGGGTATTCCGCCGCTCCATTCTGCCGGCCATGACGCTGGAATCCGACAGCATGGCATTCTCCGAAGAGATCAAAATTGAGGCACTAAAAAATCCGCGCGTGCGCTTTGTGGAGATTTCGATTCAGTATTCGTCGCGTCTGGGTGAGATCAAGCTCAACCCATGGCGGGATGGCCTGCACAATCTTTACTTCCTCACGAAGAAGCGATTTTCCAAGCGGAAATGACTGTTTCAGTTGTCATCCCGAACTGGAACGGCCGCCAGCGCTTGGAAACCCTGCTGAAACAACTTCCCGCCCAAACGAGTCCTATCTCGGAAATTGTGGTGGTGGATAACGGATCGCAAGACGGTTCCGCGGAAGCCGCGGAGCGTCTGGGTGCGCGCGTGATCCGGTTTGCGAGCAACCGCGGGTTCAGCGTAGCTGTGAATCGCGGTGTGCAGGAGTGCCATTCCGAGCTGGTAGCCATCTTAAACAACGATGTCCAACTGCACCCGGCTTGGCTGGCGACGCTGATGACTCCCATGGCGCAGCCTGGGGTATGGTTCGCGACAGGCAAGCTTTTGCTTGAATCGGACCATTCTATGATTGACGGCGCCTTCGATGCGGTCTGCCGGGGGGCTTGCGCCTGGCGGTGCGGCCAGGGCAGAGCCGACGGGCCCACCTGGAACACGCCGCGTGAGATCCGGTTCCCGCCTTTCACCGCCCTGCTCATGAATACCAGCGTTTTTCGCCTTCTAGGAGGACTGGATGAGCGGCTGGAATCCTACCTGGAAGATGTGGACTTTGGGTTTCGGAGTGCGTCGAACGGATACACCGGGCGCTATGTTCCGGAAGCCTTGGCATTCCACGCAGGTAGCGCGACTCTCGGCCGTTGGAATGCCCAAACCGTTAGACAAATAGCAAGAAATCAGGTCTTGCTGGTAGCCAAACATTACCCAAATGGGTTCGTTTGGAAATATGGCTGGCCGATTGCATTCAGTCAACTGTTATGGGGAATTGTCGCGTTGCGCCACGGTGCAGGCTTGGCGTATTTACGTGGCAAGATAGAGGGGCTGCGGATGTTCCGGCAGTTGCGGGGATCTGGAGACAACGCAGTAGGCGCCTTGTTACTGGAAAGTGAACGGCAGATTTACGATCTGCAGCGTGAGACCGGTTTCGACTGGTACTGGCGAATTTACTTCGCGCTGAGCTGAGATATGGTTGGCATCGTCGTAGTTACTTACAACTCGGAGGAAGTGATCAGCGAATGCCTGGGGGCTTGTCTCCGTTTGGCGGGCGTGCGCGTGGTGGTGGTGGATAATCATTCGGAAGACGCAACAGTGGAAGAGGTGAGGCGGCATCCGGACGTACAGGTGGTAGCGAACCGGACGAATCGGGGCTTTGCAGCGGCAGTCAATCAAGGCATTGCCATGCTGAACACCCGGTTTGTGTTGCTGCTCAATCCCGATGCCGTGATTGTGTCCGGCTTGCAGGATTTGAAGGAGGCGGTGGGGGAAGCCGGTGTGGGAGCAGCCGGCGGCCGGCTGATTTACCCCAACGGAAGGACGCAGACCGGCTTCAATATCCGTGGGTTCCCTACGGCGTGGACCCTGAGTTTTGAGGCGCTTGGCCTCAACCGGTTATGGCCGGGAAATCCGGTGAACCGGCGCTACCGCCCCTTTATCGCAGAATTGGAGCCGCAGGATGTGGACCAGCCGGCAGGAGCGTTTCTGATGGTTCGAAAGGCTGCCTGGGAGTTAGTTGGAGGATTCGACGAGCAGTTTCATCCGGTGTGGTTTGAAGACGTAGACTTTTGTAAGCGGTTGCATCGGGAAGGCTTGCGAGTAGTTTATGCGCCGTCTGCAATCGCACGCCACCGCGGCGGACATTCGGCGGACACCATTTCCTGGTCATCGCGCCAACTTTACTGGTATGGTAGCCTTCTTAGATACGCGGCGAAGCACTTTTCGACGTCATCGCGCAGTATTGTTAGTGTAGCCATTGCAGCCGCTTGTATTCCCAGAGCGATTGCCGGGGTGTTGACTTGCCGGACTATGACGCCGGTTACCATCTATAGTAAAGTAATGTGGCTTGCAGGTAAAAACCTGTTCGCCACTCAAGCCGGAGACATGGGTGCTCCGCACCAGGCTTTTACGGGCCCTGCCCTGGATTCACCAACTGTTGAGAAACATGTACAGCACTAAGCACAGCGGTACAGCTTGATCAATTTATTTCTAGACCGGTTGCATGGCCTATAACGACTTTGTATCTGTCACGATTGTGACCTATAACAGCGGACGATTCATCAAGCGGTGCCTGGAATCGGCGCTTGCTCAGAAGTACGAAAACAAAGAGATTATCGTCATCGATAACAATTCGACTGACGGGACTATCGACATACTGGAGCAATTCGAAGATCGCTGCCGCATTGTGTACAACGATACGAATATCGGATTCGCAGCCGCCCAGAATCAAGCCATTCAACTGTCCGACAGCACCTGGGTTTTCACCCTGAATCCGGATGTTCTGCTGCTGCCAAATTTTATTCACGCGCTGGTGGATGCGGGCCGAATCGATCCAAAGGTTGGTTCCGTGTGCGGCAAGTTGCTGACCATCAAGTCCACGTTCGACCATCTGGAAACGCCGCTGGTGGATTCCACCGGGATCTACTTCACGCCGATGCTGCGCCATCTGGACCGTGGCAGTCAGGAAGTGGACAATGGGCACTATCTGAATTTCGAGTACGTCTTCGGCGCCACCGCCGCCGCCGCGCTCTACCGGCGGAAGATGATTGAAGATGTGGCCATGGGAGGCGACTTCTTCGATCCCGATTTCTTTGTCTATCGCGAGGATGCCGATGTTGCCTGGCGCGCGCAACTGCTGGGTTGGCGCTGTATCTATACACCGAATTCGCGCGGGTATCACGTGCGCACCGTTCTTCCCGGAAAGCGCCGGGCGCTTCCCCCTGAAATTAACATGCACTCAGTGAAGAACCGCTTCCTGATGCGCATCAAGAACATGACGGGGGATCTTTACCGCCGCAACTGGTTTTCCATCACCACGCGAGATGTTGTGGTGGTGGCTTGCTGCCTGCTGCGGGAACAGAGTTCTCTGAAAGCATTCGGGTATGTTGCGCTGAATTGGCGCCGCGTGTTGCAAAAACGCCGCGAGATAATGAAGCACCGCAGAGTGAGCGACGAATACATGGCCAGTTGGTTCTCTTACGCTCCCGTTAGCCACCCCGCTCCGAAGCCGTCCTCTCGCGTGCTGTCGCGCCACTAGGTTCGCGCTGGAATGAAAATCGCCATCCTTGGCACGCGCGGTATTCCCGCGCGATATGGCGGGTTTGAAACCTTCGCGGAAGAGTTGGCCGCCAGACTGGTTCAACGCGATCACCAAGTCACTGTGTATTGCCGGGAGCGGTCTAGATCGCCGTATTTGGGCGTGGATCTCGTGTACCTGCCTACCATCCGGCACAAATATTTGGACACTTTGGTCCATACGTTTCTGTCGACTGTCCATCTGATATTTCATCGCCAGGATGTGGCGCTTTACTGCAATGCCGCGAATGCGATTCTTACCTGGATACCGCGAGTGGCGGGCACTCCGGTTGCACTGAACGTGGATGGCCTGGAGCGGAAACGCAAAAAGTGGAACACATTGGCCAAAGCCTGGTACCGGGCTTCGGAGTGGCTTGCCACTTTTTGTCCGACCGCTGTGATCTCCGATGCGCGGATGATTGCCGAATATTACCGGCAGCGCTACAGCAAGACGACGACCTTCATTCCGTATGGCGCCGAATTGGGGAAGGTGCCGGGCACTGACATTCTTGCAAAGCTGGGGCTTGAGCCTGGTGAATATTTTCTGTATGTCAGCCGCATGGAGCCGGAGAACAATGCCTTGCTGGTGCGGCAAGCTTTTGAACGTGTTTCGACTACCAAGAAGCTGGCGCTGATTGGCGACGCTCCCTATGCGGACGAATATATCCGCGCCGTGCGGGATACCAAGGATTCCAGAATCGTGATGCCGGGTTCCATTTACGGTCAAGGTTACCGGGAACTGCAGTCGCATTGTTTCGCCTACATTCATGCAACGGAGGTGGGCGGCACTCATCCGGCGCTGATTGAAGCGCTGGGCCGTGAGGCGCTCACACTGTACCTGAACACCATTGAAAACGCGGAAGTCGCGGGTGGCGCAGCGATCCCGTTCGAGGCCGATCTGGCTCAACAAATGCAGGCAGTGCTTGCGATGCCTCCGGTGGAACAGAATTTGTGGCGCGGCCGAGCGGCCGAGCGCGTGCGCGAGCGTTACAGTTGGGATGCGGTTACATCTCAATACGAGACATTGCTGGCCCGTCTGTGCCACCGTTAATTTGGCACGGTGTGTCTGGGTGTGTTTCAATATCACCCCATGACGAAACCTTGCTGGACCCAACTTCAACTTCTCGAATTTTCCGGCCCCGATCTTGCGCATTTGACCGCCGAAACACAGCGGCTTTCCACTAGCGTTCTGGCCTTCCACACCCTTCGCGCGTACGACGAAGGATGGAGGCACTATCTCGCCTGGTGCAAGGAAATGGGAAAGAACCCGGTGCCTGCCTCGGGCGAGACAATCGCCCTCTATGTTACGAGCATGATCGATTCCGGGTACAGCACCGAGACCGCGAGAATTCGAGTTTCTGGAGTAGCCTACGGACTCCGGCGCGATGGCCATCCGCCGGTTGAGATGTCCATCGCGCAAAGAGTCCTCCGTGGAGCGCGCCGGGAAAGAAGCTCGGTAGGCCGTGGCAAGACCGCGATCACGATCCAACAGTTGAAAGACTTCTTCGAATCCGTCGATCCGTCTTCCCTTGTCGCCGTGCGCGACCGCGCTCTTATCCTGCTCGGCTTTACCGGCGGCTGCCGCCGTAGTGAAATACGCGCGCTCACGCTGTCCGACGTTACTTTCGTCACGGAAGGCGTCCGCGTCTTGCTGCGCCGCTCGAAGACCGACCAACAAGCCAACGGGCGCGAGATTGGATTGTTCGCCGGCCGAACCAAAATCATCTGCCCCGTAAGAGCGCTGAAGGCGTGGATCGGGAAGCGGGGATCGAGCGATGGAGCGCTCTTCCCGCCAACGCTTAACGGCGAGATATTGCCGGGTCACTTGTGCGGCGATTCGATCAACGAAATAGTGAAGCGCGCTCTGAAGCGAATCGGCGCCGATCCCGCCAAGTACGGCTCCCACTCGCTGCGGGCGGGTTTTGTCACCGCCGCGGTCGAGGCTGGAGCTTCCGAGCTGGCCATCATGCAGCGGACCGGACACAAGAGCGTGCAGATGGTCCACCGTTATGTGAGGCCGGCGAGCGTCTTCAGCGTGAACCCGCTGCGGAATGTGCTCTAGGAAACGACTGAGAACTGGGCGGGTTGAACTGTTGCGGGCGAGACTGCTAGACTGTGATTCGATCATCGGGCGTTTATCCCGTCCTTTGGTTCATCGGGCGCTTATCCGTCCGTTGGTTTGATCATCGGGCGCTTATTCCGTCCTTTGGTTTTACTCGTTGTGGGGACTGGCCGTCTCTCTGGAAAAAAAGATCAGCTAGTCCCCGCTTAAAACTTTTCTACTTTAGCAAATTTCTTAACTGCTAATAGTACTAAAGTCACGCCACATTCCCCTTAACTCGGGCCACTAAAGTGGAATCGGACGGCAACGCCTCTAAATCCCGCAGTAAAATCACGTATCCACCCCGCTTGGTGCGCTCGTGATTTAACCGGCCGCTTGCGCATTGCTCGCGCACCCAAGTCTCAGACCTGCGCTTCCACTTCGCGGCCTCCTTAATAGTCAAAAACGCGCCGCCTGGAATGGCCGGTAATTGCGGAGGATATTCCGCGTTCAATTTCGCGAGGTGTTCCGCCATTGCCGTGAACGCGTCGATTTGCGCCGAAGCTAAGGAGGCTTGCTGCTGCGGCGGCGCGGCCACCGATGCGATGGCGGCCGAAACAGCCGGCGTTAAAAATCCACCAGGCGGTTTGAGCCCGGTCCTTCGGCGCTCCAGCTCGGCATTTACGGACTCTTCGGTGTAGCATTCGTTGCGCGGCTTGGGTCCACCGGTGGGCTCCCCAGGCAGATTCCGCTTCACCAATCTCCGTTGCTTGACCAGCACCTGAAGCGTCCGGACACTTCCGATGCCCAACGCCTTCAAGGCTTGCTGCCGGTTCAGTAGTGTTTCATTCTGCATGTTTACTCCCTTCACAGGTAGTCGCGACTAGCTTAAGAAGCATACCCCTACCTGCTCTCCGAACGCAATAGTCCTACAGAATAGTCCGGCTGAGTGCCTCCTACCAGGGCCTTTTCCCATCAGCTACTAAGCATTGAGGGCGCTATTAGCGGCGCTGCTTTCGGTCGATTGCCGGACAGTGACAAAGAAGCCTGCTCCGAGGAAGGCCGTTGTGAAGACAGCGCGGCGCAAAATCCTCGCGGAAAAAATCGCCGCCGGTGACAAGATCTCGGCCATCGCGGAGGACTGCGGGATTTCGAGGGAGCACGCCTCGCGCGAAATCCGGGAACCGGAGACGCAGGCGCTGATCGCCGAAATGATGGACTCGCGGCGCGTGCTCGCACTCAGCCTGCTCGATGAATCGCTAAAGGTCATCCGCGACAGCTACAAGGCCAAACGCTTCGTGGTGGTGGACAAGACGCTCAAGGATTTGGGCGCGGATCACTTCGCGCGCTTGGCGGGCGTGCAACGCTACACCGCTCTGATGCTCGCCGGCCGCATCGTCAAGGCCGAAGAGAAGAAACAGACGCACGGTCCGATCACCATCCAGGCGATTGAAGCGGCCATCCTCGCACACCGGGCGTCTCTGTGAAGAAAGCGGTTGCGAAGCTCTCAAAGGCCGGTATCGCGAGGCGCGATGCCCTGGTGGTCGATCATCTCTCGCTGGTTGCGCCAATTGCGCGGCAGATCGCGGCGCGCCTGCCACGCTCGTTCGAACTCGACGATTTGATCCAGGCGGGCAATCTCGGCCTGATCGACGCTGCGAAGAAATTCAAGAAGGAGCGCGGTATACCGTTCGGCGCTTACGCGCGGTTCCGTATCCGCGGTGAAATCCTTTCGAGCGTGCGGCGCCACGAATGGGACAACTCGACCACCGAGGAGCTTACCGAGCACCATGAGGGCATCCCGGATTTGTCCATCGCACCCGAGAATTTCATGAATCTCAAGGAACTGCGGAAGATCGTCGAAGATACCATCGGCCGGCTGCTGCCCGACAAAGAACGCACCGTACTTGAAATCAAATATCTGCAAAACTCCGACCTCAACGAAGCGGCGCGCCAGCTCAAGCTGTGCCCGTCGCGGGCCTCGCAACTGCACCGGGAGGCGCTGCGGAAACTCAGCAAGTCCGCGCGGCTCCGCAATCTTGCCGCGTGACGCTTTTGGCGACACCCGGTTAGGTGAACGAACTCCCACACATAGTAGACACGCTACGCCGGTTCAAGGATCACGCGGCGTTTGCGCGCGAATCGCTGACGATCCGCGACAAACGCGGCCGGGCTGTGCCGTTCCTGTTGCAGCCGGCGCAGATCAAGCTCAACACCCTGATAGAAAGCTGCAGGGCAAAGCGGAAACCTGTACGGATCATCTGCCTGAAGGCGCGGCAGGTGATGGTCTCAACCGGCGTTGCCGCGCAGTTCTTCCATGGGTTCGCCTTCAACACAGGACAAAAGGCGTTGGTGGTGGCGCATGAAGAAGCCGCCTCGAAAAACATCTTCAGCTACTACCAGCAGCTCCACGACGGCTATAAGGACTTCGGCGATGCGCTCCAATTGCAGCCGGTCAATAACAACGCACCGGCAGCCGGCAAACTCGAATACGATGGCGGCAGCTACGTCCAGGTAAGCACCGCCAACAATCTCAAAACCGGCCGGTCTTTCTCGCTCCGCTATCTGCATCTGTCCGAATACGCCTTTTGGAAAGACGCCAAGACGCTGATGACCGGCTTGATGCAAAGCGTGCCCGACGATCCCGACACCATGGTGATCATCGAATCGACGGCGTGCGGCGTCGGCGGCGACTTCTGGCAGCGATGGCAGGATGCGTGCGATCCATCGTCGGGTTCCGAGTGGCTTCCGATGTTCTTCGCCTGGTGGGAGCATCCGGAGTACTTCCGTCCCATCGCGGACAAAGCGGGCTTCCAGGCTTCTCTGACGCGTGACGAGATTTCGCTGATGGAGTTGCACCCCATCTCGCTTGAACAGATCCATTGGCGGCGTTGGGCCACTAAGAATAAGTGCGGCGGCTCGCCTGACAGCTTCAAGCAGGAGTATCCTTCGAATCCCGAAGAGGCGTTCCTGTTCAGCGGGCGTCCGCGCTTCGACTATAAATCGCTCGCGCGCATGCCCATCAAGCACGACGGCCTCGTAGGCGAACTCTACCAGGACACCGAGGAGCGCCGGCAGCGGCTGCTCTTCCAGGTGAACGAGGACCGGCGCGGCGCGCTCACGATCTACAAGAGACCGCAGCCGAACAAGCGCTACGCCTGCGGCATCGACGTTGCCGAAGGCAAGACGATCTCAAAGACGGGCGAGGATCCCGATTACAGCGTGGCGATCTTCCTCGACGCCGACACCGGCGAGCAGATAGCCAAGCTGCGCGGGCGCATCGAGCCAGGACCGTTTGGGGAGTATCTCGCGGCAGTCGCCGAATGGTTCAACTGGGCTTATCTCGTGCCCGAGGCGAACGGTCCTGGGATAGCGCTGCTCGAAGAACTACTCCGGCAAGGCTACCCTCCCGCGCTCATTTATCATCGCAAACCAACCGCCGACATGCAGTTTGTAGACGGGCACGGAACGCTGTTGCAGGAACTGGGATGGCGCCAGACGGTCTCGACCCGGCCGCAGCTCATCTCGACGCTCGACATGGCCATCCGCGAGATGTCGGTGATCATCGTCGATCCCGGCACGGTGCAGGAGTGCAAAGCGTTCGTCATCAAGCCTAACGGCAGGATCGAGGGCCAGGACGGCACGCACGACGACGAAGTGTTTGCGCTCGGTCTTGCCATCGTCGGCCTGCAACACATGCCGATGGATAAGCGGCTGCATGGACTGGGCATTCAGCGCACCGGCCGGCCGGTCCAGGGGGGCACTGTTCGGCAATACGGGAAGCGGCGACAGGAAGAGCGTGGAGAGCTACTCCGCTCAACCTGAATGCAAACGTATATCCGCGAAAAGATCTTTCTACTAAGAAAAAAGAACTCAGACCCGGTTGCGTTCGGCGTGAAGCTCGAACGGGTCCAGAAAAAACTTCCACAGCCCGTATTGACCATTGCGCAAGAGCGGCTGCAGGGGCTCGCGCATGCGCTCGCCAAGGAACGCTGCAGGGTTTGCTTTGGCAGCGGCCTGCACATCACCGTGACCGGCCAGCCTCCCTCCCTTTGCATGTGCGTCAAGCGCAAAGTCTTTCAGATTGTGTTCAGCCACTATCAGGCGCAGCGGTTCCGCAATCCGAACCCGCAGTTCGAGCTAACCTCGTCCGGAATCGTCTACGGAATCCCGGCCATGGAATTCCGCGCCGACTTCGAGTTGACGGCGCGGCGCGTGCTCGACAGCTTTCACCACAAACTCTTCCGGATTTATTGCCTCGAAGGACGCGACATGCGCGATTCAATCGCGGCGATGGGATGCGACAGAGGGCATTTTTTTCACTCTTGGTACCGCGTGCAGCAACAGATCGGCGAGGAGCTGTTGACGATGAGCCCAAGCCTGTTCCCGGTCTCCAATTACTTCCACTCGAACCACGAAATTCGCCGATTCCAATTCACAAATCAACCGAGGACCAAATGGCCACCCCAGAAACACGCAAGAGAACTCCACGAGCCCCTAAAAATGGCGGCGTAATCGCAGCGCGCGAGCAAGCCGAACGCGCTCTGAAGATTGACGAATTCGGCGGTCTGGATATGGAGATTTCGCTCGGTAGCCTGCGTCACCAGACGGAGTTTGCCGCACGAAAGGGACGCAAGGCCGAACTGCAAAAAGAGATAGCCTCCTGGGCCGCGGAAATGAAAAGCTCCGAGGCTCTGATCGCCGATGGCGCCGGCTACAGCGTGCATATCTCACCGCAGGCGATGAAGCGGTCCATCGACGACATGAAAGCGCTCTTTGCCGCACTGGGCGAGGAGAAGTTTTTCGCCAATTGCTCGTTTACGCTCGAAGCGCTCGACAGGCTAATTAGTCCAGGACGGAAACCGCAGTTCATTACATTCCTCCGCTCCGGACCGCGGACGG
>JBBSFW010000073.1:0-19029 GCA_038254805.1 Terriglobales bacterium
CTGCGTTAGAGGATCAATCAGCGACAAGCTTTCCAGCCGCTCGTTCAAGACTAGTTCACTGATAAGTGCCCGGCGGGTGGAATTGAGGGTGGTGCGTTGCGTCAGGAGATAAATATTGAACAGCACGACCAGGCAGAGTAGTCCAAGCCCGAGTTGCGGCAGGTACGCTCCCTCAACCCTGAACAACCGCTGCGCCCATACGATGTTCGGCGCCACCACTGCAAGCAGACCCGCGGTCAGCACCAGGACTACCAGTGTGACAATCGCCCACAATTGCATATCCCGGCTGGACAGTTCGTGTATTTGCCGCTGAATCTGCTCCGCTCGCGCCAGCATTGAAGGCTGTTCTTGTCTGGCCTCGGACATCGACCCTCCCGCGAAAGACACGCTTCTGTTTACGTTGTAAGCGAGTCGCGGACAAAAGTCCGCAAAAGGTAAGCCGCGCAGATTACGTTTGTAATGGGGACTGCTGGACCTCAACTTCGCCCTGCGGATTGAACGGCTGCCGTGGCCAAGGTTGAGAGGGACTGCGCGTACGGAGATCGGGCGATTCCTCGTTCGGTCACTATTGCCGTGACGTACTTCGCGGGGGTGACGTCAAAAGCCGGGTTTTCAATCAGCACACCCGCAGGAGTGATCGCCTTCCCGGCGATGTGTGTCACTTCTACCGGGTTCCTCTGCTCAATAGGAATTTTGCTGCCGTCGGGAGTTTCGAGATCAATGGTGGAGATGGGGGCAGCCACATAAAACGGAATTCCGTGTTCCTTCGCCAACACCGCAACGGTGTAGGTTCCGATCTTGTTCGCGACATCCCCATTGGCGGCCACCCGGTCCGCGCCCACAATCACAGCTCCGATCTTTCCCTGTTTCATGATTGCGCCAGCCATGTTGTCTGAAATGACTGTCGTGGGAATACTGTCTTTGGTTAGTTCCCAGGCGGTCAACCGCGAGCCTTGTAGAAAAGGTCTGGTCTCATCCGCGTAGACATGAATCTTCTTTCCATGCTCGATGGCCGCGCGAATCACTCCCAGAGCCGTGCCGTATCCGCAGGTCGCCAGGGCGCCCGCATTGCAGTGCGTCAGCACCCCACCCCTGTCCGGCATCAGCATAGCCCCGTGCTGGCCCATCGCTTGATTGATCGCGATATCCTCCGCGTGCATCCGCTGTGCTTCTTCAATCAATGATTGTTTGATTTGCGATACTTTGAGGCCAGCGAGTGTCTCGAATTTCTGCTGCATCCGCGAAATGGCCCAGAACAAGTTCACCGCGGTCGGCCTCGTCGTGCCAATCACAGCGCAGATTTCCCCCAGTTCGGGCCTCAATGCGGCTGCAGTCTCTGCCCCGGAATTTTTCACGCCCAGCGCAATGCCCATCGCCGCAGCCACACCAATCGCGGGAGCGCCCCGGACCACCATGTTGCGGATCACATCCGCGACCTCCTGATACGTGGTGCAATTCACGTATGTCTCTTCCGTGGGCAGCTTCGTCTGATCAAGGAAGCGCACCCCTTGATCCGTCCATTCTAGAGTTTGAATCATAAAAGGTCGGGTCGCCTGTCGACGGCTAACGGTTGCTTCCTAAATGTTCCTTCCTGACATCGCTCGCGGTAAACACTGCCACAAAGGGCGCTTGAGTAGCGGCTTTCTCAACGCTTGCTCTTCCCCCGGCTTCTTCCCGTTCCACCAGGCACATGACGCCGGCGATTTCGAAACCGAATTCGCGCGCGGCTTCAATAGCCTGGACAGTCGAGGACCCGGTCGTGCAAACGTCGTCCACAATCACGACGCGCGCGCCTTTTTCGCGAAAACCTTCGATCCTCTGGGCTGTGCCGTGCTTCTTTTCGGCCTTGCGCACCAGAAAACCTTGAATGTTTCCGCTGGTCAATGCTACGGCGACGACAATCGGATCGGCGCCCATGGTGAGACCGCCTATCGCCTCTACGTCCCACCCACGGGCCCGGATTTCCTCCAGGAAAACTTGCCCGGTCAACTGCGCGCCTCGAGCATTGAGCGTGGTGGTGCGACAGTCAACGTAATAATCGCTGCGCCCGCCAGATGACAGCCTGAATTCCCCCAGGCGAAACGATTTCGAAGCCAGCAGTCGCAGCAATTCCTGACGCGCAGAGGACATTGAAATCTTAAGATCGCAAACGGTGGCTATTGGGTAATCCTGTCCAAGTGTCTGAATCCGCCGCTGGCCCAAAATACCAGCACTGAAATGGTACCGTTGTACGCCATGTGTGTCAGCATCCCGGCGGCAACGGATTTAGTCACCGCACGGATAATAGTCAGAGCTAAGCCGATCAGGAATACGATCAATACCGGACCCCAGGAGCGCCCCAGTTGCGCGACATGAATAGAACAAAATGCGACTGCGGTGAGGAATACCGCAAAAAACACTCCCAGCCTGCGCGCCAATACCGGGTAGAGGAATCCGCGGAAAAACAGCTCTTCCACCATCGGCGCCAGCGTCATTCCGAAGATCGTGAGCACCCAAGCGTCAAGCGGCGTCTGAAAAAATTTATCGATGGGCAGAGACTTGGGCATTGGCAGTAAGCGGGCAAGTCCCTGCAATACCACTGAAAAAAATACGCCTGCGACCAGATAGGCGACTGCGTGCCGTGACGGCCAATTCCATGAGATTGCCTTCCAGAAATTATCGCCTCCCTTGGTAGCCACGGTGTACATGAAAGCGAGAACAACCAGGTACGCTCCCAATTGTGCGAAGACACTCACCAAGGGAAATTTTGCAACCTCCATGATTGAGAGCTTCGGATACAGCATTTTCTGCGCGCTAAACATCACCGTCAGTACGAACACAAAAATCATGACCAGCGTGAGCGCGGCAATTCGTGCCACGTCCCATCCGCTCCAGGCCGGATTCTCCCTGGGACGATTCGGCGTGGGTATTTGCGGAGCGGAGGCGAGTACCGAGGCAGCCTCTGGACCAGCTTCCGGCCACCCTGAATTCGACGACATCACTTAAATCTACACCAAATAATTACAGGACAGGGCTTTTGCCTTAGCTGGCAACTGAGGGCTGAGCGACAGCCGCGGTTTGCCCGCTTGCCGCAAAATAGTGTGCCAGGGCCTGCCCGGTGTATGACTTCTTGTTGCGCGACACCTGCTCCGGAGTTCCCTGAGCAACGATCCGGCCGCCTTCTTCGCCGCCTTCTGGCCCCAAATCGATGATCCAGTCAGCATTGCGGATCACGTCAAGGTTGTGCTCGATGATAATGACCGTATTCCCCAGATCGGTCAGACGATGCAGAACGTCGAGAAGTTTGCGGACGTCATCGAAATGCAAACCAGTGGTGGGTTCGTCGAGCAGATACAGCGTTCGTCCGGTCTGGCGCTTGCTCAATTCACGCGCCAGTTTGATTCGCTGCGCTTCTCCTCCGGAGAGTGTGACTGCGGATTGTCCTAGGTGCAGATAGCCCAGGCCGACGTCCTCCAGCGTCTGCAACTTCTGTCTGACTTGAGGAATGTTCTCGAGTACCGGCAGTGCCTCTGAAACCGGGGTTTCGAGCAGATCGGCGATGGAATATCCCTTGTACTTCACTGCCAAGGTCTCCTGGTTGTAGCGCCGCGCACCGCAGACTTCGCAGACCACATACACGTCGGGGAGAAAATTCATCTCGATGCGACGCCGGCCTTCGCCCTGGCAGGCTTCGCATCTGCCCCCGGCTACATTGAAGGAGAAGCGTCCGGGTTTGTAGCCACGCTCGCGTGACTCCGGCAGCATCGCGTAAAGATCGCGGATTTGCGTAAACACTCCCGTATAGGTGGCGGGATTTGATCGCGGCGTGCGTCCAATCGGAGATTGATCGATGCGAATCACCTTGTCGATGTTTTCCGCGCCCGTGATCGCCTTGTGCTCACCTGCTTGTTCGCGAGAGCGGTAGAGCGCCTTCGCCAGTGAGCGATAAAGAATATCATTCACCAGCGTAGACTTTCCGGATCCGGACACGCCGGTTACGACATTGATCAATCCCAACGGAAACGTCGCATCCACATTCTTCAGGTTATTCTCGCGCGCACCTAGCACGGTAATTGCATTTCCATTTACCCGCCGCCGCTCGGTTCGCATCTCGATCCGCGCCTGCCCCGAGATGTACGCTCCGGTAAGCGATGCCGGGACCCGCATAATTTCTTCAGGGGTTCCGCGTGCCACGACTTCACCGCCGTGACGTCCGGCCCCGGGTCCGAGATCGAGTACATAATCTGCTCGCCGGATGGTCTCCTCATCATGCTCAACTACCAGCACCGTATTCCCGAGATCCCGCAGTTCTTCCAGGGCATTTAGCAACCTGCCATTGTCGCGATGATGTAACCCAATCGAAGGCTCATCGAGCACGTAGAGCACTCCTCGCAACTTGGAGCCAATTTGCGTTGCCAGACGAATTCGCTGTCCTTCGCCCCCGGATAAAGTTGCCGCCGAGCGATCCAGGGCAATGTAGCCGAGTCCGACGGCATCCAGAAACTGCAGCCGCTCTACAATCTCCTGCATGATGCGGCCTGCAATCTGCGCTTCCCGTCCGCTCAGCTTGATCCTCTTCGCCTCTTGCAGTGACCTCGAAACCGGCATCGCCGTAAAGTCGGCGATCGACATGCCTGCCACCCGTACCGCCAGGCTTTCCGGACGCAAGCGTTTCCCCTCGCATGCCGGGCACCGGGTGGCCGACATGTGCTCCATCAGCCAGTCGCGGTATCCCTCCGAGGTAGATTCATTCAACCCATTTTTCAAGTATTCAAAAACTCCGAGAAAACCCGTCTTCCCCCGGCCCGAAGGCTCGCCGTAGAAAAACAAATTTTGGATTTTGTCTGGCAGCTTTTCGAAAGGCGTGCTCAAATCAATCCCGTAAGCCGCAGCAACGATCTTGATCTGATGAACTAGATTCTGGGAGGCCGACCCCGGCCCCAAAGCGCCTTCGAGCAGCGGTTTCGACCAGTCATTAATCACCTTGGCGGGATCGAAATCAAACTTGCTTCCCAGGCCATGGCACTCTGGACACGCTCCATACCCGCTGTTGAAGGAAAACGACCGCGGCTCGAGTTTTGGAACATCGATTCCGCAATCCGGGCAGGCCAGCCGCTCGGAGTAAAGCTGCTCCTCTCCCCCGACGATGGCCACCTGCACCAGCCCGCCGGCCAGCTTCATTGCCAGTGCTACCGACATTTCCAGCCGCTGCTCGATTCCGGGCTTCACCAGCAACCTGTCAACCACGATTTCAATCGTATGGTTCTTGCGCTTATCAAGCGCGGTTTCGTCTTCCAGGCTGACTAACTCGCCATCCAGGCGCGCTCGGGTGAAGCCATGCTGTGCCAGCTTCTCCAGCTCTTTTTTGAACTCGCCTTTGCGCCCGCGCACAATTGGCGCCAGCACCATCACCCGCTCCTCTGGCGTCAGTGCCATTACGCGTTGAACAATCTGTGCCGCGGTCTGCCGCGAAATCGCCCGCCCGCATTTCGGGCAGTGGGGCACTCCAATCGAAGCAAACAGCAGGCGCAAATAGTCGTAAATTTCAGTGATGGTTCCCACGGTCGATCGCGGGCTGCGATTGGTCGTTTTCTGCTCAATCGAAATCGACGGACTCAGGCCATCAATCCCGTCAACATCCGGCCGCTCCATCTGATCCAGAAACTGGCGTGCATAAGCCGAGAGCGTTTCCACATAGCGCCGCTGACCCTCGGCATAAATCGTGTCAAATGCGAGCGATGACTTGCCTGACCCGCTCAGCCCGGTGATCACGGTGAGCGTATTGCGGGGGATCTCAACGTTGATATTTTTCAGATTGTGTTGCCGGGCGCCCCGGACCGAAATTTCCCTGATGGCCATTATGGTACGGAATGATGGACCTTCGTAATGTGGACGGGTCACCAGAAATGTTCGAGAGTAAGGGTGCGCGGTTCTACTGACGTATCGTATTTGTAAACAGCAGCAAGCGTCAATGCGGGTAGGGTGATGAAGCGCGCCAGTCGTGCAAAGCACTGGAGATAAAGGCGTTGATTGCCTTTGCTGAATCGACGGGAAAGTGGGAGCCGAACTTGGGGAGCTTGTTGGTCGCGTTTGTAGTCACCTTCACGGTCGCCGGGTCCCTGGCACTTGGAATTACGGTCGCCTACATCGGCGTAATTGGGCTGCTGCGCGCCTTCGCCTGCAGCTCCCGCAGGCGGCGCCCGGCTCTAGTCCTTGTTTCAAGTCAAACTCGCGTTAGCGGCGACTGATTTTCAGGTCAACCCCCGCGGGCTAGCTACTCGCTTCAACTTGAACTCAACTTCCGCGGTTCGATTCTAGGAACCGGGTTCGCGGCCGGGCGGCTCATAGGCGAAAACCCTTACTGCGGCGGCTGCCCCGGAGCGCCTGGTGGCACACCCTGTTGCGGCTGCTGCTGTTGTTGTTGCTGCTGTTGTTGCAGCTCCCGCAACAATTGCTCGGGTGTTTTAACCACTGGCCCGTTCTGCTGACCCTGCTGCTCAGGCGCAGGTTCCTGTTCTGACTGTTGGCCTTCTGCCGGCACTTCCATGCTGTTTTCTTCCGGGTTCTGCTCGTTCTCAACTTCTGGTATTGCCTCCAGATTCCGGTCTCCGCCCACACCCGGAATTGCATTCGCTGGTTGCTGCGGGGCAACCGGTTCGGGCCCGCTTGCCCGTGCCATGAGCAACACCTTCTTCAGCGCGCCAGGGTCGGACGGAGATCCCAGCAGTACGTAATCGTAGTGTGATCCATTCAACAGCTGCCCCATGACATCCCGCGGCGCTCCCGGACCAAATTTTCCCACCACTCTTTCACTTGAAAGCGGCGGCATCTCAACTGCGGCGCCGGTTTTCTGCTTTACTGCGTTCAGAACGTCCCCCATCGTGGAATTGCGCGCCACAATGGTTAGTTCTCCACTCTGGAAAATGACCTCCGGAGGCGATGAGGGCCATTGCTCCGGAGTCAGCGGCGGATCGGAATGCGCCGGAACCGTAGCCGGATCCAGTTGACGTTTGGTGGACTTGGTCTGGAGTTTGTGCGCTTTCCTTTGCTGACCGTTGGCCGCTGAGGCGGCCACAACCCACAACGTCAGTGTCAGAAATACGAGCGGGATCCTGGTCATCATCAACTCGACGTATTGATTTGATGCGATTTTAGCCCCCGGAGTAAGGACACACTAATGCCGCGGAGCAAAGTATCCCTTACGGGCACGTACCTGCAGGTCCCGGTTTAATGCGGTTATTTCAATGGCCCGATAGCGCCCGTCAGCATCGAAATCCGCGGGATGGTATGAAACTGAATACTGGCTGCGCAATTCGTCTTCAATGGCCGAAAACGAGCTTTTAATTTCCTTCATCTTGAAAGGAAAAAAGGCGCGGCCCCCAGTGGCATCGGCCAGCTGTTGCAGGATCTTGTCGCCGCGCAAAATCAATCCACTATCGTCCGTGGAGATCGTGTAAATGATGACCTGCGCGCGCTGCGCCATTTCGATCGCCTGCTGCTTCGAAACTTCGCTCTGGTTGTCCTCGCCGTCGCTGACCACAATGAGGGCGCGTCGTAACGGCCGGTCGGAATCATCCTTCAGCAGGCGCTCTTTGCAAGCCGTATAGACCGCCTGGTAGAGCGCGGTGCCGCCGCCGGCTTGCAGGCGCTGAACTCCGGCTGCCAGTAAGCTGACCTTGTCCGTGAAATCCTGCACTATCCGGTTGCGGCCATTAAATCCCATAACAAATGCATGGTCGTAGTGCGCGCGCACCGTGTGCTGAAGGAAACCAACCGCAGCATCCTGTTCAAACTGGAAGCGTCCGTTTACCGATCCACTGGTGTCAATCAGCAAACCCAGCCGCAAGGGAAGATCGGTTTGCTGTGAGAATTTGACGATCTCCTGCGGCGGCTTGTGGTCATCCAGAAAACTGAAATCACCTTTGTTCAGGTCGCGCACGAACTTGCCATGTTTATTCATGGCGATAAAAAGTACATCCACCTCATTGACATGTTTTTCAATCGTGAGTACCGAGGGGTCGGTAGAATCAATGCCCGGCGAGTTAACTAAGAGACCGCGGCCGGCAGCCACATAGGGAGTTTGGGAACGCGCCCGCAACGGCGACATCGCTACCGCCGCCACCAGACAAAAACCCAGTGCTATGTACTTCATTCCCAAACCGTCCAAAAATTGCACCAAAAGCCTAGGCCAGGGACTACACAAGTACTTAGATGCACGTCGCTTGCCGAAGAGTCGGCATTCCAGCTTGCCATTCGCCTGAATCTAGGCGACTGCCCTGGGTTCGCCAAGTTACAAAAGGAGCACGCTACCGTGGTTGTTAACCTGAGCCCTCTCCCGATGGTCGACCCATTGCCTGTTCTAGAAACACGCGCGGGAGTAAAATGACTCGACACCCACCTAAGGAGAAGCGATGAAAAAGTTGATCTCATTTCTGCTCGCGTTTACCTGTGTTCCCTTCGCCCTTGGGGCGAGACACGAAAAAGAAACGGATCGTGTGAAGGACGCGGGTACGGTCCTGAAAGAGATTCTTAACATCCCGGATGACATTCCGAGAGACCTGCTCGACGATGCGGAGTGCGTGATTGTGCTGCCTTCGGTGGTCAAGTTTGCAATCGGCATCGGCGGCAGCTATGGCCGCGGCGTCATGGTGTGCCGCAGCGGTCCGCACTTCACCGGTCCCTGGGGCGCCCCTGCCATGTACGCGCTCGAGGGTGGGAACATCGGCTTCCAACTCGGGGGCCAGGCGACTGACTTCGTTCTTCTCGTCATGAATCCGCGGGGCGCCGAATCTCTCATGGGCAGCAAGGTAAAGCTTGGCGCTGATGCGGCGGCCGCCGCGGGCCCCAAGGGCCGCACTGCAACCGCTGCTACTGACGTGGTAATGCGTGCTGAAATTCTTTCCTATTCCCGCTCGCGCGGTTTGTTCGCCGGAATCTCTCTCGAAGGGTCGACTCTCCGTCCCGACAATGGCGCAAACGAAAAATTATACGGCAAGAGAGTGACCGCGAAAGAAATTGTCCGTGAAGGAAGAGTGGGAACGCCAGCAGCCGCGCATGACCTCCATGTCGAACTAACTAAAGCATCGCCTAAGAACCGCTCCGATCCCAAGTCGCTCGAATAATAATCCCGGTTGCCCACCCTCTGTGGCGTTCAGAGGGTGGCATGCCTCCGCTCGGGTGTTGGTCAGCTCGCCGGAATTACTCGAGCTTCGCCGGAATCGCAGCAACGAACTGTTAACATAAGTTTTGTTACTCTTCGCGATTGCCGGGAGCATCCCTACTCATGTCGAACTCTTCTCCCCCGACCGCGCGCATCAGTGTGGTTCGCGAGCCCCAGCGCGCCGTCTATGACCGCCCCACGGTTTACAAAATCCTGGACGAGGGTTTCGTTTGCCACGTTGGTTTCGCTGTCGAAGGTCAGCCATACGTAATTCCAACCAGTTATGGCCGGTACAAAGATGTGCTTTATATTCACGGGTCCGCCGCCAGCCGTATGCTTCGTCAGGCCGGCGGTGGCATTCCGGTGTGCGTCACCGTGACCCTGCTGGATGGACTGGTACTGGCTCGCTCTATTTTTAACCACTCGATGAATTACCGCTCGGTCGTAATCCTAGGCACCGCGGTTGCAATTGACGATAGGGAGGACAAGCTGGGTGCGCTTCAAGTCCTTTCCGAGCACATTCTCCCCGGCCGCTGGAACGATGTCCGCCCGCCCAATGAGCGGGAGATCAAGGCGACAACTGTACTCCGCCTGCCGATTGAGGAATTCTCAGCCAAAGTCCGGCAAGGCCCGGTGGTTGACGACGAAGAAGATTATTCTTTTCCAACCTGGGCAGGTGTCATTCCGCTGCATCTGGCGGCCGCCGCCCCGGTGAGCGACTCACGGCTGCCGACCGGAATTTCCATCCCAGACGGGGCAAAGGAATATTCCCGCAATAAATGAGGCGAAGGCTCGATCTCTGCGGGTCAAGCCGCCAGAATTTACGGAGCATGAGACAGCCTGTCAATGGCCGCCAGCATCTCCTCGCTGGGTTTGCGGGGATCCACGCTGTTAAATGCGCTTGCTATGTTCCCGCGGGGATCGATCAGGAAGGTGTGCCGCGCCGAAAACTGCGCCACTCCGAAGTTGATCAGCGAGCCATACTGCTTCGAGACCTGGTGTGAAGTGTCCGCCAGCAGCTTGAAATTCAACCCTTCCTTGGCGCAGAAGTTTTTATGTGACTGCGCACTGTCCATGCTGACTCCCACGATTACCGCATTCCGCCGCTCAAACTCTGCCCGGTCGCGCTGAAAAATTGTGGGCCTCGGTCGTGCATCCGCTGGTGAAGTCTTTAGGGTAAAAGTAAAGCACTACCCACCTACCTCGATAATTCTTCAAGCTCACCAGCGAGCCATCCTCGGAGGTCAATGAAAAATCAGGCGCAGCCGACCCCACTGCGGGAACAGCCTTAGCCGACAACAGTCGCGATCCCAACACGAATGCTCCGAATACGCCGACGATAAACAACAACATGATCCACATGCGTACAAGGCCTCCTCGCCGCGCCGAAAGCAATCCTTCTCGCGAAAGATTCTGTACATCATTCATCGAATTAAGCCTGAGCCGCGCCCGAAGGGTATCAGATTCCCAAGGGACCGCGTTCTGCCGAGATGGAAGCCGGGCATGCCGCTGCGCCGGGCAGGCAATGAATGGGAAGAGAAATCAGGCATGGAAAACAGCCCGCCTCGGGTCCTCTCGGTGGCTAGAACGCCAGCACCCTGATTACGAAAGGCCAATGACTTTCGTAACTTGCCAGCCAAACAAACATGAACCATACTCGTCCTACCTACCACAGAACCTGGGAGACGGGGTTGGGAGTGGCGGCTTAAACCGCCATTGCTGACCCCGATTTTTTGTGCCTCCAAGCATCCTGATCGTTAACATCTTGGCGGGCTATAACCGTCTCTTGCACAGAGTAATCTCCTACAATCAGGTGTCTCCTTAGAAATCTTTCAATCGAAAGTGTGGATGTGATGAAAAAGCTCCTCCTCCTTATGTTGGTTTTGGGCCTCGCAGCCTCCTGTTTTGCCGGCGATGATGAAGACCAGAACAAGGCCGCCGATCGGGTAAAGACCGCCTCCTCCATTCTGGAGGAAATTCAATCGGCGCCTGACACCGGCATTCCCGACCAAGTCATGGGCTCGGCCGAATGCGTCGCGGTGGTGCCATCTATGCTGAAGGCCGGCTTCGTGATTGGCGCGCAGTACGGGCGGGGAGTGGCCAGTTGCCGCACCCCAAGAGGATGGAGTGATCCCGCATTTTTCACCATTCAAGGCGGCAGCTTTGGATTGCAGATTGGTGGCCAGGCCGTCGATCTGATCATGCTCATCATGAACCAGAAAGGCATGGAAAACCTGCTCAACAGCAAGTTCAAGCTCGGCGCCGACGCCACTGTGGCCGCAGGTCCGGTTGGGCGGCACGCGGCAGCGGACACTGACTGGCAGATGCGCGCCCAGGTTCTCAGCTATTCCCGTGCGCGCGGAGCGTTCGCCGGCCTCGAATTGAATGGAGCTGTAATCAAAATGGATCGCGAAAGCACTCGCGAATTCTACGGCAAGATGCAGCCGTTTCGGACCACGCTTGAGACCGCAAGCGCGCCCGAGGGCGCTTATCCTTTTCTACAAAGCCTGTCGAAGTGGGCCAAGCTTACTAGCAAGTAGGATCAAAAGCCCGCCGCCAGCAGCTGAGACGTCGCGGGCACGCCCAAAAAATGCCCGTGTCTTTTTTGCGAGCTTGCGATAACCTCGCCAAACTGTGCGGTCAAGGTCGTTTCCGTTTGTTTGACAGCAAAATTTCCTGGGTGCTACCGTCACCCATTCCCTTGCGGTATCGACTCGAATACGCGCTGGCATGGGTCCTGCTTAAGTCCATAGGCGCGCTGCCCCGGCCGCTAGCCCGCGCCGCCGGAATCACCCTAGCCTGGACGGTTTTTCTCCTGCACGCGAAACTGCGCCGCGTGGGAAGGCAAAACCTGGCGCTGGCTTTTCCTGAGAAGAGTTCCCGCGAGCGAGCCCGGGTTCTTCGTGGGGTTTTCACTTCGCTGGGCCGCCAAGTCGCAGAAGTTTGCCAGTTTCCGAAATACACTCGCGAGAACGTGAGCAAAACTGTCGTCTATGAGGGTTTCGAGAACTTCGAACGCGCGCTCGGCCGCGGCAAGGGAGTTTTATTCTTAACCGCACATCTGGGAGCATGGGAACTCTCTGCCTTTGCCCACTCGCTGTACGGGTATCCCCTCAATGTGGTTATGCGGCCGCTCGACAATCCTTACCTCAATCGCCTTTCCCGGAGTTATCGCACTATGCACGGCAACAGGGCAGTCGACAAAGACTTCGCGCGTGGCCTGATTGCCGCCATGCGCAAGGGGGAAACCGTCGGAGTTCTCATGGACACCAACATGATCCCGGGTCAGGGGATATTCGTGGACTTCTTTGGCATCCCAGCCTGCACCGCCAGCGGCATTGCCCGCGTCGCCTTGAAGACCGACGCTGCGGTCGTGCCCGGATTCACAATCTGGGATCCGGCGCTGAAGAAATATCGCCTCCGCTTCGATCCAGCCGCCAAGCTCATTCGCACCGGGAATACCCAGGCGGACGTGGTTGCCAATACGGCCCTGTTTACGAAAGTGATTGAAGACTACGTTCGCAATTATCCGGACCAATGGCTCTGGGTCCACCGTCGCTGGAAAACTCGCCCAGCTGGCCAGGCGACCCTGTACTAGTCTCCGCAAGCGGCGGGCATCAAAACCAGTCACTCCGATATGCAATCCACCAGCTGGCGACAGCAATGGGAATCGTCGCTACCAGCGCCCACCAGAGCGGCAGCACAAAATCCGCGGCCAATCCGAGCACGGTAAACGCAATCCAGAAGATCTTCCGTTCCACGTCTTCATTGTATGCGGCAGCTTTTCTTTCTCAACTCAAACATATACAACAGGTGCAATGAAACTGAGCGTCGGCGAAATCGCGCGCGCCATAGCGGCGCGCGTAATGGGCGATGATCAAGTTGCGGTATGGGGTGTGTCCAGCGTGCTTAGGGCGTCAGAGGGCGAACTGGTATTTGTCGAACAGGAAAGCAAGCTCCTGTCAGCATTGCAATCCGGCGCCTCGGCCTTGGTTGCGGGAACCTTTGCGGAAAAGATCACAACTTCAAGGACTTTGCTGATCGCCTCTAACCCCAGGCTGGCATTCGCGCGGGCTGCCGAAATGCTGCGTGACCAAAGCGAACATGAGCCGGGGATCCATTCGACCGCCTTCATCCATCCATCCGCGAAACTTGGCGATGGGATCTCTATCGGCTCGCATGTCACCGTTCATGCGAACGTCAAAATCGCTTCGCGCACGCGGATCAGATCATGCTGTGTCATCGGCCGCGATGTGGAAATTGGAGAGAGCTGCACGATCTATCCGAACGTAACCATTTATACCGGAACAAAACTCGGCCATCGGGTCATCGTCCATGCCGGGGCGGTGCTGGGCAGCGACGGCTTCGGGTATGTCCGCGATCCCACTAGTGGCCGGCATGAAAAATTCCCGCAGGTTGGAACGCTCGAAATCGAAGATGACGTCGAGGTCGGCGCGAACACCACCATTGACCGCGGCGCACTGGAAATCACCCGTATCGGCCACGGCACTAAGATCGACAATCTGGTCCATATCGGCCACAACTGCCAGATCGGCGAGAACGTGATCATTGCCGCGCAGGCGGGATTTTCCGGGAGCATTACTATTGAGGACAATGTGCTCATCGGCGGACAGGTTGGCGTGGGGGAGCACGCCCGCATCCTACAGGGTGTGATGCTGGGAGGTCAGAGCGGCGTTCTGCCGAAGAAAGTGCTTCGCGGCGAGGGCATTGCGTTCTGGGGAACTCCGGCTAAACCACTGCGGGTGTATCTGAAAAATCTGGCTGCGTTGGCTCGGCTGGGAAGGAAGGAATAACGGCTCTCGCCTCGTCGGCCATTAGGCAGTCGCTGCGAAAATGAAGCATCAACTATGGCCGTCATCGTGATCGGCGGGCACTCCCGAAGTGTGGGGAAAACCAGCGTGGTTGCCGGCCTCATTTCGGCGCTGCCTGCATATAATTGGACGGCATTTAAGATCACGCAGTTTGGGCACGGCAAGTGTTCCCTGGATGGCAAACCTTGTCACTGCGCAACCGAAGTCCACACTTGGGCGATTTCAGAGGAAACGAATCCGGGTACCTCGGACAGCGCCCGTTTTCTCGCCGCTGGAGCCAGGCGCTCCTTTTGGGTGCGCACCGAGCAAGGACATCTGGCTGAAGCCATGCCAGCGATCCGCCGTCGGCTCGCCCAAGCCCAAAACGCCATCATGGAATCCAACAGTATTTTGAAATTCATCCGCCCCGACCTATACATACCCGTGCTTGACCCGGCTACGGAGGACTTTAAGACCTCCGCGCAGGAATTTCTTGATCGCGCCGATGCCATCATTCTGCACCAGGGCCGTACTGTGCAATGGCGGGGAATCTCTTTGAAGCCGGTGTCCGGCCAGCCCAGGTTCGTTGCCCGCCCGCCAGACTATGTGAGCTCCGAACTTGCGGCCTTCGTCCTAGGCCATCTGCAGCCCCGAATCTAAGACTGTGGGTTGCAAAGCGCACGCCCGTTCTGCTGATATTCTTCTTCAGCAATGTTCGGAATAGAAAAAAATTCATGGCTCCTGGTCCTCCTCTCTGCCGTGTTGCAGATTCTGGTTTTTCCACTGTCGAACCTTTACGTTCTCAGTTGGGTTGCGGTCGCCCCCCTTCTGATTGCCGTCCTGCGCGCCCGGCAGCCGGACACTCTCCAGTTACGAGGTGAAGCCAAACTCCTCCCGGCGAATTACGGCCAAGCGTTCCTGCTGGGATGGGCTTGCGGGATCCTCTGGTACGCCGGATCCTGCTATTGGGTTTACAGCACCATGAAGCAGTACGGCGGCATCGATGCGGCTGGGGCCGCCGCCCTGCTGCTTCTTTTCGCCCTTTATCTGGCCCTGTACCACGGCCTATTTGCCGTGGTTGTGGCCCTTTTGGCGAACTCATCACCCAGGCTGGCGCTGGTGCTTTCGCCTGTTGTCTGGGTTACGGTGGAGCTGGCCCGCACCCGGATCAGCGGTTTCCCCTGGGACCTGCTGGGAATTACTCAGGTGGATAACATTCCCCTGACGCGGATCGCCATGGTCGCCGGCGTCTACGGGGTCTCTTTTGAGATTGTAGTGGTCAACGCCGCCATTGCCGCCGCGTTTCTGATGCGCAGAAGCCGCCGCAGGCCTCTCTTGTGGGCGGCGTTGGGCGCCACGTTATTGCTGCAAGCCGCCCGCTGGATCCCAATGCCGGGGTTTGCCGCCGATCACAGCGCGCTGCTCGTGCAGGAAAACATTCCCGCGCTCGATAGCGCCGATTGGACCCGGCAATATTTCGATGACACTCTCGCGGACCTCTCGCGTATCAGCCTCAATCCTCCCAGTAACGAGCGGCGGCATCCGGAGTTGATCATCTGGCCGGAATCGCCGGCACCCTTCTACAGTGGCGATCCTCTTTTCCGCACCGCTCTCAGCCATCTCGCGGTGAGTGCTCAAGCGTCAATCGTTGCCGGCAGCATCGGCGTGCAAAATGCCAGCATGTCACCCCAACAAGCGACCCAGATCTTCAATTCCGCGGTACTGGTCGGTCCGGACGGTGAGTGGAGCGGACGGTATGACAAAATCCATCTTGTACCATTCGGCGAATATGTTCCTTTTAAGCGCTGGCTCTCCTTTGCCGGAGGCCTGACCAAAGAAGTCGGCGATTTTTCTCGCGGGATTTCCCGCCAGCCGGTACTGGCTGGAGATCAGAAACTCGGAATCTTCATTTGTTACGAATCCATATTCCCGGATGAAGTCCGGCAATTCACCAGTCAGGGCGCGCAAGTGCTGGTGAATATTTCCAATGACGGCTGGTACGGCGACAGTGGAGCCTACGCGCAACACTTAAGGCAGGCCCGCATGCGCGCGGTGGAAAATGCACGCTGGCTCCTGCGCGACACCAATACCGGCGTCACTGCCTCGGTAGATCCCTACGGTAGAGTGGTCCAGGCAACGCAGCGTAAAGTTCGGACCGTGCTCCCGGCCTCGTACGCCCTTTCGACCAGCACCACCTTCTACACCCGCCACGGCGACTGGTTTGCATACGCCTGTGCGATAATTTCTTTGGGGGCGATCTTGGTGGCGCTCACTCCCGGCAAAGGCTGACGTATAGAATCATGCAGGAATTCGAGCAGGAATATTCAGCATTGCAGCAAAAAGTCCGCGAACTCCGGGAGTACCTTTGACGCCGCCAACCTCCGCCTGCAACTGGCCGAAGTAGATAAACAGGCCGCCGACCCCGATCTCTGGTCTAATCCGCAGAAATCCCAAAAGGTCATGCGCGAAAAGAAACGGCTGGAAGCCGCGCTCGCCACCGATGCAGACCTTGTGCGGCGCACCGAAGACATCTCGGCATATTTCGATCTGGCCCGCGAAGGTGAGCATGTCGATGCCGATCTGCGCCGCGAAATCGACGCCCTGCGCGGACTTATCGATCGCCTGGAAACCCAGACCCTGCTCTCAGGCGAGAACGATGCCCGCAATGCCATCGTCACCATCCATCCCGGAGCTGGGGGCACTGAATCCCAGGATTGGGCAGAGATGCTCATGCGTATGTACCTGCGCTGGGCCGAGCGCCAGGGATTTGATACCGTGCTCTACGACTACCAGCCCGGCGAAGAAGCCGGGGTCAAATCCGCAACCTTCGGCGTCAATGGCGAGTATGCGTTCGGCTTACTAAACAGCGAGATCGGCGTGCATCGTCTGGTTCGCATCTCGCCATTCGACCAGGCCAAGCGGCGGCATACATCGTTCGCCAGCGTTTTCGTCTCTCCTGAAATTGATGAATCGATCGAAGTCATCATCAAACCAGAAGATCTGAGGGTTGACACCTACCGCTCCAGCGGCAAAGGCGGGCAGCATGTGAACACTACGGATTCAGCCGTCCGCATTACTCACCTCTCTACCGGACTGGTCGCCAGTTGCCAGAACGAGCGCTCCCAGCATAAGAACCGTGAGCGCGCTATGAGTATGCTGCGCTCCAAGCTGTACAAATTCGAGATGGAAAAAAAACGCGAGGCTACAAGAAAAATCGAGGACTCGAAGCTGGAGATCAATTTCGGCTCGCAGATCCGTTCCTATGTTTTGCAGCCGTACCGGATGATTAAAGACCACCGCACTAAGATCGAGATTGGGGATGTGGACCGGGTGATTGATGGCGACCTGCAGCCACTCATTCGCGCCTATCTGCGAATGCGGAGGGACGGCCCAGATGCCGCCGCCGCGAACTGACCCTTGGGGCACTTCCTTCAGTAACGTTACCCTGCCCGAAAATGCTGGGAGATTCCTCTCGGCTGCGAGATTCTGTAGCGTACAGAACTGGAGTTTCCCGAGAACTATGTCTCGCATGCTTGAGCTGATTCGTGCTTGCGCCCTGCCCTCCCACCAGATGATGACGGCGGCAAAGGGCGCGCTTTCTGTTCCGGCAGAGGAGATGGTTGAAATTCTGGTCTACCTCTCTGGCCACAACCCAATCTTCGGTGAGCAAGCGCAACTGACACTGGCCGCCTGGGACGAGACTTCTGCAAAAAAGATTGTCGCCGGCCCAACCACTCCTCCGGAAATTCTGGATTATTGGCTCTCTCCCAGGAATTTGCGGCCCGGCCTATTTCCCCTCCTTCTGGAAAATGAGTCGGTGCCCACGGCAAAACTCTCAGTGTTGGCTTCGAACCTTAAGGGCGAATGGATCGACGCGATGCTGGCGAGTCCGCGAGTCAGGAATTCGCCGCAGGTTTCGATTGCCATGCAGTCCAATCAATACTTAGGCGGAACCCAGGCCGCACGGCTACGGGAACTGCTGGCTGGACCTGTATCACTGGCCGGGGCGTCGCCGCCAGAAACCAGTGATGGAAGTACGCCAATCTTCGCTCTTCCCGGCGAGGAAGCGCCTCCGTCAATGGCTGAATCCCATCCCCAAATAGGTGGCGAGCCCGGCGCCGAAGCTGCGGTCGAGAGCCCTGAAGTCGAGAGCGCGCTTATCTCTTACTTTACCCAGCATGCAAATGAGATTGCCGCCGAAGCTAACGCGCCATTTACCGTCATCGGAGGAATGCACGATGATCTAGCTGTCGAGGACCCGCCGAAGGCCGTTGCTACCGCAGCCTCCGCGATGCCCGCCCAGGCGCCAGTCATCGTCAAGCCCGCTAAAAAACTAGTTAATCCCCAGGATCAACAGCGGGGGAGTGTTCTACAAAAAATCTCCAAACTCGACATCAAAGGCCGTATCCAACTGGCCATGAAGGGCAACAAGGAAGAACGCTCCATCCTGATCAGGGATGGCACAAAAATTGTTGCGCTCGCCGTACTCGACTCTCCCAAAATCAGTGACGGAGAGGTTGAGAAATTTTCCAGCCAGAGGAACGTTCTGGAAGCGGTCCTGCGGGCCATTCCGATGAAGCGCCGCTTCGTGAAAAACTACCCAGTGGTCCGGAACCTGGTTTTCAATCCCCGCACCCCCATGGATGTCTCCCTGGGACTGATGAAGAATCTGCTGATCCAGGATCTGCGAAATCTGGCGGGAAACAAAGAAGTCGCAGACACCATCCGCAAACTGGCGTTCCGGCACTTCCAGCAAAAAACCAACAAGTGATCACCGACACTCACGTAGAGCGTCGGCATGCAAATTCGTGGAGGAAAGCCATCGCCTCGGGCCAGTTGTGCCGGTGTGGGGCGAAGTTAGGCCCGGCGGTACATGTGCGCTTGGCCTGGATGGATTTCTAGCCTAGAATCGAGAACGTGGCTTGAACCTGACGCCACTTCGGGGTCTGCCAGACCAGTTTCTACACCATCCTCCTCGCGTTCCCTTTACAATTTGCAATGTGGCGGCGTAGCTCAGGTGGCTAGAGCGAGGGTCTCATAATCCCTAGGTCGTTGGTTCGAGTCCAACCGCCGCCACCA
>JBBSFW010000074.1:0-18813 GCA_038254805.1 Terriglobales bacterium
AACTTCACGTATTCGACCGTAGATGGCGTCAATGGTTATGGCGATGTGACCGGTACGGCTTTTGGCTCCGGCGCCACAGCTTGTAGTTGTGTGATGCCTCCAAGCGTGACAACCTGATACTGAAATGCTCGAGCTGGCTATTGCAAGAGAGCCAACATACGAATGTCCACCCTGGGAAGCGCCCGCGCCCGGCACTCTCAGGACACCCCGTCGTTTAGAACACCTAAACTCCACGTCGATGCCGAGTGGTGCAGCAGATTGACGAGACGTTTTCGGCTGAGAGTCCGGAGGAAGGCCATCGCTGTTCTGTCCACATCCGGCGACAAGACGCTGCGGCCTGACATGGAGCGGCTGCTACGCGACCCTGACCTCAACGTGCGTACCGAGGCTCTGCTTTACCTGACCCACTGTCTTTAACCTGGCCAGAATCAATGTCGTTGACCTGTTTGCTGCCGTGCTCCTGGCTGACCCATCGCGTAGAGTTATCGTATTGGACGGTCCTCTCCTGGCTCGAACCCGCTTTACGAACGGTCAGCGTCAATTGCTTCGAACACTCGTTCGGTCCGCTAAAAGCGTTGTAAATCTCAATAGTGTGCTGGCTCGATTGCAACAGCCAGCTCGAAGCCTGTGTCATTGCATCGACCATGTCGTCGTGACCTGCAGGGAACATGGTGATCTGTTCCACGAACGGCCCATTTCGCGTATTCCTGATAGGCAGACCTCCGCACTCCAAAGACCTTTACCCAAACGTAAAACACAGGAAACAACCCAGCCAGATGAAAGTGATAATGAGCTAACCCCCAGAACAATGCGCAAGTCGGTGACCTTTTGGATCGGGGTCCG
This sequence comes from Terriglobales bacterium, assembly GCA_038254805.1. Classification (GTDB taxonomy): domain Bacteria; phylum Acidobacteriota; class Terriglobia; order Terriglobales; family Acidobacteriaceae; genus Gp1-AA145. The sequence goes on from JBBSFW010000074.1 coordinate 844, forward strand.
AAGCCACGCGAGGTAATGGATAATTAACGAAGCGCAAATTAAAAGGAACAGTGTCATTCCCAGCAGCAGGCATCGATCTAATTCGTATTCCAGTGATTTCATTCCGAACGTGCCGACGGCACCGTGACTCATGACGCCTCTTTCCAAGGAGTTGATGAACACGAATCGGTGAAACCGCTTGCCAGCGGCACCGAAATAGGATTTGTCGATTCTTACAAATACAACATCGCCGCGTCGATGAGCCCGGACCGTTGAAGAATGGTCACGAAGTCTTCAAAGTCACCGTGAACATCGCCGATGGCGACTACGGTTTCTGGCTGCTCCGGTGGGGTTTTGGCTGGTCCCGCCCATGCCAAGCCCACCAATACCAAGGACAGAAGAAGAATTGAAATACGAAAATGCTTTAATTTCGTCCCGGATGCGGGCATTTATCGTGTCTAACAGGCTGGGGATGGCGGGATGCGCAGCTGATCCTGACTACAATACCCTCCCAACGCGCTGGCTTCGCTGCCTTGGTGGGAGCCTCCTGCGCGAACACAATTGACAGCGAAAAGGTAAGTACTAGCGCGAACAGAGCGAATAGCTTTTTTGCCATGTGATCTCCTCCTTACTTTATCGCAAATAGTGCCCGAGAATCTCGGACGTCAGTATCGTCTCCAACGTCTGAACGTCGGTCGCGTGGCGAGTTCCATTGCAAACTCTGCTGCTCGGCAGCACCTTATTTTTCGCCAGCAATTGCGTCGGCCAAGCGACATCAGTGTTCGGTTCACAAAACAGCAGAACGAAATCGGAAAGCCCCAAAGGGGATCGACAACTCATTAGATCGGCCGCGAAGGTGCGGCTCCAATGAAAAAGACGTAATCCTCTGGCGACACATATTTGCTTATGCGCCACCAATCGAATAAATCTTCCGCAACGTAAGGTCGGGCACGGTGCGCGACGAAAACCTGACCAGCCCCGGCGCGGTGAAGGAGCGTCGGCTGGTTAAACCCCAAACGCAGAATCTGGGAGCCTATCCGCGATCATCGAGTTCGCAACTGTTTCCAAATTTCTGGCGATGTTTGAGTTCTTGAAAGTTTCGCGCAACGCCGGTACGACATCGCGAATCCGCTCCCACACCAAAAGCAGCTCACGGGAGTTCTGCGTGAATAGCCCCTGGTGCAGGACACCGCCGGTGACGATCGAAGCCGCCATGTCCCAATAGCTAACTACCATGCGGTAGAAAGCGTTCTCTTCCGAGCCGAGCGGACAGAGCTTCTGGAATTCTTCCATGGTGCTTGCGTGAAAATTTTTAATGAACCACTCCCGGGCTTTGCGAAGCCTCTCTTCGCGGCGCAGCTCATAAAGGCGAAGCAGCAGGTTGGCGTCTTCGTACGTAGCGCATCTTGGGACTTTGGATGTAGTCGCAGCCATTCAGATACCTCCTGATTAGCGAATCGTAGGACAGGGATTCCCGCTGCATTCCAGCCTGTCCATTGGATGTGCTCCGTTAGCACTGGGCCGCCGATTCATAGATTGTCTGGTCTACGCAGCTCTCCAAGAACTTGGCTAACAACTCCTGTCGATCAACAAACCGGTTTCGCCAAGTTCTTGGCACCAGTGACTCCGCCCCTGGCGCAGTCAACTGCTTTTATACAAGAGATTCCTTTCGGTCACCAGAACTCCGAGCCGTCGGCCCAACGCGTGCGAAAGTCTTATAGCAAGCAGTGGGTCAAGTTCCCCCCGTCAACGGACTGGTAAGCGGCCAGCTGAGGTTAAGGTTTAGGTTGGTCGCACGCCCAGGATTCGGCCACCGGCGGCCGCCAGGAAAGCTTGGGCAGCCTCACGATTGCGCGCCTCTTCTGTGCGGAGCACGAGGGTGAACTCGAGGTTTCCGCGCAGCGAGTCCAGCCACGGGTCCCGAGCCATCGTGGGGAAGCACACGTAGCCCAGCTCGGCCGCCTCGTTCAGGATCTCTAAGGCTCGCGCGTGTTTGCCCAGATAGGCTAACTGCCGGGCCAGGTAATATAAGCCTTCTGGATCTCGACAACTGCTCCGGATGTAGTGCTCGGCTTCCTGCACACTGTCCTCGGGCCGGCCCTCCAGAAGGGCCAGCAGCGAGGTTCCGTGCAAGCGGATCAGCGGAAGCGGCAATCCTTCCTGCAGCCGTTCTCGCAACAGTTCGACGGCCTCCCGTTCCCTGCCCAACTGGGACAATGCCAGAGGATGGATGTAGAGAGAATCACCGCCCGAACTGGTAGTGAGCACGTTGCGGTAGTCACCGAGCATGAAGTGGGTATGTGCCACGCTGGTCCGGATCTGCGGATCTAGCCGGCGTGCCTGTTCGTGGGCTGCGAGCGAGGCTTCAAGCAGCCCGCAGTATCGGCAGACGTGCGTGAGGCCAGCAAACAGCTCCGGATCGTTGCTACCGACCCCAGCCCGGCCAAGCAAGCGCACCATGGCGTCCTGTGCACGTCCGAGGTCGGCTTCGAGCTGAGCATAAAGATGGTGCGCCACCGGAAGATCAGGACTGAGCTGAAGAGCCCGCTCAAGAGCATTCTTGGCCCGCACTAGGTCCTCGTCCGGCTCGCCGCTCCATTTGGCGATCAGCCGATAACATCGGCCGAGTCGGGCCCAGGCCGGTGCATATTGTGGATCCTCTTCGACGCAGCGCAGATACAGGTCGCGTGCCACACTCATTTTGGCCCAGTCGTAATACAGCAGGTTGCCGCGCAAATAATACTCGTACGCTGTCGGGCTGGCCGGCACGTCGTGCTTGAGCCGGCGGTGCTCACGCGCCGTCAGGGGCAGCGAGAGCGACTCTACGATGCGGTTCACGAGGTCGTCCTGCAACTGAAAGATGTCCCGCAGTGCCACCTGCGACGTCTTCGACCAGATCAGCGCGCCGGAGGGTGTCTCCATCAGTTGAGTACTAACACGTAGCTGGCCCCCTGAGGTGAGGAGCGTTCCAGTGAGTACGACGTCCACGTCGGCCTCCACCGCTATAGTTTTCAGGTCCGGGGCCTCACCGGCAAAGCGCGCAGCCGCCAAGCTGGAGCGCACGATCAACGATTCAAGACCGGATAACGAGCTGGTGATGGCATCCGGCAGACTGAAGGCGAGGAAGTCGGTCTCCGGATCTGGCCGGAGAACGCGAAACGGCAGCACGATCAAACGGCTCATTACCCGGACGCACGGGGTGACGTCCGAATCCTCTAGTAAGAGCGTCGCCCGCAATTCCTGTGCCATGGCGTCGGCGGACGGATAGCGTTCCTGCGGCTCTTTCGCCAGGGCGCGGTGAATGACGCCGTCCACCGCGGCAATGGCTGGAGAGCCGCTTAGCGTGGGTGGCTGTCCGTACTGGATAGTGTGAAAGGTTTCCATCGCCGAGCGCCCTGCGAAGGCGCGCCGCCTGCTCAACATCTCGAAAATAATGGAACCAGCGGCGAAGAGATCTGAAGCGGGTGTAATGGCGTGACCGAGCAGTTGCTCCGGAGACATGTAGTTTGGAGTTCCGACGAGCAGTCCCGGCGTAGTGAGTTGGGTTTGGGTGACTGTTGGATCAGCCCGCGACAGGCGCGCCAGCCCGAAATCGATGATCTTGACCCCGTTCTCGGTCAGAAACATGTTTGAGGGTTTGAGATCTCGGTGTACCAGCTCTTTGCGATGCAGCACTTGCAGGGCAGCAAGCAACCCCAAAGCGATGCGCATGGCCTCGGCTAGGGGCAGAGGTCCGCGTTCGATCCGGGCTGCCAGCGTCTCGCCTTCGAGCAGTTCCATGGCTATGAAGTTCTGGCCTTCATGCTCACCCACCTCGTAAATGGTGCAGATGTTGGGATGATTCAGGGCGGAGGCCGCCCGCGCTTCACGCCAGAAACGCTCGAGCGATTTTGAGTCGTGGCTGAGCTCTTCCGGCAGGAATTTGAGTGCCACGAAGCGACCGAGTTCGGTGTCCTCGGCTTTATACACCACCCCCATCCCACCACCACCGAGCTTCTCGATGACGCGGTAGTGCGAGATGGTTTCGCCGATCATTCGCAGGAATGCTATGGCGTGTGGCGGGGCAAGTCAATCAGTTCGGAGGCGGCTACTGTAACTTCTCCCATCAGTCCTGGCGATGTATAGATCATCGCCACTGGCAAAAACTATTCGCTGTCCATCGGGAGACCAGGTTCCGTCGTGGCCAAGCAGCTCCCCCAAGCGGCGTGGCGTCCCCGTGGAAAGCGGCAATACCCAAAGCAGGGGCTCTTCGCTAGGAGCGGGATAGGCCGGGATCAAAAGCGCGGATCGGTCCGGGGAGATATCTCCGATTAGATTCACCAGGAAAGGCGCAGCAATTGCCGATGTCTCGCCACCCAAACTGGAGACTTGCATAAGCCTAGGCGAAAGAAACGGTGATTCCACGAAGTAAACCCGTGAGCCGTCGGTGACCACTTGGCCGGAGACTCCGGGCCAAAGTTTGGATGTACCATCGTTCGTAACCTGAACGTAGCCCGAGACTCTGGGCGGCCTCATGGGAACGCCGAGCCGGAAAGCGACAACCGCCTAAGAGGGTAGAGAACTTCTCGGTCGAATCTCGCTGGGTACAAGGATCTATTCGGCAAGCGGTTGCTGGACGGACTACTACGCGCTTGGGATGTTGACCGCCGTTTCGGGAAGCAATCTGCTGGATCCGTCGTCATGGAAGAAATCTCGGAAGCCGGTGTTTCAATCTTCTTTGCAAGCAGGGGTGTATGCGACCGGGCATAATTCCTTCTTCAAATCTCCGGACGGCACGCAAGATTGGATCCTCTATCACGCCAATCCTGAGCCAGGTGAGGGGTGCGGTGAGCATCGGTCTCCGAGAGCACAGATGTTTTCCTGGGCTGCGGACGGTACACCTGACTTTGGCAAGCCATTGCCCATGAACCGCCCGATATTGCGGCCGTCGGGGGCGGACGTTGAATGACCGTGGAATCTTTAGGCAGCTTGGTCCCAGCTCTGAGATCGAAAACAACTTGACAAGGTTTACTGAAGGCACGTTTACTGGCCAATGAGCGGATGCGGATTGTAAGTTCCTTGAACCTACAGTCCGAGTGTTCTGCATTCGATTTAGTAAGGGCAGCATTTCGTGGTGATGCTGCTGCTATGGAACTTGGACAGGAAGATTCCGGAGGAGGGCCATGGGGGAACTCGTGCGCTGGGAAAGGCTTGCGTTATGTATGACAGTGGTTTTCGCCGCTGTCGCGTGGGGGCAGACCAATAAAGGTGCTATTTCAGGCTCAGTGAGCGACCCATCCGGCGCGCTAATCGGTGGCGCCGATGTGATCGCCAAAAATAAGGATACAGCAGCCGAGTATAAGTCCAGGACGACTGAGAGCGGCATCTATACCATCGAGTCAGTGCCCGCCGGAACCTACGACCTGACGGTCTCCAAGGACGGTTTCACTACATCGCGACTCAGCGGAGTTCCCGTGGAAGTTAATACCACCACCTCGCGGGATGCGAATCTGGCTGTCGGAAATATTGGCGAGGTAATTGAAGTGGTTGCCGATGCTCCCACCGTGCAAGCCGACACCTCTGATGTCGGGACCGTGGTTCAAACTCGCCAGGTGGAAGAATTGCCGCTGGTGTTGGGCGGAGTCGGCGCAATGCGCTCAGTGGAGAATTTCGTATTTCTCACGCCGGGAGCAATTGGTCCTGGTACCGCCGGGGGCGCGGGAGGAGTGTTTGAATCGAAGCTGAATGGCGGACAGAACTACGCAACCGAGATTCTTCTCGACGGAGTCTCGGTCACGCGTTCAGAGAACGGTTCGTCATTTGATGAAACTGCGCCGTCAGTGGACGCGCTCGGGGAATTCAAGGTGCTTACCTCAAATTTGCCGGCGGAATATGGGCGAACTACGGGCGGCATTGAAAGTTTTGGTTTGAGATCGGGAAGCAACTCGTTTCACGGTTCGGTGTACGAGATTGCCAAGCGAACAGGTTTGGATGCTAACACCTGGTTCAACAATGGAAATCTAGCTCTGCAACCCACCAATAAAGCCTTTAAGCGCCCCGTGGACAACCAAAACGATTATGGCCTGACCTTCGGCGGCCCGGTATGGATTCCCAAGCTTTACAATGGCAAGAATAGGACTTTTTTCTTCTTTGCTTGGGAAAATTTTAAGAAGACCCAGAGCGGTTCCAGAACCAGCACGGTTCCGATCCAGGCATATTTGAACGGCGATTTTTCTTCGCTGCTGGGCGCACCCACGGGGGGAATCAATCCCTGCACCGGGCAGCCAAACCTGCAGGGCCAGATATTCGATCCCGCAACCACAACCACGGTTGGCGGCGTGCAATGCCGCATGCCATTTCTTAATAATCAGATCCCTGCGAATCGTTTTAGCGCCGTAGCCAATAATCTCATCCCCCTGTTCCCGGTGCCGAATGGCCCCGGGGCGCAAAACAACTTTTTCTTGAGTGAGCCTTTCCCGATCTCGAATACGGCAACTTCGGTGAGAATTGACGAGATACTGACCGGCAAACAAAAACTCGGCTTTAGCTATGCGAGTCGTGAGAATTTCCGCCTGTCGGACAACCCAACCTTTCCGGTTCCTGTGGTTAACTGCTGCCAAGTGCAGGATTTTTTCACCCACTATATTCGAGTTCAACACGACTACACGATCAGCAATTCTGTGCTGAATTCCTTGGTGCTCGGATACAACCGGACCAACAGTTTTAATCAAATCCAGACTTACGCTTTGGGAAAGAACTGGGACCAGATCCTGGGAATTACGGGTCTCCCTGCCCCTTCGAGTGGTTTCCCGAGTTTTACGTTTGGGGATTCGGGGATCACCGACGTGGGGTCGGGGACTAACAATGACACCATCGATAACGGCCTGAGACTGAGTAATACGACGAGTTGGGTAAAAGGTAAGCACAGCTGGAAATTCGGTGTGAACTGGGCACACCAGCAGTACAGTCCGGGAAACAGCAACAATGATGCGGGGACGCTGAACTTTAGCCGCCAGCAGACTGCCTCCGACCAGAACGATCAGTCGCTTACGGGCAATGCCTTCGCCAGCTTCCTGCTCGGCGAAGTCCACGATGGAGGATATCAATATCGCCCCAAGCAGGTCAGATTTGGAACCTCCTATCTTGCATTTTTCGGACAAGACGACTACAAAGTCACACCTAATCTGGTGTTGAACCTGGGATTGCGGTGGGATATGGAAAGCACCCGCAAAGAGGCCTTGGATCAGCAATCAGGGTTCGATCCTAATCTGCCGAACCCCGGCGCTGGGAACCTGCCGGGAGCGCTGGCCTTCCTGGGGAGTGGAGCTGGGCGTAATAATAAGCACACGTTCGTCCCCTCCTACAAAAAAGATTGGGGTCCGCGAGTCGGCTTCGCTTATTCACCCCATTTTGAATCGGGAGCGATGAATAAGATAGTCGGGGCACCGGGTACCACCGTGATTCGAGGCGGCTACGGAATTTATTATGGAGCTCTGATTTATGCCGAGTTCGGAGGCGATTTGCAGCAAGGCTTTTCGATTGCGCCTTCGTTCAGTACTACGGATAATTTCAGCCCAGGCTTTGCACTGGACTCGGGCTTCCCGGCCTTTCCCACCACATTGCCAATCATTGATCCGACACTTTTGAACGGACAAGGCATTCAGTGGCTCCGGCCGGACTCCAGGCCAGCTATGACCCAGAACTGGACCTTAGAGGTGCAACACGAATTGGCGAAGGACTTGATCTTGGACGTCGGTTATGTTGGTACTCACGGCACCAGGCTCCGCTCCGACTTGGCGTCCAACAATTATCTGAATCCGAAGTTTTTTACGCTGGGCAGCACGGTGCTGAACGCTGATATTAACAGTCCGACTGCGGCAGCAGCTGGTATCGCCCCGCCATACGCCGGATTCAGTGGAAATGTCGCACAAGCTCTCCGCCCGTTCCCTCAGTATCAGCGCATTTTTTCGGATGCGGACCTGGAGAGTCTGGGACAGTCTACCTTTAACGCCCTGGAGGCGAGCGTGAGACGGCGATTCCGTAATGGCCTAAACCTGATGGCGTCCTATACCTTCTCGAAGACGCTGACCGATGCCGACAGCGCTCTACCAGTCTTCGCCAATTTTGCCGGCGGCGGAAGCAAACAAAACCCCTACAACCTAAGAGGCGAAAAGGCACTGAGCAACCAGGACACGCCACACACACTTGTCCTGAGCTACCTTTACGAGCTGCCTGCAGGTCGAGGAAAGAAATTCCTGAATAAGGGAGGAATCGTAAACGAAATTGTTGGCGGCTGGCAGATTGCGGGAATTCATCGCTATCAGAGCGGTCAGAATCTCAGCTTCGGATGCGCCAGCGGCATTCCTGCATTTGATGCTTGCATCCGTTTCGACCAAGTTCTTCCCACCGTATTCAGCAGTGCGGTGCAGGACGGCAGTTTCAATCCCTTCACCGACACGTACTTCAATAGCGCGGCATTCTCTGACCCCAACAGCCCTTCCAATCTTGCCGCCCGCGGTGGTGCGTTCGCATTTGGTACACAATCGCGAACCACCAATTTCCGCATGCGTCCGTTCAAAAACGAAGACTTCAGCATTATCAAGAAGTTTGCACTCACGGAATCACAAACTTTTGAAATTCGGGCCGACCTGCTGAATGCCTTTAACCGTCACGTTTTTAACCGGCCGGATACGGGCGGGCCCTTTACCAACGGTAATTTCGGGGTGATTACCGATACGGTTGACGCTCCGCGACAGATACAGCTCAAGTTGCGATACGCGTTTTAAAGTTTGTAAAAGAGCCAGTCCGACGGGGCCTCGGCGAGAGGCCACGTTTTTTATGCGGCGGGGTTTGCCGACCGTTTCGGTACCAAGGGCGCCTTGGATACGCGGCGGTTACAATGGAAGCCCCGACCATGCCTGTTCCGGTTCAGTTACTTGTTCTTGTTGCCAGTGGCGCTCTCTTGCTCCGAGTGCAATCGGAAGCGCAGCCACAACGCCCGGCTCATGCGCAAGTATCCCCCTACACTCGTTTAGAGCACGTGGCTTCACTCATAAGGCTGCGCCAGTTCGTCCTCGCTGAATCGGAATTACGCTCTATTCTCGGCGCCGACCCCAAGGAGTACCGTGCATGGGACCTATTGGGAGTCGTTTTAGCGGAGAAAGGGCATTCTCAGGAAGCAGAGGCAATATTTCGGAGAACCATTAAAGAAAACCCAGCCTTGGTAGCGGCCAGAGTTAATCTTGGCCAGCTCTGCATGCGAACTCACCGCAAAGATGAGGCGATAAGCCAGTTTGAAGAGGCGTTACGGCTGAATCCGGCAAGAGAGGACGCGAGCCGCGCTTTGGCTAACATTTTCCGCACCGAGGCCGAGGCTGCCGTGCAGACTGGTGAAAGAGAAAGGGCCCTCTCACTACTGTTGCGAGCGAAGAGTGCGGCCCCTCACGATCCGGACGTCCTCGCAGAATTTGGTCTTTTGGCGCTGCGCATGTCTCTCTATCAGGACTCAGCCGCCGCGCTACTGGAGGAATTGAAGATCCGGCCTGAAGATGCGCGATCCATCTATGGTTTGGGGCGGGCGCAGATGGAATTGGGCAAGGCGCAGGACGCCAGATCTTCCTTCGAGAATTATTTGAAGCTGCAACCTGGAGACGCGTCTGGCCACTACGCCTTTGGAATGACCATGAGAAGTCTTCAGCAAACCAGGGAAGCGCGCCAGGAATTCCAACGCTCCGTCGAGCTGCAGCCTTTGCAGACCGAAGCGTATCTGGAACTTGGACGCCTGGACCTTGAAAGTGGCCAGATAAACCCCGCAGAAGAGAATTTTAATAAGATCCTGCAACGCGACCCAAAACATGCGGGCGCTCTGCAGGCGAAGGGACAGCTGTATTTCCTCCAAAAAAAATACCCGGAAGCGAGGGAATCGCTCACTCTAGCTATCCAGTCCGACGCGGGTATGGTGAAAGCCCATTACTACTTAGGCTTGACTTACGAACGGCTTGGCGATCATGAGTCATCGCGACGCGAACTGGGCACTGCAGCGCAACTGGAGCGAGACCAAGCTGCCCAGCGCAAAGTAGTTTTCAAGTTGCTGGATCCTGCGGAAGGAGCGGCCATTGAGAAACAACGGAGAACGCCGTGAAGTTAGCGGGGCAACTTCCCTGCCATCAGCCGTTCGCTGATCGCGAATTGAACTTTTGCCCGTTCGACCTGGCCCATCCGCCGATACACTCGCCCGAGTTGATAATGCCAATTCGCATTATCGGGGTCCAAACGCGCAGCGGTTTCCAGTTCCTCCTGGGCTTTGGACGTCTGATTTATCTGCAGATAAGCGCGGCCGAGTTGACCATGCGCTGACGGATTCAGGGCCGCGATGGCCGCTGCCTCTTCAAGAGCTTTGACCGCTTCCGCGTACCGGCCACGAGCCAGCATCAGTGCGCCAAGGTTTAGGAAGGGTTGCTCGTTATGGTGTGGCGCCGAGGCCTGCCACTGAATTGCCTTTCGATAAGCATCGAGAGCAGCGTCGGGTCGGTCCTCGGCTTCATAGAGAAGGCCTATATTGCTTTCGGCTTTAACATTGTGGGGGTCCAAGTCCAGCACGCGCTTGAAGGCGGCCCGCGCCTCGGCAAAATGGTTTTGTGTGAAGCGCACGCGGCCCAAGCTATACCACGCATCCACATCGCGAGGGTTAAACTCTACCGCTTTATTTAGCCACTTAGCGGCGTCGTCGTAGTTGTCCAACAGTACATAATCAAGCCCTACGATTTTTAGATCTTCAGCTTGAGGCTTCTGAAAAGCGGCTCCCTTGGTGTAGGCTTGCAGAGATTCCTGCGGCCGGTTCTCGGAAAACAAGGCGTATCCGAGGAGGAACCAAGCCTCCGCACTGCTCGGATGAGCTCTGACATATGACTGCAAAGCTTCATCGGCTTCTTTAAATTGTCTGAGTTCGAGGAACGCCTTTGCCCGGTCAAGAAGGGCGTCGGATATCTCAGGCCTGGCCGGCTCGGCTTGGCCAAGCAGATCTTTCCTCTCAAATGCATGCACTCCGCTCGGGTTGAAGCTGGAGGCGTTTTGTGTCGCGGCTGAGACCGCAGGGAAGAGAACGATCGCTAACCGAAGGTACAGCAGGAAAGCGATAGCCTTTGCCAGAATGAGCATAGAAATCCTCACCGGCCTTGAGAAGGGAACGAGCCAAAGAACGGGTTCGTACCCGCTCCGCTAGAGGCGGACTCCGGGGGCTCGCCTGTGGGTCCGCCAGACCGTACGCCTGAGATGCCAGCCGCTCGAACGCTTTGTTCATGTTCAGCTTGAGATCTCGATGAGTACTGGAAAACAAAGCTATAATACTCTACCTGTATGCGTTTTCCCTTTGGGCTGATTGTCATTTTCCTGCTGCTGCGGCCTCCTCAGCCGGCGGGGCAACAAATTCAGCCTGCTCTGGAGCCAGATCTTATCCCAGGCAGGTTCTCGGATGTGACTTCCGCCCTTGGAGTGCAGTTTTCGCACACAGCGTCGCACACGTCGAAGAAATATCTTATCGAAACCATGGGGCCAGGGGTCGCCCTTTTTGATTACGACAATGATGGACGGCTCGATCTATTTGTTGTGAATGGGGCTCGACTTAACGATCCCAGCTCCAAAGGATCGATCCCGGAAAAGTCGGGACCTGGGGACTGGAACCGCCTCTACCACCAGAGGAAAGATGGGACGTTTGAAGACGTAACCCAAACCGCCAAAGTCCAAGGAGTGGGTTACGGGATGGGTATTGCAGTGGGCGACTACGACAACGATGGCTACGAAGACCTTTACGTCACCGCATGGGGAGGCAACAGGCTGTATCACAATAATGGCGATGGCACCTTTACAGACGTGACTGTGGCCGGCGTTGAGGGGAGCGGCTGGTCCACGAGCGCGGCCTGGGTCGATTTGGACAATGACGGGTTACTCGACCTTGTGGTGCTGCGTTATATGGAGTGGGATTTTGATGACATCTGGTGCGGAGAGCACAAAGAAGGTTATCGGGCGTATTGCCATCCCGACATATTCCGGCCAATCGCGTCGTTCGTTTATCACAACGACGGCAATGGTCGCTTCACGGAGGTTGCACAGAAAATAGGTTTGTCAAAACCAGGAAAAGGACTGGGCATAGCTCTCGCGGATTACGACCACGATGGCCACATCGACTTGCTCGTAGCCAACGACTCGATGGTCCAATTTCTTTATCACAACAAAGGCGACGGCGCCTTTGAGGAACTAGGCTTGATATCGGAGCTCGCACTCGACGGCGACGGTCGAACCTACGCCGGCATGGGCGTTGACTTTGCTGATTATGACAATGATGGTTTGCCGGACGTCATTATTACAGACCTTGCAAACCAAATGTACGCACTTTATCGCAATCGTGGCGACGGCAGTTTCAACTACGTTACCAATACCTCCGGCCTGGGCCGGGCGACCTTGCTGCACTCCGGGTGGGGTGTCCGTTTCATGGATTACGACAACAATGGCTTGAAAGATCTGCTTATGGCGCAAGGGCACGATCTAGACACCATCGAATTGAATTCTCCTCAGCTGCATTATCGAGAGCCTATGATGCTTGCACGTAACACCGGACGCGGCTTCGTGGATGTTTCAGCCATCTCGGGCAGCATTTTTCATGAGGCGTTGGTGGGTCGTGGTATGGCGGTGGGTGATATTAATAATGACGGACTGCTTGATGCTGTGGTGACCACCAATGATGGTCCTCTTTACATTTTGCGAAATGAGATTCCGACGCTGAACCATTGGCTGGGGCTGACACTAGTCGGTCACAAGAGCAACAGAGACGCACTCGGAGCCGAGGTGAAGGTTGTCACGGCGAATGGCCCGCAGTTTGCAACTGTCACGACTGCCGCCAGCTATCTTTCTTCCAGCGATAAGAGATTACATTTCGGCTTGGGAACCGAAGCGGTGGCTCTGAGTGTGGAAATTCGTTGGCCGAGCGGGATTGTTCAGATTCTCAAAAACGTGACCGGAGACCAAATGCTGATCGTGGATGAACCCTCGCAAAGCACTCCATCGGCGCCGGGTAGCAGGTGGGATTCAGCAGGCAAGGAAGAATGTCCAGCACACGAATTTGGTTTGTAGTTGGCTTTTATGACCTTGACCCATGGCGTGAATACAGGCAATTTCTCTCTCGGGTGGATCCTGCCATCGATCTTGGGTCTAGTGCTCGCGCCGAATGCATTGGTTTTCGCTCAGGACAATGCGCTGGCCACTCAGCTTCACATGGGAGCTGAGGCGATGCGAAATGGTCAGCCCCAGGCAGCTGCCGGCTACTTCTCTGAGGCCACCAAGATCGCTCCTAATATGGCCGAAGCCTGGATGAATCTGGCTTTAGCAAGAGACCAGGAAGGCAAGGTGGATCAGGAAATCAAGGCTTTAAATACCGCTCTCAATCTCAAACCAGCATTGCGGGGAGCCCACCTGTTCCTGGGGATCGCTTACTACAAATTGGATGACTACAAAAAGGCGCATGAAGCTTTTGGACGAGACCTAGCAAGTACCCACCCCCGGTCCCCACAACTGAGAAGAAGAGCTCGGCGATGACAGAGTCACAGGATAGAAGTTGTCATCGGCGAGCGCGATGAAACGAAAGCCAAGACGGCGCAGTTGAACGATTTCCTCGATGACAGGATCCGAGGCACGCTGCCGAGGACGCTGGCCATCCGTCCGCCAAACCGGTATCACTGTGAATCCAGACCTCAGCGGCGCAGCATAACCAGCCCCTGCTTCAAATCCCGCTCCGAACCCGGCTTCAACTAGTTTTGCCCCGGCCGGCTTCTTTTCAGCTTTTCTTCGATGTCACAGCGAAGAAGGCGGCGGCCTCCTGGTGCACGTGTTTACCGCTGCACTTCGGGCACTTGATCTTGTCCTTTTCGTATTCTGCAAGGGTGAGGATGACTTCAAATGGCTTCTTGCAATCTTCGCAGTAGAATTCGTAGCAAGGCATGGCGACCCCCGTATCGAAAAGCTTATCAAAGAAATTGTAGGCGTCGGCGGCGACTGATTCAAACCGCACAGATTAAGCCAGTATTTCTGAACCGTTCGGCTGAGCGGTACGGGATCAGGGTAGGGGAGTCCCAGTGCCTGGTCCGCAGCTACAGCGACCACCCGCTGAAATCCAGCGCACGGATGAAGCCATAACGCGACTTATTGTTCACGAAAAGCAAAACATCCCCGTGTGGCTGCCCGGGTCGACTGGTAGTCCGCCAAGTTCTGCCATCCGTTTTATCAATCGCTCTGGCACTTTCTTCCAGTACAAGTCTTCTCGGGAGAGATGACCCCAGCCATCTTGCAGTCGTGCAGCACAACGCTGGGGCTTCTCCGAGGGAGCACGTCAGCCACGAAGTCACAACCGCGCCAGGCAAACAAGCCGCTCGCGCCATCGTGGGTGTGCTGGGCTGAGACGCATTGCTATCTACATCTGGCGGTGGTTGGGCCCGGCTGCTAAATTGATTGCAGCGATTGGGCCCAGCCATGATCGGCACCTCCCAACCAAAAAGACTTCTCGTGTTGTGCACGACCACGGGATACCAGACGTGCGCCTTTATCGAGGCCGCACAGAAGTTGGGGCTGTCCATCACCTTCGGAACGGACCGCTGCCACGTGCTCGATGACCCATGGCAGGATGGCGCTCTTCCCCTGCGCTTTGAAGATCCCGAAGCCTCGGCGCAGAGGATCTGCGATTTCGCCGCGTCCAATCCTCTTCACGCGATCGTCTCCATCGGCGATCGGCCTACGTCAACCGGCGCTTGCGCCAGCCATAAACTTGGGTTGCTGGGACATCCTCCCGAAACCACCGACATCTGCCGCGATAAATATCGTTTGCGCGAGCGGTTGCGGGATGGCGACCTGAATGTTCCCGCCTTCAAGAGATTTCCCTTGTACTCGGACCCACGCCCGATTGTTGCCTCTGGAGAAATCACCTTTCCCTGCGTGCTCAAACCACTCGGGCTCTCCGGCAGCCGTGGTGTAATTCGCGCCGATATCCCTGAGGAATTTGTGCAGGCGTTCGAACGTATTCGGAAGCTTTTGCGCAGCCCGGAGGTTGGTGTTTTGCGTGAGGAGACGAGCGAGTTCATCCAGGTGGAGAACTACATCGACGGGCTGGAGATCGCGGTCGAAGGCCTGGCCGACCGAGGCAAGTTGAAAGTGCTGGCGATTTTCGATAAGCCGGACCCGCTGGTCGGGCCATTTTTCGAAGAGACAATCTACGTCACTCCGTCGCGACTGGAACCTCCCATACAGGCCGAAGTCGCTCGGACGCTGCAACGGGTGGTCGACGCGCTCGGCCTGTTTCATGGCCCTCTCCATGCCGAGTTGCGGGTGAAAGGCAATTGCAACTGGATCCTGGAGATCGCGGCGCGTCCGATAGGTGGGCTCTGTGCACGAAGTCTGAGCTTCGGGAACGGAATCTCGCTGGAGGAATTGATTATTCGGCACGCGCTCGATGAGCCGGTCACGCACTTAGAACGCGAGGAGGCTAGCTCCGGCGTAATGATGATTCCCATCCCGCAGGAAGGGATGTACAAGGGAGTTGAGCAGTTGGAGCAAGCCGCGCAGGTGCCGGGAATCGAAGCGATCGAGATCACCGCCAAGCTGCGGCAGAAACTGGTGCCACTGCCGGAAGGATCAAGTTATCTGGGGTTTATATTCGCGCGTGGCGACTCGCCACAATACGTCGAAGCTGCTCTACGGGAAGCTCACCGCAAGCTGCGCTTCGTAATCTCGTCCAGCCTTCCAGTGGTGTAGGGCGTAAACGAAAACCTCATTTTTGTGGGCGGAACAGGGCTTCAGCCCTGCATTGATTCTGAGGAACTAGGGACTGTAGCCGCTGATCATGTACCCGGCCGAGCTTAGGTTAACTCTTGCTCTTTCATTGGGCGGAAGCGCTGCGCCCTCACCAAAGAAGAACTGCTCCAGCTGCTGCACGATGATCTCCTGGTGCGTGCCATCCGGCGTGTTCTCCCGGGAACTAGAAGCAGGCCAACTGCCCGCTGGTGGGTTCGGATCAACAGTACCAGGGTTCGGTCAGGTAGGGGATGGTGGCCCGCGGCGGTCCGGGTGGGACGAGCGGAAGCGGCGCCGGCGCTTCGCCCCCGTCTTCGTTCATGGTGCGCTGCAGCAGCTTCCAGATTTCCCCGAAGATCTCGGTACGCGACGCGCCAGCCTTGGCATCGCGCTGCACCATGGCTTCGAGGTCGCACTGGAGCCGGGCAACGTTGCGGTCCGGGTTTGCCCACGAATAGCTCAGCGCTTCCTGTTGGAAAGGAGCGATGGCCGCGTTGTGCAGTGGCAAAACTTCCAGCAGGCGCGACTCGGCGGGAATCAGCAGGCGGATGGTGAGTTGCACCGGCGGTACGTGTTCCACCAGCCCCAGCCGTATCAAAGTGGCCAGCAGGTCTTCGTAGCCCTCTAGCGTAGTCCAGGGCGTGAAAGGCACGAAGGTGGGTACGAGGAAAAGTTCGAGCCCGCGCATCAGCCCGGCGAGACGGATAAAATCGGCGCACGTGTGGCCCTTGTCTAGGATGCGCAGCACGTCGTCATCCACCGACTCCACAGCCGTGGTCACGAACGCGCATCCCGTCTCACGCAGCGCTGGGAGGTGCCCGGCGTGCTTCAGCAGATGCTCCACCTTAATGGTGACGTCGTAAGAGAGCCCGGGATGCTCGCGGTGAAGCGCTTCTACGATAGGCATCGAGTGACCGACCCCGTTGAAGAAGTCGGGATCGCCGAAGGTGATGTGTTGCGCGCCGGCCGCGACCTGGCGGCGGATATCTTCCAGCACCACCTCGCGCTGGACGATGCGAAACGTGCCGTTGTACACCGGCACGATGGGACAGTGACGGCACAGGTGCTTGCAGCCCCGGCTGGCCTCCGTGTAGCCCACGACGCGGGTGCTGTCGTCGGGCAGGGTGAGATGCGCGTACTTTTCCAGCGGAGGCAGGTCGTCGCGATAGGGCACCAGGAAATTCTGACGGGCGAGCGAGATCTCGGGCTCAACCTGCGGCAGTCCAGGGCCGGGCGCGTCCGCCTCCAGGCGGCGGGCCAGGCTCAACAGCCCCTGCTCAAACTCTCCCCCCAGGATGGTGCCGACACCCAAACGACGCAGCAGATCGGCATTGACCGGGGCGTACAGCCCAAATCCGCACAGGTGGGCGGCAGGGTTGAGTTTCCGGACCCTCTCCAGCGCGCGCAGTGCGATCCGCGTGGCGGTGTGCATGGGCAGATAAAAGGCGATCAGGCCAGCGGTGCGGACCGCCTTTTCGTCCAGCGACTGTCGCGAGAGGTCCAGCGAAGTTGTGTGGAAGCCGGCAGCGCGCAGCCACGCCGCAGGCGAGGCCAGCCCAAACGGTTGCCGGCCCAGTTCGTAGGTCGAGATCAGCAGCACCTTTAGATCGGGCATAGAAACCTGAAATTAGGCCTTGCTGCGAGGGGGCACGTATCCCGGTGGGAGCGCAGCACCCTCGCCGAAGAGGAAATCTTCCAAGTGCTTGGCCAAGATCTCCTGGTCCTGCCGGTTGGCGGGATTCAGCCGGTATTCGTTCAAGATCATCTTGCAATGCTCGCCCCACATCTTCCAGGCTTCCTCAGAGACGTTTTCATAAATCCGCCGGCCCAGTTCCGTGTCGAACGGCGGCTCGTCCAGTCCCGGCATTTCCCTCTGGAACTTCACGCAGAAGACCTTGCGCTGCCCTGGCCTCTCCGGTTCAGGCGGCATTGGAAGTGTATTACAGCCCATGTGTACTCCTTCCAGGTGGAAAATTGTCCCCATAGTATCAGGATGCGGCCGGTCATGTACCCGGATTGAAATGCGGCCGTCAATGCCTATACTTGCCGCTCACCCTTCATGCCTTCGTCCTGAAATCTTTTGCCATTTCCGGACACAGACCTTTTTCGGTAGTGGGGGAGCATGATTTAATTCTGTCCCACAAACCCTATTTACCCGAGCTTGCGCGCAGCCGGGTCGCG
>JBBSFW010000075.1:0-18581 GCA_038254805.1 Terriglobales bacterium
AGCAGGTTCCTCGTCGCGTTCGCTCCTCGGAATGACAAGTCGGTGAGGAATGACAAGTCGTTTGGGGGGAGGACAAGTCGGTGGGTCTGATAGGTCGTTGGGATCGGGCGGAATCGCTGGGCCGGGGCGCAACGTGAAACAAATTCAGTCCTGCTTGCGTAGGAGACATCAGGAACGCCTCTGCCCGGCTTACTTTCTGCGGCTGCGTGCGTCCAACCCTGAGCCATGGTTCTACGCGATCTGATTCGCGACGTGTTTCGCACCCTGTGGTCGCACAAGCTGCGCACGTTTCTCACCATGTTCGGGATCGCCTGGGGGATTGTCTCCATCGTACTCATGGTTGCCGCGGGAGAAGGCTTGCGCAAAGGCCAGGAAGAACAAACCAAGACGTTGGGCAAAGACATCATGATCGTCTTTCACGGGCGCACCAGCCTGCAGGCGGGAGGCGCGCGCGCGGGGCGCGTGGTTCATTGGGAAGATTCCGACGTGCAGGCGGTGCAGCAGGAGGGGCCAGACTGCCAATACGCGATCCCCGAACTGGAGCAGGAGACGGTCCGCACCCACAGCAATTACAACAACGCAGCCTTTCTGGTGACCGGGTCTTATCCCGAATTCGGCGAGATTCGCAGCCTGAATGTCGGCCAAGGGAGGTTTTACAACTGGGACGACGAAAGAGAGGCGCGCCGAGTCGCATTCCTCGGCACCGACGCCGCGAAGCAGCTTTTCCCTGAGGGACGTAATCCGCTGGGGGAAAATGTTTACCTCAACGAAATTCCTTATCTCGTGATCGGGGTGATGGCGAAAAAGAAGCAGGATTCGAGCTATGACGGATGGGACGTGAATAAGATCTTCGTTCCGTTTTCCGCGATGCGGCGAAATTTCCCCGACAAGCCGCCGGGAACGGCGCGCACATTCGACCAGTTGCTGGTGACTCCGAAGTCGCTGCAGCAGCATGAAGCCTGCAAGCACGAAGTACGCATGGCGCTGGGACGCATGCATAACTACGATCCCACGGACAAGGAAGCTTGTCCGATCTGGGACACGGTGCAAAACGCGAAAGCCTTCAACCAGATGACCGATGGGATGAAGTATTTTCTGGGTGCGGTCGGCTTCGTGACCTTATTCCTGGGCGGCATCGGGGTGATGAACGTAATGATGGTGGCGGTACGCGAGCGTACGCGGGAGATTGGCGTCCGCAAGGCGTTGGGAGCTCCGGCGCGCGCCATATTGAAGCAATTCTTTATTGAAGCGATAGTGATTGCCCTGATGAGCGGAGGCATCGGCCTGGGTGTGGCCTACGGGCTGTGCTGGCTGGTTGATCTGCTGCCCATGCCCGACTTTTTTGCCGGACTGCTGCCGACGTGGAAGTCAGGTTTGCTGGCCTGCGGCATGCTGGGAGGGATTGCGGTGCTCTCGGCGCTGTTCCCGGCGCGTAGAGCGGCGTCGGTGGATCCGATTGAGGCGTTGAGATTCGAGGCGGGAGGGTAAAGCAGGTCCCGCGACTCGACGAACCGTTCGCGAGCGAACGACTCTTCTTCGCTCGGAATGACACTGGGAAAAAGACTACGAATCAATGCTGACTGAAATCATTCGCGAAGCCTGGGTGGCGCTGAAGCGGAACTATACCCGCACTTTTCTGACGATGCTGGGCATCGTGTGGGGAATTGCGACGGTCACTTTGCTGATTGCCTATGGGAGCAGCTTCCGGAACATTCTGGTGAGCGGTTTCGACGCATTTGGGAAAAGCGTAGTCGTTTGCTGGCCGCAGCAGACGAGCGAGCAGCCGGGAGGGCAGCGCGCGGGAAAGAAAGTGGTGCTGGAGCAGGCCGACCTCGCCCTGGTGAGGGCGACTGCACCTTTAGTGAAGAATGCCTGCCTGGAGACCGTCCGGCGGCCGGGGATTGCCTATCAGGACCGTCTGGTGGGAACGGCGGCGGTGCGGGGAGTTTGTCCTGAATATGGGGAGATGCGAAACGAAGTTGCTTCCGAGGGCCGCTGGATCAATGCCAGCGATGAAATGGAGCGGCGGCGAGTGTGCTTTCTGGGGGGGCGGATTCGCGAGCAGCTTTTCAGCGGCCGCCCGGCGGTGGGTGAACAAGTAACCATCGGCGGCGTCCGTTTTGAAGTAATTGGCGTGATGCAGCGCAAGATTCAGCTCAGCAACTACTTTTCGAGCGATGATGAATCGGTCTGGATCCCATATTCCGCGGCCGGCGATCTCTGGAATACCCGATATGCGGCGGTGATGGTATTCGAGCCGGTGGCGCCGCAATTTGAGAGGAAGGCGATGGCCCAGGTACTGGCGGCGATTGCCTCACGCCAGCAGTTTTCGCCAACCGATAGCAAGGCGTTCCAGATGTTTGGCCGCGACGAGTTTCGTCCCGTGATCGACGCGATTACCATCGGACTCGAAGTGCTGCTGACATTCGTTGGAGCATTGACGCTGGGCATCGGCGGCGTGGGGGTGATGAACATCATGCTGGTTTCGGTGGAGGAGCGCATTCGCGAAATCGGCTTGCGCCGGGCGCTGGGCGCGAAGAAGAGCCACATCAAACTGCAATTTTTGGCGGAAACCCTGCTCATTATGCTGCTGGGCGGGGCCATCGGAGTAATTGTCTCGTATGCAGTGGCGGCCGCAGTCGGCACTTTGCCACTCATGGGACCCTTGTTTGAGGACGAGTCCGGAAGAGGGGACATTCACCTTCACATCTCGATGATGACTCTTTTCCTCTCCACGCTGGTGTTGCTGGTTGTGGGAGTCATCAGTGGACTGATTCCGGCGCTGCGCGCCTCGAACCTCGATCCGGTGGAAGCGCTGAGGTATGAGTGAAGCCATTCGCGGACCTGGCCACGCGATCCAAGCATCACGGCCAAACGTTGCGATTGCCTGATCGGCAGATCGACCGCTCAATCTCTTCTCTTCCAATCAAACCTTCTTCCCACAATGCACTTCACGATCAGATGATCGGTTGAAGCGGTTGTTCCGACGCCTACGCCGAAGTTGAATTCCCAGCCGGGGCCAAGATCGAGATCAATGGAAGGGACGATCTGTTGTTCTTGATCGTGCAGCGGATTGAAGCCGGTGAGCGGACCATAGGCGGCGTAATATTCCAGGCCGCCGGCGACGCGCTTAGTGAAATCAAAGCTGACTTTCGCGTTAGGCGAAAACTCTACCCCCTGGTTTACACCCGGGCCGTGGAAAGAGCGGTCGAGCGTCGGATTGAAGCTCAAATACCAGCGGCCGAGTGTGCGATCAACGACGGGACGAATTTCCCAGGTCCAGGTGTCGGCGGAAAAGGCGGCGCGCTGATAGCCAATTTCGTTGGAGAGACTCACGCCCACCGGCCAGTGCCATGCCTGGGGAATTCTCACCCGGGGGCGAATATGGTCGCCGACCCATTGCCAGCCGCCGTCTGGCTGAATGCTGGTGAAAATGTAGAAGCCGGTCTCAAACCAATCGGTGAATCCGTGGGTGATCTCGACGGTTTCGTGCAGGGCATGGTGTGTGGGCAGGACGCCGGCGGCTACAGTCTTGCTTCCGTCCACGGTGAAATTCGAATGCAGTTCGACCATGGTGTGGGCGGGGGCGACCATGTCCGAGCCATAGACCTGGATTTCGTAGTTCTCCTGGCAAGCGGCGGGGAGAGAAATAGCGAGGACAGTTGAGAGCAGCAGGATCAAGCGGACCATGGCAATGTGAATGAATGGTAATCATCGCAGATGCGGGGTTTTCTCTCCAACGGTGAGGCGGTGATTAGTAATGCAGACCTACATCGCTGATATCCCGGGCTTAGAGGCTAAGGCGTGGGATTACTGACGAAGACCGGCGGCGGAAAGGCCCGTCAGCCATTAATTCTTGGAAGAGGGAGTTGAAAAGTAAGCGAGAACCTTGCGTTCAAACTCTTGCGGCGCGACCTGATGAGCTCCGGTGTGGCCCGCTCCGGTAACGTTCCAGAGAGTGATATTGGACCGGTTACGTGCCTGGATTCGATGGGAGTGGTATGGAGGAATATTGCGATCGCTGAGGCCGTGAATGAGCAGTACCGGAACCGTGGTCCCAACCACGGCCTGCTCGGGAGAAGCTGTCTCCATGTTCAAACCGTATCGAAGACGGACATAGAGAAATCCAACGTCGACCGTCAGGCGAAAAAATGTTTTGCCCAGCCACGGACCGGTGGGAAAGGGCCACCGAAGCGAGCGTAGGCGACCTCGCGAAAGCTTGCGAAGGGCGATTCGGCAATCACCGCACAGAAGCGAGGTTCTATCGCCAAGGACTGCAGTAACTGCGCCGCTCCCATTGATTCCCCAAGACCGAAGACGCAACCTGGATGAGCATGTTCCTCGATCCAGTTCACCCATTGATGAATATCGTCGGACTCCTTGAGGCCGTAGGTCGCTAATTCTCCACCGCTAAGACCGTGAGCACGGGCGTCGGGCAAGAGAACACTGTAGTGGTGTTTGACAAGCCAATCGCCATACCCATACATGCCGAGCCGATTGTCGCTGACGCCATGAAGCAGAATAACCACGCTCCCGTTGGCTTGGGTGGACCGAATGAACCAGCCGTGCAAGGTGGCGCCGTCGGAGGTCACTATCTGAACATTCTGAAATCCATTTCGTTCAGCGTGAGCGGCAGCTTCGGCGTTGTACTCGTCCTGAGCGGTCAACGTGCGGCGACTGGGATGCAGAGCGATCCACCCCAGGCCGATACCGCCGAAAAGCGTACCGGCCAGATATAAGGCGGTGAGAACAAAAAATATGCGCCGGAGAATAGTGTGCCGCAAAGAGTCGCCTTTCAGAGTGACAATATTGAATACGCGGCACCCGCTCATCCAGTTCCGGACGACTACTACCGTGCCCTTACTTTGATCCAGATTGGCGTTCCTTCGAAGGTGAAGGTACGGCGAATTTGGTTTTCCAGGAAGCGTTGATAAGAAAAGTGCAGCTTTACCTGGCGGTCGGTGAAGAGTACGAAAGTGGGCGGGGACACTGCGGCCTGGGTCAAGTATAGGATTCTCACCCGCTGGCGCATGGGAACGGAGGCGCGGTCGAAATCGATGTGCTTCAGGAAGCGGTTCATTTCGCCGGTCGTCACGCGTTTGCGGCGTTCGGCGGCGACTCGCTCGATGGTGGGGAAAATCTTTTCTGTGCCCTTGCCGCTGGCGGCGGAGATGAAGAGGACAGGGGCGTAACTCAGGAACTTCAACGCGTCACGCAGACGCAACTCATAGCCGGCGCGGCCGGGGGGGAGCTGTTTGTGTGGGCTGCGTTTGGGGGACGCGGATGTCCCGGCCCGCGAATTTTCCTGGCGGGCGATAGCTTGCCCTGAGCTTGCCGAAGGGGCGCCCGCCCCACACAAATCCCATTTATTGACGATGATGATGACTGAGCGCCCGCTCTCGTGGGCGTAGCCGGCGATGGCGGCATCGAGCGCGCTGACGCCTTCAGTGGCGTCGATGACCAGCAGCGCGATGTCGGCGGCCTCGAGATGCTTGCGTGCCATCACCACGGAGAGCTTCTCGGCCATGAGGTGGGTTTTGCCTTTGCGGCGGATTCCGGCGGTGTCGATGAAGCGGAACTGCTTGCCGTCGCGTTCGACCACTTCATCCACGGCATCGCGGGTGGTGCCGGGAATGGGCGAGACTATGGAGCGATCAGCGCCGGTGAGACGGTTGAGGAGAGTGGATTTGCCGACATTGGGGTGGCCGATGATGGCGATTTTGGTTTCGGGTTCTGACTGTTCGTTGGGAGACGGCTCCCCATCGTCAGTCGTCAGTCGTTGGTCGTTGGCCGGAGGTCCTTCGTCTTTGGTCGTTGGCCCTCGGTCGCCGAGCGTCCATTCTCCTCTCCGGGGCCGGCGCGAACGGTGGCGGTCAGGATTTTCCTCTGTGGCCACTGTGGCCGGGGTCTTTTCTTGCGGGAGCACGTCGAGGACCGCATCCAGCAGGTCATCTATTCCGCGGCCGTGTTCAGCGGAAAGGGGGATAAGTTTTCGGATGCCAAGGCGGTGGAAATCATCCGTCAGCGATTCCTGCTTGTCCGAATCGATTTTGTTTACGGCAAGGAAAAGCGGCTTGCCGGTGCGCTGCAGCAGGCGCGCCAGTTCGAGATCGGGAGCGGCGAGTTCGGTGCGGGCGTCCACGACCATGACGATGGCGGCGGCTTCATCCAGCGCAACGCGGGCCTGGCGGAAAATTTCAGCGGGGATGAAATCTTTGTCTTCGGGAAGGATGCCGCCGGTATCCACGACCCGCAGGTCGTGGCCGCGCCAGTGCGATTCTCCGTAGAGGCGGTCGCGGGTGATGCCGGGCTCGTCGCCAACGATGGCGCGGCGGGAGCCCACGAGACGGTTAAAGAGTGTGGACTTGCCGACGTTGGGTCGGCCGACGATGGCGATGAGGGGAGTTTTTGGCATTGCGTGATCTTGTCGAGCTTTGCTCGACTGGACGGGCGAGGGCGCCCGTCCCCACATGGTCTGTGCTGATTTTAATGGCGCGGCTATTCGCCCATTTCTACATTAAGCTGTGCTGATTTTCGTGGGAGCAACTATTCGCCCGCCCCCACATTCAGCTATTCGCCCATCCCCATATGGCCTTTGCTGATCTTAGGGGCGCCGCTATTCGCCGGTTTCTATATGGTCTGTGCTGATTTTATTGGCGCGGCTATTATAGAGGCTCTGTGCCTTCGACTTCTCAGTCTGCCTCGGCCGTATCGAAAGCTGGCCCTTCGCTGCATCAATTTTTCGGTCCTGGAGGGCTGCTCTCGCGGACGCATCCGGCGTATGAATTCCGGCGCGGGCAGTTGCAGATGGCGCAAGCGGTTGAGCTGGCGCTCGAAGAACGGCGGCAGCTCATCGTTGAAGCCGGAACCGGTACCGGCAAGACGCTGGCTTACCTGATGCCGGTCATCCGTTCGGGCAAGCGCGTGATTATTTCGACGGGAACCAAGAATCTGCAGGAGCAGCTCTTTCACAAAGACATTCCGTTCCTGGAGCAGGCGCTGTTTCCCGATGGCGACCGGAAGCTGAGCGTGTGTTACATGAAGGGACGCAATAATTATTTGTGCCGCAAGAAGCTTTACGATCTGACGGGACAGCCCGCGCTCAGCGGGCTGGAAGAAATCGAGCACTACCGTGAGATCGCGGCCTGGGAGCAGGCTACGCACAGCGGCGACCGGTCGGAGCTGGCGTCTTTGCCTGAGGCAAGCGCGCTATGGCACAAGGTGGATGCGCGCGCCGATACTTGCCTCGGCCAGAAGTGCAGCGCCTGGGACAAGTGTTTCATCACCGAGATGCACCGGCGGGCGGCGGAGAGCGACATCATCATCGTCAACCACCATTTGTTTTTTGCTGACCTCGCCATCAAGCAGCAGGCGGATGGCGCGCCAGATGCGGGAATCCTGCCGGAAGCTGGCGCCATCGTTTTCGACGAAGCGCATGAACTGGAAGATGTGGCCGGAAGCTACTTCGGAATTTCGGTCAGCGCGGCGCGATTCGAAGAACTTTGCCGTGATGTGGAAGCCTCGTTGCAACGGAACCGGATGTACACGGCCGGGCTTTCCGGGGCGATCAAGAGCTTACGCGAGCGCTCGGGATTTTTCTTTGCCCTGCTCCCGGAGGGGGATGGGCGGTTCGCATTTGAGAACCGGCGCGAGTTCATGGAGGAAAACGGCGACGAATTTTTGAGGTTGCAGCAGACGCTGACCCGCCTGAATTCAGAAATTGAAAACCTCCCCTCGAAGCCGGAGGAAGTCTTCACCTTTGCGCGTCGCGCTGAGGAGCTTCAAGTGCAGCTTAATTTTCTGATGGAGTCGGAGGACCGCAACACGGTTTTCTGGATCGAGCGCAGGCGCACGGGGCGGGAAAAGTTGAATGTGTCGATCCAGGCCACGCCCATCGATGTCGGACCGGTGCTGCGGGAATGCCTGTGGTCAAAGCTGGAGAGTTCGGTACTGACGTCGGCGACGCTGGCGGTGGGAGGCGGGTTTGAATACATACGCCGGCGGCTGGGAATTGAGCATGCGCGCGAGCTGGTGCTGGCGTCCCACTTCGATTATCCGAACCAGGCACTTCTGTATGTGCCTCCGGACCTGCCCGATCCACGCACTCCGCAGTTCGCAGCCAGGGCGGCGGAGCGGATCCGGCGGCTGCTGGAGATTACGAGGGGGCGGGCGTTTGTGCTTTTCACCAGCTACGCGCAGATGCGGGACGTTTATCAGCGGCTGCTTGGCGAAGTGGGGTTTCCCATGCTGCTGCAGGGTGACGCGCCCAAGAATGCTCTGTTGGAGGAATTCCGCCTGACGCCGAACTGCGTGCTGTTTGCGACCGCTTCTTTCTGGCAGGGCGTGGATGTGCAGGGTGAGCAGCTGAGCTGCGTGATCATTGACCGGTTGCCGTTTGCGGTGCCATCCGACCCCGTGGTTGCTGCACGGGTGAAGGCCATTGATGCCGAAGGCGGAAACGCGTTTTTTGAGTATCAGGTACCGGCGGCGGTGATTACGCTCAAGCAGGGATTTGGGCGGCTGATCCGGTCCCTGCACGATCGCGGGCTGCTGGCGCTGCTGGATAACCGTATTCTGAAGAAACAATACGGGCGCGTTTTTGTTGAAAGTCTGCCGAATTACCGCCGGACTACGGATTTGGGAATGGTGGAGGGTTGGTTCGGGGTGGGATCTTGACGCACCGCAGTATGGCGGCGCGCTATCACTGAAGGAGCTTCATCCCCGCTGCACCGGCAGCGCGGCGGTCGAAGGTAATCGTCTGCTCGCAGCCCGCGGCGTGCCCAGAGCGCTCGATCAGGCAATCCGAGAAATCGCAGCCACTTGCTTTGAAATTGTTAAGCGCCTGCCACACTATGTCCGCGCGTTCGATAATCAGATCCTTACTGCGCAATAACGTGTCCAGGGTCTCAGTAATTTCCGATTGTGAAGAGCGATAGAAGGTCTCCAAGACCCAAATTAATTCAACAACCACCACCGTAGAAAGGAATCCCGGGGCCGCAGGAGTCAGGGAATCCATTAACTCATTTGCAATTGCAGTTTGTCCTGGATCATCATGCACCAGATAACGGACCAAGACATTGGTATCGAGACCGATCATCGGGATTGGGAAGCGCGCTTAGCGATGGCTGCATTCATTTGTTCAATAGAGACCGGTTTGCTTCGCCTGCCTCGGAACAAGCCTTTCAGATCTTTCACTGACCGTGTGGCGGGCACAATGGCAAATTGTCCCCGGCGAATCTCGACAAACTCGATGCGGTCGCCCGCACTTATCCCAAGTTCCGCCCGTACTTGCGCCGGAATTGTAATCTGTCCTTTAGACGTGACGGTAGCTGTTGCCATAAAAGGTATCTTACTATAGTGCAACTTCCTTACAAATAGGTAAGGGCAGGGAGTTTTTGCCGAACGGCCGAAGGGTGGCCACGCCGATCATCATCTTTTTTCTCAGTACAATAAAGGTCTGGATCGCTGCCGATAACGAGGGTTCATGTTCGAAGTCACGGTTGAAGATTCGTTTGCTGCGGGGCACTACCTGCGTAATTACAAGGGGAAGTGTGAAAACCCGCATGGGCACAACTACAAGGTGCGGGTAACACTGGCTGGCCACGAACTGGACAAAGCCGGGCTGCTGCTGGATTTCAAAGACTTGCGCGAAGTGATGAAGCACGTTACCGACCGGCTGGACCATCAGATGATCAATGACATCGCGCCTTTTACCGAGTTGAATCCGTCGGCAGAGAACCTGGCCAAGTATTTTTACGACGAGACCAACGGCCGGTTGCGGGAGATCACGAGTGGGCGAGTGCTGGTGAAGGATGTGACCGTGTTTGAGACGGATTCGACGACGGCGAAATACAGCGAGTAGCAGTTGCCAGTACCAGTTGCCAGGCGCCGGTGAGCGGTTGCCAGCGACTTGCCGATGCTTTCGGGAGGTACCTCGTGGGGCGATCCTGGTGGTTTGGCAAAAGGCGATGGATTTGGTGACTGTGGACCTACCGGGCGACTGCAAAACTCCCAAAGGATGAGCTATTTGGCCTAATGGCCCAAGCGCGCCGCGCTGCGGTTTCGATTCCGAGCAACATCGCTGAGGGGCAAGGCCGACTTTCGAAGAGAGAGTTCAGGCATTTTCTGGGGCAAGCACAAGGTTCACTGATGGAACTAGAAACCCAACTCCAAGTCTGGTGAAAATTTGAGGTATCTGCGAGGCGCGAGGAAACGCAGAGCTTGCTGCAATCCTGCGCAGAGCTGGGACGGGTGTTGAATGGACTTATTTCGTCCATATCGAAGCAGAGTGAAGTGTAGGAACTGGGTACTGGAAGCGGGTGGCTGGCAACGTGCACGTGACCGAAATCTATAAATCGCTGCAAGGGGAATCCACATACGCGGGGCTGCCGTGCGTATTCGTGCGTCTGACTGGGTGCAACCTGCGGTGCTCGTGGTGCGATACCGAGTACAGCTTCTACGGCGGGAAGAAGATGGCGGCCGAGCAGGTAATGGATGAGGTTGAGCACCTTAGTCCGGCCGGCAGTCTGGGTGGCGGACTGGTGGAAATTACCGGCGGGGAGCCGATGCTGCAGGAGCGAGAAGTGATTCCCCTTATGCAGCGGCTGCTGGATTCCGGTTATAAGGTATTGCTGGAGACGAGCGGAGAGCGGGGGCTGGAGCATGTGCCCTCACGGGTGGTGAAGATTGTGGACGTGAAGTGTCCGGACTCGGGCGAGGGCGAGACGTTTCGCATCGAGAACCTGGAATTGCTGCAACCGCACGACGAAATCAAGTTGGTGATCAGCAGCCGCAGCGACTACGAATTTGCGCGAGCGTTTGTGGCAACTCATGATCTGGCCAGAAGGGTAAACGCGGTGATTTTCTCTCCCGCGTTTCGCAAGCAGGCGTCTGGGGCGAGGGATGCATCCAATTGCCTGCTCAACCCTCAGGCGCTGGCAGAGTGGATGCTGGAGGATAACATTCCCGCGAGGCTGGGATTGCAGATTCATAAGTTGATCTGGGATCCGGCGATGAAAGGCGTTTAGGGAAGAAAATTTCAGGCTTTTACGGTTGAGGATCAAGCTGGAATCTGCAAAATCTGAAATATTTGGCCGCATGGTTCTTAGAAGCCTCAAATCCCGCGCCGTGGTGCTGCTCAGCGGAGGCATGGATTCGTGCGTATGCGCGGCGCTCGGAGCGCGAGACTATGACGTGGCAGCCGTGCACATCAGCTATGGCCAGCGCACCGAAGACCGGGAGCGGCGATCGTTTGAGGCGATCTGCGAGCGGGTTGGAATTGCGCAAAGGCTGGTGGTGCGAAATGAAGCTTTGAAGCTGATTGGTGGATCGGCGCTCACCGATCATTCAATGCAGGTTCCAGAGTCTCAGCAGGGTGGGCGCGAGATTCCAATCACTTACGTGCCGTTTCGCAATGCCCACTTCCTATCCGTGGCGGTCAGCTGGGCAGAAGTGTTGGGCGCATCTAAGATATTTATTGGCGCGGTAGAGCAGGACAGTTCAGGCTACCCCGACTGCCGGCCCGCGTATTACCAGGCTTTCAACAAAGTTATACAAGCCGGGACGAGGGAAGGCAGCATCGAAGTGGTGACGCCGCTGATTGCCATGCGGAAGGCTGAAATTGTTCGCCTCGGCCTTGAATTGAATGCGCCGCTGGATTTAACGTGGTCTTGTTACAGCCGCGAAGACCGCGCCTGCGGAGTTTGCGATAGTTGCGTGTTGCGGCTGAGAGCATTTCACGAGGCGGGAGCCGTCGATCCGCTTCTTTATGCTCCAGTAGCACAATCAGTCTGAATTGGCGGCTGTTTGCTGTTAATCTACGCGGTCCAGCCGGGAGGCTCTCATGAAACGCAAGTTGGTTTTTGTGATGCTGCTTGCAATCTGTTCAGTTCTTGTCGCGACCCCAGCGCTCGCCCAGACCGGAACAGTCAAGGGGGTGGTGAAGGACGCGCAGGGCAATGTACTGCCTGAGGCGCAGCTGGTATGGCACAACAATGACAATGGCCGTACTTATAACCTGAAGACCAACAAGAAGGGCGAATATTTTTCCCTCGGCATTGAGCCGGGGAAATACACCATCACCGTCAGTAAAGATGGCAAGGTGCTGGACACTCAGAAAGATTATCCGGTTTCGGTAAACGAGGTCACGCTGGATTTCGATCTGAAGCAGGAGCAGCAGCAAGCCGTCCAGGACACCGCCAAGCAGAAGGGCATCACGCCTGAGCAAGTCAAGCAAATGCAGGAACAGCAGGCCGCGGCTGAGAAGTACAACTCTAACATCAAAGCCATCAACGAGAAGTTAAAGGCCGCCACCGCCGCCTCCCAGGCGGGCGACTACGATACTGCGATAGCGGCTTTGAATGAAGCCACCCAGATGGGACCGAATGAGGACCTACTGTGGTTCCGGCTGGGACAAACATATTTGGATTCGGCAAAGAAGCAGACTGACCCCGCCGAGAAGATCAAGCGCAACGCCGAAGCCTACAACGATCTGCAAAAGGCGGTGGAGTTGAGGACCAATGCAGCCAAGAGCGATGCCGCGGGCACTCCCGGAGCCCCGCCGAAGCAGGCAAATCAAGGGCCGCCCGACAATGCGCGCATGGCTGCTTATTACGACAATCTGGCAAATGCGGCGGCGCGGGTAGGAAAAAGCGAAGAGGCGGTCAAGGCATACAAGCAGGCGGCCGAGCTCGATCCGCCGCACGCGGGCCAGTACTACTACAATCTCGGGGCCGTACTCACCAATAATAATGCGAGCAATGACGTCAACCTTAGGAAGCAGGCGGTCGAGGCGTTCGATAAGTCCATTGCAGCCGAACCGGGCCGGGCAGATTCATACTTCTGGAAGGCGCAAAACTACATGGGAATGGCGTCCACGGATACTGCAGGCAAAATTGTGGTGCCCGAGGGGACGGCTGAACTCTATCAGAAATATATCGAGTTGCAGCCGACTGGGCCACATGCAGATGAGGCCAAGCAGATGCTGGCGGCGCTCAATGCGACCGTTCAGACCAGCTACGGGAAAAAAGGGGCGCCACCAAAAAAGAAGTAGGCGTATTCAGAAAACCCAGGGCGGCTGCGGCCGCCTTTTTCTTTTGCTGGCGGACAAACCGGATTCTTGTCAGCGGGTTACGAAGGACCATGAACAAGCTGTTCTTTCTAGGAGCGTGCTGCCAATTTCGCTAGAGTTGAGCTGGAACACTCTTCCGAAAGGCATCAATGGCCGCGACCGGCACGGCTGCGCTTCAAAATCCGCTCGATCACGTTTCCGCCGGCGCGGGAACGGATGAGTTGCTTGCGGCACTGCTGCGGGCCACTTCTGATGTAAGCGATTTGATTTTTTCCCCAGGCCGGAAATTTCAAGTGCAGGTGAATGGGGAGTTCGTGCCGGTGGCCATAGCGGGAGCAGCAGTATTGACGGCCGACGATACCCGCCGGATTGCCTCCGACCTGATTGGAAACAACAAGGCGGCGGTCAGCCTGCTTCGGGAGCAAGGCTATTGCGATGTTTCCTACGCGATTGCGCACCTGGCGCGATTCCGGGTAAACATTTTTATTCAGAGGGGCAGCTGTGCCGTGGTCATGCGGGTGATCCCAACTACTGTCCCCACTTTCGAAAACCTGGGTATGCCCAGTCAGCTGCGCGAAGTGGCGGGGCTGCGCGATGGCCTGGTGCTGATTACGGGACCGCGCGGATCAGGCAAAACCTCCACGCTGGCGGCACTGATTGATTGCATCAACGAGAGGGAGACCTGTCACATCATTACTATTGAAGATCCAATCGAGTTTCTGCACAACCACAAGCAGGCGACGGTGCACCAGCGGGAGTTGCATAGCGACACCCCCAGCATCGCGCTTGCCATGCGCGCAGCTCTGCGGCAGGTCCCCAATGTGATTGCCGTGGGAGAGCTGAAAGACCGGGAAACGATGGAGCTGGCGCTCGAAGCGGCTGAAACCGGTCACCTGGTGCTCTCAACTGTGAATACGCTGGACGCCCAACAGACGGTCGAGCGTTTCGCGGGAACCTTTCCGGCCGTCGAAAAGGCCGCAGTTCAGGAACGGCTGGGCAGGATGCTGCGGTGCGTGGTATCGCAGCGGCTGATCCCAAGGAAGAATGACGCTGGGCGGGCGGCCGTTTTTGAAGTACTCACCGCAGAAGCGTTGGAAAATGTGCTCAGAATGCGGACGGATAAATCGGGAGCCAGCAGCTCTTCCGCCCAGCACCCTCTCGACCGCGATATTGAAAAGCTGGCCCGCGAAGGGACCATCAGCACGGAGTCTGCTCTCGCCCATGCCATCAACCGGCGCCAGTTGTCGAAGAAACTTGGCCTCCCTCCGGAATAAACGAATTCGCTTTTCAGGAACATCCCTCCTATTATTTCGGCATGGCGGCCCATCCGGAGCGCTCGAGTGTCCTCAGCTTTGAAGACGCCCGCCAAGTTGTGGAGAGTCATGCCGCGCAGTTGCATCCCCGAGGGCGGGAACTGCTCGGATTGCTCGACGCAAGCGGGCGTGTGTTGGCGGAAGCGATCCATGCCGACCGGGACTTTCCGGCCTTCCCGCGAGCGACACGGGATGGATACGCAGTCCACGCCAGTGACCTGGAAAACCTGCCCACCAGTCTGGAAATAGTTGGCGAGATAAGGGCAGGCAGCGCGCAAACTTTTGCCATGGAACCGGGTGAGGCGGTTGCCATCATGACGGGCGCGGCAGTTCCGGCCGGAGCAGACGCGGTGGTCATGGTCGAGCATACGTCCCCTGAAGGCGGGCGCGTGCAGGTTGCGCGGAGTGTTTCCGCAGGTGAAAACATTGTTCCCGCGGGTGCGGAAGCCAAACGCGGGGAGCTGTTGCTTGCCTCCGGCTCAACTCTGGGTTATGCCGAAATTGCTATGGCGGCATCAGTGGGGCGTTCGCGGGTGGTGGTGCATGCCAAGCCTCGCGTCGCCGTGCTCTCTACCGGCGACGAAGTGGTGGATGTTGATGTTCCTCCGGGGCGAAATCAGATTCGTAATTCCAATACCTATTCCCTGGCTGCGCAGATCCAGGCCGCGGGAGGGGAGCCGGTTCTGCTGCCGATTGCGCCGGACGAGCTGGGGCGTTTGCGCGAGCTGCTGATCGAGGGACTGGATGCGGACCTTTTGCTGATCGCGGGCGGCGTATCCATGGGGAAATATGATCTGGTGGAGCAGGCGCTGGGGGAGATGAATGCCGAATTTTTGTTCACCGGCGCGCAGATTCAGCCGGGAAGGCCGATCGTTTTCGGACGAGCGTTCGCAGCCGAATCAGGCAAGTATTTTTTCGGCCTGCCCGGCAACCCGATTTCCACCATGGTCACGTTTGAACTGTTCGCGCGGCCAGTGATTGCAGCTCTGGCGGGTATGCGCGCACAAAAGCTGGCCTTCCTCCACTCGAAACTGAAATCTGAAATCCGCACCAAAACAGGGTTGAAGCGGTTCCTGCCAGGGCTGCTTTCGGGTGAATTTGAGAACTCAGAGGTAGAACTGGTGAAGTGGGAGGGATCGGGTGACATTGCGGCGGTAGCGCGCGCCAACTGCTACGTGGTTATACCTCGGGACCGGGATCGTCTCGAGGCCGGAGAATGGGTGCCCGTGCTGCTAAGATGAACTCGCGGAACCGCAAGTTCATGCCGAAGCTTTCACATTACGATGGGTCCGGCCGCGCCCGCATGGTGGATGTTTCCAGCAAGCTTGCCAGTGCCCGCGAAGCGGGGGCCACCGCATTTGTGGCCATGGAGCCCCTCGTGCTGGAGTCACTCTCCCGGAATCCCAAAGGGAATCCCCTGGAGATCGCGCGCGTCGCGGGCATCATGGCGGCCAAGAAGACGGCGGAGTTGATTCCTCTTTGCCATCCGCTGCCGCTCTCCCACATTGATGTCGAATTAAGCGAGTGCGAAAATGGGATCGCCATCTCTTCCAGTGTGAAGACCACGGCTGAAACCGGCGTGGAAATGGAGGCGCTGGTTGCGGTCAGCGTAGCTGCGCTCACGGTTTACGATATGTGCAAGGCCCTCGACAAGGGAATTGAAATTCGCGAAATTCTGCTGGAGCGCAAATCTGGCGGCAAGAGCGGCGATTACGTTCGCAAGAAGTAATAATGCAGAGCAATGTAAAAATTCTGTTGGTGGATGACAATCCGATGGTACTGGACATGCTGCGCGACGTACTCGCGCCACTGGCCCAGGTCAGTACGGCGGGAGACGGCGCCGACGCTTTGCTGAAAGCCGTGGATGAAGCCCCCGACCTGCTGATCAGCGATTATCGAATGCCCGGGATGGACGGGCGTCAACTGGTCGAGAAACTCAAGAGCAGGTCGAGCACCTCGGGAATTGCCGTGGTATTGCTGGCGACAAAATCTGATATTTCCGAAAAACTTTCGGTGCAGGACCATCCTGCCGATGACTTCATCGAAAAACCTTTCTTCCTGAGAGAGGCCGTGCAGAAAATCAAGCGGCTGATTGACAAGATCGCCCTGGAAAAAATGGCGAAGTCATCTTCTTCCGACGGGGTGGTGCGCGGAAGCCTGGCGCAGATGAACGTGATCGACCTGGTGCAGTCACTGGAGATGGGCCGCAAGAGCTGCTTGCTCAGCCTCACCAAAGACAACGAGAAATGCGAGATGTACTTCAAGGACGGCCAGGTGCCGCATGCGGTTTACGGTTCCTTGAAAGGCGATGCGGCGGTATTCAAAGTTCTGAGCTGGACGGGCGGCAATTTTCAGATCAACTTCGAAGGCACAACCCGGCAGCAATCCACCAGCTTGAATACGCAGGGACTGCTGATGGAAGGGCTGCGGCTGCTGGACGAGTCGCGGCGAGACAGCGGCGGACAGAGCGAGGAGGAAGAGGATGTCCTCCTCGACTCCTGAGACCTTTCGCGCGGCAGTGCTGACCATTAGCGACTCCTGCGCGCGCGGCGAGCGCAGTGACCTCTCCGGCCCAGCCGTCTCCCACTCGCTGCAGGAACATCAATTTTCGATTGTCGAAACTCGCATTGTTGCCGATGACCACGGCGCCATCCAGAAAGCAATTGTCGATCTCGCCCGCAAAGCCCGGCTGGTGGTCACCACCGGAGGCACGGGGATTTCCGCGCGCGATGTGACCCCGGAGGCCACGCGCTCGGTTTGCGGCAGGATGCTGGATGGAATTTCAGAAAGAATGCGGCGGGAAGGGGAGAAGAAGACGCTGTTCGCCGTCCTGAGCCGCGGGCTATGCGGGGTTTGCGGTACATCCGTTGTCCTGAACTTGCCCGGCAGCCCTTCCGGCGCGGTGGAATCCCTGCAGGCGGTCATTGACGTGCTCCCGCATACCATCCAGATCCTAGCGGGAAGAACCGAGCATATGTCGAACTGACAGCCGGAGATTCGGCCCGCAATTGGGTTTCGCGTAGACTCTTATCAAGTCTCTTGAACGCCGTCAAACATATCCTTGCCCGCTATACCGGATTCCTGTGGGCGATTTTGCAGCCTTTGGGGGCTTGGGGAGTGTTTGCAGTGGCCGCGCTGGACGGTGCAGCCGTCGGTCTTCCCCTGGACGTCGTGGTAGGCGGATACGTCGCCCAGAATCATAGGGGGCTGCTGTTATACGTGCTGATGGCAGCCGCGGGTTCTGCGCTGGGCAGCCTGGCGGTCTACGCCATCGGATACAAAGGCGGCGAAGAACTCTTGCGCAAACGAGTGCCGGCGGCGCGCTTCGAAAAACTGCACGCTACCTTTGAAAAGCATCCCTTCTGGAGCCTGATGTTCCCGGCGATGCTGCCACCGCCGACACCGTTCAAGCTGTTCGCTCTGGCCGCGGCGGTCACGGAAATGAGCCTCAGCCACTTCCTGGTTGCAATCTTCCTGGGACGAACGGTGCGGTTTCTGGCGCTCGGAATCCTGGTGGTAAAGTTCGGTCCGGGCGTGGTGCATACCCTGCGAATATTTTTTACCCATCATTTCCATTGGGTGCTGTTGGGGGTAGTGGTGGCGCTCGGAGCATGGCTGCTGGCGCGTCAACAGAAGAGCAAGAAAGCGGAGCTTCCGGCGGGACCGTGAGCTGCGGATGAAGTTCAACAGGTTTGCCCGCCGCGCCATTAGCTGATGTGGGGCTTAAGCTGGCGCGGAGGGGAGATGCGGTCCAAGACGTATTCCCCTGAATTGAAGTTGGTTGTATCCCACCTTTCGAACACCGCGAAGAGCCTGCCCTGAGCGCAGTCGAAGGGGTGGGGCAGCCTCAAGTGTTAGTGACCTAAAGGGTGGGCCAGCCCGCCGGGCGCTCTGCGGCAACCGGCAGAAGGGTTTTTTCTGCAGCTGCTCTCGATTCAACAGATTCGCGCCCGCGAACCCGCCGCTCGCGCGCAGCACCCGAAAACGGGGTGACGTGTCCCCTCTACACCCCATGCGAAGCATGGCCGGACTATTTCCCACGAGGCTACCCTGATTGGGACTGACCTGCCCCCAATTTCCGCGCACCGGATCATACGACGTTTTGGACTTGCTTTGTTTCTAAAACAGCAGCAGTCGTGGGCGCTGTGGGAAAGTGGGAAACGCGTTGTTCTGCGTTTTCCAAGCTTGCCGTTTTTTGG
>JBBSFW010000076.1:0-18572 GCA_038254805.1 Terriglobales bacterium
TCAAGTGTTACATCTTACATCGCTTGAAAAGACAAATCATTTCTTGAACAATCTGGTGGATTACAGCGACCGTAGGGCGGTCGAATTCACCGTGGTGACGCTGACGGGTGAAGGTAATTTTGCCGCGGAGCTGAGAAAGCGCGGTATATGTGTGTATTGTCTGGATTGCGCCCAGCGACGCAGAGCTGCCCATGCGTGTCGTCGCCTGGCGCAGATCATTCGCCGACATAGTGTCGATGTAGTCCATACCCATCTCTTCGAGCCTACGTTGATCGGGGTCAGTACGGCCAAGCTGTTGGGAAAGGCCGCAATATTTACCCGGCATCATTCCGACGCGCTTTACAGGATCGAAAATCCGCTCAAACAACGGGCATATCTGCAGCTGGAGCGATACTGCAGCGCGATGGCCGACCATATCATTGCCCCTTCCACGGAGGTGCAGCGCATTTTGCTACGGCGAGAGAAAGTCCGCGCGTCAAAGGTGTCACTCATACCCTATGGGCAGGACTTTCGCCGGTTCCAATCGGTAACGGAGAGCAAGGTTGCCGAGGTCAAACATGAACTTGGTATGGGGCAAACACATGACTTGGTGTGCGTTTCGCGCTTGCACCCCGAGAAGGGACACATCTATCTCTTCGAAGCTTTGGCTACGTTGAAAAAGCAACAGCTGAATGTTACCTGTTACCTGTTAGGGGAAGGACCCGAGCGCAAGTCGCTGGAGGAAAGCGCTCACAGGTTGAGGATTGGGCAGTCCATCAGGTTTCTAGGTTGGCGGGACGACGTTTTGACGATCTTAGCCGCTGCCGATGTTGTGGTCCATCCGTCTTTACAGGAAGCACTGCCCTCGGCGCTCATCGAAGCGATGGCTCTGAGCAAGCCAATCGTTGCGAGCGATGTCTCGGGTGTCCGTGACATAGTGGATGGGTATGGGGAAATAATACCGCCGGCGAATTCGCAGGCATTGGTTGACTCTCTACGCCTGGTTCTCGCCGATCTTGAAGTCGCTAATCGCCGCGCCGCGCAGGGAAAGTCCCGCATTTTGAAATCTATGTCCGCACCCCGCGTTGCGGAAGCGCACATCAGATGTTATCAGTCGATAGCTTAATTTCGTAGCCCCGAGGTTAGGACTTTCCCATGGCGTGCCCCCTTTGTGCATGTGAGAGGTACCGAAAATCAGCGTTCAACTGTGCCTATAGGGGAATTGAATTCCGATACGTCGAGTGTGTGGGTTGCGAGTCTCTCTACTGCAAGCCCATGCCTAAGCCTGGAATGCTCCAACAAATGTATGGCCCCGGCTACGAGTTGGCCTTCTCTGGCGTCACAAATAGCAACATCGAAGACCCGAAAGAACCGCATAAATGCGTAGAGTGGCTTCGAAACCAGGGAACCGGAACGTTCGTGGATTACGGCTGCGGCGCTGGCGCTCTCCTCCAAGAAGCGGCGAAAGCCGGCTGGCAACCTATGGGAATAGAACTCGACAGGGCGGTAGCTCGCGCGACTGAGCAACGCACGGGATTTCGTGTCCTGCCTGCGGAGACTGCAGACTCTTCTTACCAACACATTGCAGATGTTCTTCATCTCGGAGATGTACTAGAGCATTTGACCGAAATGGAGAATCAGCTGCCCAGAGTTCTCCGCCTGATTAAACCGGGAGGGGTACTATTGGCGCAGGGGCCCTTGGAGGCAAACTTTAATTTTTTTGCCTCCTGCTGCGCTTTCAGCCGGCGCTTGCGACCCTGGCAGCGAACCGAGATGGCTCCGTACCACGTAATGATGGCCACCAGCAAAGGGCAGCGTCTGCTCTTTCAGCGGTTTGGTTTGTCAGAA
Organism: Terriglobales bacterium; assembly: GCA_038254805.1. Lineage (GTDB taxonomy): Bacteria > Acidobacteriota > Terriglobia > Terriglobales > Acidobacteriaceae > Gp1-AA145. The sequence continues at coordinate 1,828 of JBBSFW010000076.1, forward strand.
CTGGAATATTCACTGCATGAGGTCGATTGGCCAGCGCCAAGCAAACTAACGCTACGGAACATCGTGCGCCCAAAGCCAGCGGCACTCTTCGCTATGCGCCGCCTGTCGGTCGGTTTGTCAGCTTTGAATCCGAAAAATTGGGGCAACCGTTATTTCTACGCCGGTCGCGTCGCCTAATCCAGATCTAAGCACAGGCTTTCAAGCAAACGTCGAACAGATCTGTCTGGCTGCGGAACCATGCTGAGGAAACAGGCTGATGATTAAGATAGGGCATTAGTTTCAGAGACGCGAGCATGTCCCAAAGGTCATCAAGCGACCTCCCCGACTTGGCGATTTGCATCGGATGAACACTCAACAACACTGCAGGTCTGTGTTTCATGATTAGCGCACGAGCGCCATCCAATATTTGAAGTTCTGCTCCTTCAGCGTCGATTTTGATGGCGTCGACTCGCGGAAAATCGATATCGTCCAGACGCACGGTCCGAACCTCAGACTTGGTCGGGTGCTGAACATTGCCAATTAGAGAATTGGCCGCATCCCCCGCAATCGCACTCGCAAAAAATACGCCGTGGCCTGACACGTTGGAAACAGCCTCGTCCCGGATCTCGGGAATACCGCTGAATCCATTGAGTTCAAGGGTCTTCAAGAGTACCGATCGAGTGGCGGAGCATGGTTCAAAGCCTATTACACTCCCCGAAGGGCCAACTTTGCGCAACGCACACACCGTAAAAATTCCAAAATGCGCCCCAATGTCGATAAGCGTCGCTCCCGCCTTACAGTGATCTCGAATAAAGTCGAACGTCGGCTGTTCATAGCCATCGCAAAACCATTTTCTCCAGCGAAAGGGGACTTTAAAGGGCTCGCCACCGAGGCTAACAACAGCGTAGGGATGAGCAATCTCAACCCCACTGTAAAGCAGATCGCGAGCGACATTTCTCAGTGTTGACAGCATGATGTGCGGTTTGAGTTTAGCAAGGAAGCGAGCCATTTACAGCTCGCGGGCTCAGTGAAGCAAAATTTGTCTGCTTCATGGATTGGATTCTGAAGTCGCAGTTGACCGGCAAGATTTTATCTTGTATGTTCCGATGAAAGAGGCTATTGCGGTCTGTCACGACTTCCAGCTCCGAAGACCTCTCGCGATGCCAATCTTGGATTAGGGGAAGATGAACAGCCCGCGCGCAAAGATCCGTAGACTACGGCTTCGCCTGTTTCTATCATTTGCCCTGGCATTGGCAGTGCTCGCGGTTATGAAAGCTTTGCCGTACGCCAGTTTTCTCATGGTAGATACGGATGTGGGTATCGCGGTCTCAGATCCCAGCCACGGGTTTTCCATTGGGCCGCTGCGATGGGATGTAGAGAAATTTTCGAGCGCGCCAGAGCTGGCTCCATTTCGGCGTTATTTTTTTGAAACATGCAAGGGGAAGACCGGGGCCCACGCGGCAATGTGCCTCTCTCGGGCATTCGACCATGCCTTTCCGGCCGGACGACCACAGCACGAGTTTCTTGAACGTAGATTCGATCCTGCCGCGGACTTTGAGGCGCATCTCTTAGGTCAGCCGGGGCACTGCGTGAACCGCTGCGCCATGCTGGCAACCAGTTTGTTGTCGGTCGGGATACCTGCTCGGGTGGTTTCCTTCAGTCCACGATCGGGGAGGGGAGGGCATACTCTGGTTGAGGTTTGGACTGGGGCTGACTGGACAGCAGTCGACCCAACCGAGCTCGGGCTGGTGGGTTCATTCCGGCCGAATTCAGCGAGGGAATTAAGAATGACACCGGGCGTCCTTCGTCTGTTCACCAGGGAGGGCCGCCTCCGACAGGGTTCTTATCTGCTATCGGACTCAGTCGCGCGCGGCGAAGTTGTTTACCCGGAACCGTGGCTCTACACCCGAATCGGACCCAGGTTTTCATTCTGGCCTTTTCGAGGCAAATTCGTTCAGGCCGGAATGTACAATTGGCGTTTCAGCACTCCCCTTCTTCTCTGTCGAGTTGCATTTGTAATCAGCGCCTTGGCTTGTCTCTATTTCCTCGTCGGCTTGCTCTTCACCAAGAGTAGGGTACGAGCGGCCGAACCTAAGTTGAGCCCCGAGCCCGAGCCCGAGACGGAGTTAGCGCTAGGGGCTAGTTGAATCGCAGCTTGCCGAAATTTAAGTCGACTTCATCGGAGTTTTGACTTTCACGACGGGTCAAGCCGTAGAGAAAGCCGATGTTGTCACGCGCCCAAGACATGCAAGGACGAGAACAAACGTTAGCTTCTCTTTGGAAGGATCTGGTATGTCCTGCGTGTAGTGGTGTCTTGCTCCCAGCCAGCGATTCCCCAAGCGCGCTTGTTTGCTTTCCCTGCTCCGAAAAATTTCCGATCGTTAACGGCATTCCGCGCATGCTAGCAAATGCGGCTTCTGGTTTGTCCTCCAGTTGCGGCGGCGCTGGGGATCGCAACCAGACAATGCAGCGCAAGACTGCGAAGAGTTTCGGTTTCGAATGGACCCATTTTTCTGAAATGTATCCAGAATGGGAGGCTAATTTCCGGGATTACATGTTCCCACGTGTCGCGGAGTCCTTTCGGGGCGAGTCCATACTGGACGCGGGCTGTGGCATTGGGCGTCACGCTTACTATGCCTCCCGTTATGGAGCGCACGTATGGGCCGTCGACATTAGCGAAGCGGTGGAGGTTGCGGCGCGGAACACGAAAGGAACTGGAGCGCGCGTCATTCAAGCGGATCTCAACCATCTGCCGTTCCGGGAGGAAAGTTTTGACCTGGTTTATTCAATGGGCGTGTTGCATCATTTGCCTGATCCGGAACGAGCTTTTCGGTATCTGCTCAGGTTCGTGAAACCAGGTGGAGAATTTCGAATGTTTTTGTACTGGGCACCGGATCATCCGCTGAAAGGATTGTTGTTAAAAGTAGTTTCGGTGGTACGAATGCTGACAGTTCGCCTTCCCCACCGGCTGCTTTATCCGCTCTCTCACGTCGCCGCTTTTTTGGTCTGGACTTGCTTTGTATGGCCATATCGCGCCCTTAAGCGCATTCCGATATTCTCTGAAATAGCCGATCGACTTCCGTTAAGGCAGTATTCACGTTATCCTTTTCGAACCTGTGTGAACGACCAGTTCGATCGGCTCTCCGCTCCGTTGGAGAGACGCTACAGCCGGGCACAGGTCGAGCAATTCCTCAAAAGGGCAGGATTGGAAGAGCAAAACGTGTTCCCGAATTTTGGATGGGTCGCTTCTGGAAGAAAACCTGTAAGCACGCAAGCGACCCCTTGCTGGTCTGCTTCTGCTAAAGATGAAACGTAAGCTGCGATTGGCGACGTTGCTTCTGACCGCAATTCTACCCGGACCGTTAAAGAGGTGTGTCTACCGCTGGATATTCGGATATCGAATCGGCCGCAATGTACGGATCGGATTTGCAATTTTGGACTGTCTGCGTCTTTCCATTGATGACCAGTCGTCAATCTCGCACGGCGTTCTCTTCCTGCGATGTGGCGATGTCCGCATCGGCGCCCACGTAAACATCGGTCCGTGCAACATTTTCAGGGGAGGCGAGAGCATCGAACTGCTGGACTACTGTCAACTGCTCCGTTTAAATGCGATCAATGCCATACCCGATAATGATTGCATCAACGCGCCTCGATCGATTTTTATCCTCGGTTATGGATCTGTCATTACGGCCGAACATCGTATTGATTTTACTGACCGGGTCACGATCGGACGTTGCACGACCATCGCGGGCAGGAACTCTTCGATTTGGACGCACAATCGGCGGGCTGGAAGTTCAGTTGTAATTGGCGATTTCTGTTATGTAGGCTCCGAGGTGCGAATCGCCCCCGGTGTTCACATCGGCGACTGCTGCATAGTGGGGCTCGGGGCAGTAGTCACTCGGGGCGTCATTGAGAATAACCAGCTGATTGGCGGGGTGCCAGCACAGCCTGTAAGACAACTTAGGATAGAGGATTATGAGTTGGTCTTCGCAAAGACAAGACCTGATTTGCCTGACCAAGCGCTAGAGGACGAGCGCAACCCGTTTTTTAAGCCAGTTGCAGACTCGGTCACCGGTGGCTAGAGATTAGGTTGAGTTTTTCGTCGTGAGGCGAGCGTGATCACCATTTTATGTGCGGCATCGCCGGAATAGTTTCTCAATCCGCGGATCTTGGAATGATTCGGCCCATGACCGAGGCTATGTCCCATCGTGGACCGGACGGTTCCGGCCTGTGGTCGGATGGCTTGTGCTCCCTGGGGCATCGCCGGTTGGCCATCATTGATCTTTCTGCGAAGGGAAAACAACCGCTTAGCAACGAAAACCAGACGGTTTGGATTGTCTTCAACGGTGAAATCTACAACTTTCAGCAGCTTCGGGCGGAGCTTGAGAGCTGCGGTCACAAATTCAACTCTCACACTGACACCGAGGTGATCGTCCACTCTTATGAGCAATGGGGCACTGCGTGCTTAAAAAGACTCAGGGGCATGTTTGCGTTCGCGATTTGGGATCAGCAAAAGCGCCGGTTATTCCTCGCTCGAGACCGCGTGGGTAAGAAGCCGCTGTACTACGCAAATAACAGCAGGAGCTTTGTTTTTGCCTCTGAATTGCAGGGTTTGGTGCAAAATCCGGAAGTGCATCGAGAGGTGGATTTAGAGGCTATTGACTCGTATCTATCCTGGGGTTATGTTCCGGCTCCGCTAACGGGATTTAAGAACGTCTCGAAACTGCCGCCGGCTCACTTTCTCGTGTTAGATGTTGGTCTGGATGTTACCGAGACGCGCGTGGAACGCTATTGGGATTTGCAGTATTCACCGAAGATCACAATAACGGAATCAGAAGCGGGGAAGCATCTGCGGGAGAAGCTGACCGAAGCTGTGCGGTATCGACTGATAAGCGACGTTCCGTTAGGCGCCTTTTTGTCCGGCGGGATCGACTCTAGCATTGTGGTCGGACTGATGGCAGAAGTCTCGGGGTCACGTGTCAAGACGTTTTCAATTGGTTTTGATGACAATGATTACAACGAGTTGAGGTTCGCTCGTGCAATTGCGGAGCGCTGGAGCACAGATCACAATGAGCTGATTGTCAAGCCGGACGAATTGGCAGTTCTGCCGAAACTGGTTAGGCACTACGGGGAACCCTATGCAGATTCATCGGCGATCCCGACGTTTTATGTGTCACAAATAACCAGGTCAGGCGTCACCGTCGCCCTAAATGGCGATGGTGGTGACGAGAGTTTTGCCGGGTACGACAGGTATGCCGCAACCAGGATCGCGGACAGGATTGCATCTCTTGGCTTTTTCGGCTCCGCAACCGCCGCTCTAGCCAGATTGTTGCCAGACTCGGCTGACCCGAAAAACCGAGTTCGGAGGGCAAAACGATTTCTCTCGGTCGCTCATGAAGAGAGGCCAGAGCGATATGGCAACTGGGTGTCATATTTCACTGCCGCTGCAAAAAGGCAGCTCTACGCTCCGAGTTTTGCGGAGGCTGTTGGTCCAAGGAACGCGCGGCACTGGATGAAAGATCTGTGGAAAGAGGTGGGCGACCTGGAATCGGTGGACGCGGCCATGGCAGTCGATATCAAGTCCTACCTTCCCTATGACCTTCTTACAAAAGTGGATATCGCCTCGATGGCAAACAGTCTCGAAGCCCGTTCTCCGTTCCTGGATCACGTAGTGATGGAGTTTGCGGCCCAACTGCCGGCGCATTTAAAGCTGCGCGGTAGGCAATCGAAATATCTTTTAAAGAAGACCTTTGCAGACTTGCTCCCCAGGGAAAACGTAAAACGGCGCAAAATGGGTTTTGGCGTGCCGATCGCTAAATGGTTGCGGAGCAGTTCGCGCGAGTTACTCGAGGATACTTTGTTATCGCACCGGGCCAGGCACCGAGGGTACTTCAAACCAGACCGGGTCGGTCAAATGGTGCGAGAGCACGTAGCAGAGAGAGCAGACCACAGCTTTCAATTGTGGAATCTTCTGATGTTGGAGTTGTGGCACCAAGAGTTTATGGACGCCAGCGGACCGGTCGTGAATGAGACGCAGATTGGCTTTATTACAGCAGCTGCCTTCTCGTCGATACGCGACTAGGTCTAACCGGTTTCAGGTGAGTGTCTCGCAACCTCATGCCGAAGGACTTACGTGTTTCTCTAGTGATTCCTGTTCGAAATGAAGCCGCCACAATTTCCGATTTGCTTACGAGCATTCACTTTCAGACCTTGCAGGCAAGCGAAATCGTCTTCGTTGACGGCGGCAGTGTGGATAACACCCTGACGATTCTTCGAAAGGCCGCCCAACAGAATTGTTCTCTACATCTGCTGGAAGCTCAAGACGCCACGCCCGGGCGGGGCAGAAATATTGGCATCGAGGCGGCAGCCAACGATTGGATTGCACTGACGGACGCAGGTATTTGGTTAGAGCCCGGCTGGCTGGAGCGTCTTGCGGCGGAAGTCGAACTTGATCCTTCTGTGAATCTGGTCTTTGGTGCGTATGAAGCGCAGACGGGAACATTTTTCCAGCAATGTGCTGCCGCCGCCTACGTGGCTCCGAAACACCAAAGGCCAGGCGGCCCCATGCGCGGTCCGTCTATCGCATCCTGTCTGCTCCATCGCAATATGTGGCAAGCGGTTGGCGGATTCCCGGATCTCCGTGCCGCCGAAGATCTGATCTTCATAGAGCGATGCCAACAACTTGGTAGGATTGCCTGGGCGCCTCACGCTGTGGCGAGATGGCAACTTCAGCCCACGCTGAAGGCGACCTTCATGCGCTTTGCGCTTTACTCTTACCATAACGTCCTGGTTGGCCGCCAACGACACTGGCATTACGGCATCGCACGACAATATTTTTTGGCGCTGGTGATTGTGATCTTGGCCGCCGCGCATAGCCGCCTTTGGCTGTTTGTATTGGGCTTCGCTGCGGTCTCCAGAGCTGCAAAGGCAATTTGGAACTATGATGAACCACGGCGTGTCGCTTGGTTGTGGAACCCGGCACGACTCGTCCTCGTGGGTACGATTCTGGCGGCGATCGATATCGCAACGTTCGTTGGTTGGGGACGTGCAGTTTGGCACAAGAAGAATACGTCGGGTCTGAGGCTAAAGCATAGCGGCGATAGACATTAGCCGCTCAGTGATGCTCTCAGATTTAGTTAGGAACGTTCGGAGCGATGCCAGCATTCTATGGGTGAGTAATCAGGGCATGAATGGACTCTATATCTGTTACTTTGGCCTTCGCGAACCTCTTGTCCAGAGCCAGGTTGTCCCGTATTTGCGAGAATTAGCTGCTGCTGGAATTGATCTGACACTTCTCACGTTTGAGCCCAAGAATCCAGTTTGGTCTTCAATCGAACGCCAACACTGGGGCGAAAGCCTGCGGGAGCAGGGGATACGTTGGATCTGGCTTCGTTATCACAAGCAACCTTCCCTTCCTGCCACTATCTACGACATTTTGGTAGGAAATTTAGTGTCCTGCTATTTAGTCGTGAAGTATCGTGTTGACGTCATTCATGCTCGTGGGCACGTGCCGACTGCGATGGCGCTGCTGGCACGTATGCTTGGGCTGGCCAATCTGATATTCGATATCAGGGGATTCATGCCGGAAGAGTACATTGATGCGGGTGTTTGGCCGGCCCGTGGTGCATTGTACAGAATCACGAAAGTTGTGGAGCGCCGTCTTCTTGCGACCGCGGACGCGTTTGTGGTTCTCACTCATCGTGCTCGCGAAATTTTGTTTCCCGGCCGATCCAGGGCTGACTCATTGGGTCGACCGATCGAAGTCATACCCTGTTGCGTTGATATGGACCGCTTTGAGGTGGCTAGTCCCGTCTTAAGAGACTCAATTCGCAAGAAGCTGAATGTGAATGGACGTCGCGTGGTGGCATACGTCGGAGCCTTGGGCGGCTGGTATCTTAGTTCGGAAATGGCGGATTTTATCGCTTTAGCACATGAGCGCGATCCCACCATCTTTGCTCTTGTGCTCACGCAGAGCGTGACCCAAGCGGTGTCCTTCAAGAGCCGTTTGGGGCAACTGGGCCTTGCGCCTGGAGATTATCGAGTGGGTGCAGTCTTTCCGAATGAGGTGCCAGAAAATCTCGCGGCAGCCGACTTCGCGTTCTGTTTCATCAAGCCCGGATATTCAAAATTGTCGTCATCTCCAACAAAAATCGCGGAGTTTCTGGCCAGCGGGCTTCCTGTGCTGTGCAACGCTGGTATTGGAGATATCGACGAACTACTCGTCCCGAATCGAGTAGGGGTGCTAGTTGAAACGTTTGGCCGCCAGCCTTACATTCGCGCCCTGCGCGCTCTCGACGAGTTGGCCGCTGACGTCAGCCTGCGCCAAAGGTGCCGAGCGGTTGCCCGGCAACACTTCGACTTGGGGGCGATTGGGACCGCGAGGTACCATAGGCTTTACCTCCGAGTGGATAAGCGCCGCCGTGGACAGTCAGAGACGGCGGATTCATAAGGGAACTCTTCACTCCAAAGTGCAGCTTTTTCTGATTTCTTATTGGTTACCATTATGCGTGTTCTCGCTTTGGTCCCCAGTGTTTATGACACTTCACCGGGCCAACGTTATCGTATTGAGCAATGGCAGGCCGGATTGAAGCGTTCGGGTGTCGAGATCACGTTCGCTCCGTTTGAAGATGAACAATTAAACACTGTGCTCCATGCGAGAAATCGGTGGTTGAGAAAGGGTTTTGGGATTAGTCAGGCTTTCTTCCGTCGCTTGTCGACTATCGGCCAATCAACGTCCTATGACTTGGTGTACTTGTTTCGGGAGGCCTCTCTTCTCGGTCCGTCCATATTCGAGAGGCTCATACAGATCAGGCATGTACCGTTGGTATTTGATTTCGATGATGCCGTGTTTCTTCCATACCGAAGTCCGTCCAATGGATGGCTCAGCCTATTGAAGGCGCCGGGTAAAACTGGAACGATTTGCCGGCTGGCATCTCAGGTCATGGTGGGCAACAACTACTTGGCTGAATATGCCAGGAGGTTCAATCGCAACGTGACCGTGATTCCCACGACGATTGATACAGAAACTTACCGATTGCAGCCCGTTCGTGATGCCACTTCACCCGTCATAGGGTGGACTGGAAGTTACAGCACGGTGCAACACCTTGATCTGCTTCGGCTGACACTCCTGGAACTTGCGAGACGCGAGCGGTTTCGTCTAAAGGTTATTGGCCCGTCCGATTATAAGCTCAACGGGGTGGAGGTCGAAGTTGTTCCCTGGAGTTCTAATACGGAAGTTCAAGATCTCGCGGCGGTGGACATTGGAATCATGCCCCTACCAGATAATCCGTGGAGCCGGGGAAAATGCGGCTGTAAAGCTTTGCAGTATATGGGCCTCGGGATTCCGGCGGTCTGTTCGCCGGTAGGGATGAACATAGATTTGATCCGCGACGGAGAGAACGGATTTCTGGCCAACGACGCAGAAGAGTGGATAGCCAAGCTTGCGCTACTCCTCCGCTCCGCCGAGCTAAGAAGGAAGATGGGCCTTGCGGGGCGCCAAACCGTAGAAGAAGGATTCTCGGCTGCTTCACAGGTGCCGAGGGTGCACGAAGTCTTCCGGTCCGCGATCGAACGCTTTACTGAATGAGCATCAGGGGATTCCGACGTGATTGCAGGGCAGTGTAAGCGGGATTTCAGGAGATTAGATAAATCTAGACCTGCCGCATAACCCGCGTTATATTAACGTCATCTAAGGCCGTTCCTTGCGACCCAGTCTCGCCGGAAGGCGACTAGTTTGGTTATTTCGCTGGCAATTAGATCTTGACCACGGCAAGTGAATAATCGTGCTCGAGTCTTCATCAAAACAGATCGCAATGTTTCCTGAGGCCACTCGGGAGCTGGAGCGTCGCAAACGCAAGCGACACCGTGCCCATCGTCTGAAGCGTCTTGAGCGCATTCGGAAGAAAGCACTCATAGTGTTTTTATATGCGCTTACGATTGGTTTGACATTAGCAATCTGGTATGAGCTCTTAAAGGGATAGATCTCCCCGCTGATCCATACCAAAAAGGTCGCGCGCTCTTTAGCAGGCGTCCCGGGCTTCGACCGGACTGACTACGGCCCATCAACAATTTTTAAACACAACGGTTTTGTCTTAGGCCTAGAAGCGGTAAATTGCAGCCGTTGTTAACGTGGTCAAAACGCTATTTAAATAACTGCCGCTCCTGCCACCCGGTACGTACAAGATATCCTCCGCCTGCAAGGGCGGATCGGGCGACTTTCCGGCCATAATTTGTTTCAATGGAATGGGTAGTTCCTGCAGGCCAGCGGTTGTACGCCGAATAATGCGGCTCTTATTTAAGGCTGCGCCGTGTACCGGGCCCGAGGCGAGTGCGATTACCCGCATCACCGTCAGCCTGCGGGGGGAATCCTCGACTGCCGAGTCATCGGGCAGCACATATCCGCCCGGTCTTGTTACTTCTCCCATTACGTAAACAATCGGTGCTTTTGACACTGTGATAGTGTCTCCCGGCATGATTTCAATATTCGCCTGCGCGGACTTGATGGGATCGTTGGAAGGCGTCACAATCATGGGATTGTTTAGCTGCCCCGAATGGCTGATGGAAACCTTGCCGGCTGTGGGGGCGAGCCCGCCGGCTTCCTCAAAAGCGTCGTACAAACGTCGAGTGGTCAATGCGGGATAGTTGCCAGGCTTATTGACTTCGCCCACGACAGAAACGGACTGGGTGGTAAATTCCTTGACGTAGACGGAAACGCGAGGGTCCTTGATAAATCTGCCCGCAATGAGCTGTTTCTCGATCACCCCTTGCGCTTCCTCTGTGGAGAGACCAGCGACGCGGACTGGCCCAATCAGTAACAAATGAACGTCGCCAGAAACGCCAACTCGCGCATGCTGAGATAAATCTGGTACCCCGTAAACGCTAACATCCAATTCGTCTCCCGGACCAATGCTCAGCTTGCGCGACCACCCCCCATTCCCGGAATCGGGCAGCCGTTTTTGCTCTGGCGTCCCTGGGACTGTGCTCTGGCTGCCTGGACTCGCAGCTAAACCCTGAGTCCAGCCTGCTGGAACGAAAGCGAGAATAAAAAAAACAGATTGCCAAAGCATAAATCGCAAAATGGGACGAGGGAAATAAGCTGGGTTCACAGAAAATCCTGAATCAGATTTGACGAAAGTCTAACATACGGTGTGGAGAAAACTTGACGCTGTCTTCAGAATTTAGGGAAAATATTTCTGGCATCTTCGCCGGGTTCTGTAAAAGCTGCGCTTTAGTAATGTGACGGCGTAATGGCTCGGGACTTTCTCCAGGCCGCCGCAGCCCCGCGCCCCTCAATTCCCTTTGTTCCGTATTCCACAACCGTATTCGGACGAATGCCTGGAGACAAACCGTTGGGTCGGTCGCGACGGTGTAACGCCCGGCACCTGCATTTCAGCCGGATCGGGCGAGGTTAACCCGTAAGTCGGTCGCGCTTAACAAGGTCCGCGGCGGACTTGGGCAAGGCGAGAAAGTCTTCGTGCCCCGAAAATCCAGTCAGACTGAGCTCCTCCCACCTCGCCGCGCGATATCCAAAAATGGAGTAACCGAGCTGATTAAGAAGAGTTTCAATGTTCTCGGGAGATGAACCAAGATCCTCCGCCATCTCGCGATTTACCTCGAATACGATCATTGGTGGGGACGAAGAACTCAGCAGCCGGGTCGCTCCTTGCAATACAAAATATTCAGCTCCTTCAACATCCAATTTCAAGAGATCGACGGAGCCGACCGCATGTTGATCGCAATAGTCGTCCAGCGTTATAGCCTCGATGACACAATGAGAATCGGTCCAGTTATCCGGTACCAAACGACCGACGCCGCTATTTTTGTTGGGCGACGGGTAAAATTTAGATTGCCTAGCATGATCTAACAGAGCCAGCTTTTGGGCCACCACGTTCGAGACGTTATTGAGTTCGATATTAGAAAGTAATCGCGCGAAATTGGAGTCGAGCGGCTCGAAGGCGTGAACGATGCCTAGTGGACCGGTTCGCTTTGCGGCCCCCGATTGCCCAGATACCAATATTAGCTCCGACATCGATCACGGTGGTGCCAAGCCCGATTAGCGACCACGAGCTCCCGAACTCGCCGTCGTATCCTTCAACAAGTCCATGCAGCGTGATCCAGTCACTCAGGTCTGCTGAAACTAGTACCCCATCTGCGATTTCAAAAACGAACTCGCGGTTTCTCAAAATTGGGCGGAAAGCCTTTAGCAGCAGACCCTTTCCTCGGTGGAATGGCCAGCGCCGGAAGACTTGGCGAATTGCGCGAATGTCAAAGGGCTCTCTGCTTAATGCCATGGCTGCAATAGATTGTCTTGCTAGTCAAGGGAAAGTCAAGCGGGTGTACTCGTCAGTAGATGGGTGACACATTCATTCCTTTCGTTGAGATGATTGGCGGAGCAGGAACTGTTGCGGGGTTAAGTATCCGAGCGCTTGGTGAGGGCGGACGGTGTTGTAGGTTTTTTCCCACTGCCGCAGCTCGCGATTGAGTTTTTTCATTTCCAGGGAGCAGGCGGTGACTTGATAGAACTCCTCGCTGTGGGTGCGGTTAGCGGGTTCGACGGCGCCATTGAGTTGGGGGGAGCGCGGGGGCAGCACGAACAGGTATAAGCCACGCTGCTGGCAGGCCTGTTCGAACTCGGCGGCGAACTCCGATCCGCCATCGACCTGCAGGACGCGAATGGGAAACGGCATAAACAACACCGTCCGCCCTCACCAGGCGCTCGGATACCTAACCCCGCAACAGTTCCTGCTCCGCAACTCATCTCAACGAAAGGAATGAATCTGTTCCCCATCTACTGGACGAGTACAAGGACTGGCTTTCTATGGGGGGCCGTCCTACACTCACGGACATTACGCCCCGGGAGGCTTTTAATGTACCCCAAGCGATTGGTTATTCTTAGTTTGGCTCCGCTCCTGTGGGCCGTTTCCGCGTTTCCCCAAATGCTGGGGAACATGCCTGAAGAACATTCGAAAAACCCAGCGTGGTTTGAAAGATTACGGCCCTCCAAACCGGCTGACTTCAACCGAGACATCTATTACAAAAACAAGCTCGAATTCACCCTGGACGGGGGATGGCTTCCCACCAATATCCCCTTTCCTCTTGACGTTTTCGTAGGCGATGTCTACAACACATATCCACTTAAATACACGCTCGTGCCCATCGTTGCTTCCCTACGATGGCATATGAACGACGTCGGTGGTCCTTGGATTCTGCGCGGCAATTGGGATCTTACGGGCAGCGGGTCTGTTACCGGGATTCCGAGGGGGCCTGAGAGCCGATATTTCTCTTACATGATGATTGCACCATAGGCGGCCGGCAAGGCGAAAACTGACGCAAAACGAACCGTTTCAACTGCGTATGTTTAACGCTGTAGCAGCGGGTATGACATTTCTTCACGCGACTGTGAGTTCACATGCTCCACTACATAGGCAAGCATCATCGAAAGGTGATGGCTGAGTCCCACTAGCTCTTCCCAAAATTGACAACCGCTCTCCTCCGTCCTAAGCTGTTCCACCGCACCTGCTTTTGTCCGAGAGTTTCAGTCCCAATTTCACGAGGAGGCAATCCCATGAACCGCAGACGCAGTTCCTTCATCGTCGCGTCGTTACTAGCTGTCGCATTACTCGGCCTCGCATGGGCCGAAGACGCACAAGAGCAAATAAAAAAGCTAGAGACCGCTCGCACCGACGCTGTGGTCAAAGCCGATATTGCAACACTCGATAAGCAAACCTCTGACGACTACACCCTGATCAACGCAAATGGCCAACTTATGGATAAGAAGCAAACCATGGAAGCGATTAAGACGGGCCAAATCAAAATCATATCCAACGAACTGTCCGATTTGAATGTCCGCGTGTATGGCAAGACGGCGGTGGTCACAGGCAAGTCGGACGCTAAAGGAATGATGTCAGGAACAGAGATCAGCGGCCCGGTCATGTTCACCCGCGTCTACGTCAAAAAAGACGGTCGCTGGCAGTCCGTCGCATTTCAGCAGACCCTCGTCTCCAAGCCCTAAACGTTACGGACCGAGAGTTCCGGCGCTCCCGGTCCGCGTTTCACTTCCCAAAGTCTTCCCGATTCCGGCGCGACTTTGAAGAGATCGCCGAGAACATCAGTGCCGGTGAGGCTATTTGTACGAAGGCCGAAGTGCTCAACGTCGTAGATCGCCCACAAGATATCGAGGATGAGGAAGCGATGAGCTTTTTTGGAGGAGAAGAGGGCGACGCCGATGAGAGTCAGGGGTAGGCCGGGAGGAACTGATGCAGCAAAGGTGCGCGTCCTTTCTCTCGTGTGGCAGCGACCTACTCGGCGGCGGATATGCAAAAAAACCCGGACTCGGGTCCGGGGCATTCCTCAACTTCTGCGTGGGTCTGTGATCAGGCGGCGGTTCGAGTTTTCTTGCTTGTGATCTCCTCTTCTGCTCGGAGCCAGTCATCTTGGTCGTGTCCGTCTTCTTCGCGGCGTTCCTGATAGAGTTCAAACGCACGCTGGCGGATCTGTGATTCGAGGTCCTTTGTTTCGCTCGTCACCGTCGCGGGTGGTTTCTTCATAGCGTCCCTGTCCATGGCGTGACTCTCCTTTCGGCGCAAAGCTACGCCTGAACACGTGCGGCGTCAATTCCCCAGGATTGGTGCAGCCACAAGCCCTCGAGCTGGCTATTGCAAGCGAGCCAACATACGGTATCGATATTCAACGCCTTCACAGGCGAGCCAATTTCGAGCTGGTAATCGCCGCTGTGTGCCTCCTTATATGCAAGCTGGCAGATTGAGCAAAAAATTGAGCTTTTGTGGGCGGGTCCGGCTCCAGCTGGCGGAATATCCGCACGGCGCATCGATCAGGTGCTTTATGATCTCATTGCAACTGCGCAGAAGGATATTCTCCTTATAACGTTTGCTGCTCACAAGATCCATCGGCTTGCGGAAATCCTAGCTTCGGAAGCAAGTCGCGGCGTGCGGGTTAGTCTAGTATTAGAGTTTGGTGTTCAGTCTCGGTTTCAGTTATCCCACAACGCGCTAAAAGCGTTTCCGGTCGAGTTGCAATCGAAGGCGGAGATCTTTTATTGGCCAATCGAGAAACGGGAACTCAATCTGTTCGGAAAGCCGGGGAAGCTACATGCTAAGGCGGCCGTCATAGACAAAGAAGCCCTAGTTTCAAGCGCCAATCTCACCGACGACGCCTCCCTCCGTAACCTAGAGCTGGGTGTCTTGTTTACGGGTGGCGATATGCCTACCAGATTGCGGGAGCATTTTGAGCATCTGATCGCTGCTGGCCTTTGCGCTGGAACCGTTGAGGCTCTGTGTGTTGCCGCAGGTGCTTTGCGTATAAGAGCAATTCTTTATCCGGTTTCGTCGGCGGGTATGTCTGTTCGGAATGCTTGCGGGACGTGCCCGGCGCCTTTCTGTTGCGCTCACGTTTGCATTCTTTTTCCAAATGGCAAAAGTGCACCCTGTGCACGGCATCCGCTGGAAACATTCGGTAGCCAGAGGATAATCGGGGCGGCTTCGGCAACAGCCTTTCGCGCTCGTAATAGCGGATAGTTTGTAAGTTCACTCCGCCGCGCTTGGCGACCTCGCCTATTTTGAGTCCCATACGTTTTCTCCGGTCTTCCTAGTTCCAGCCTAAACCCTGTACCTAGATATATGGTCAAGGGGAAAGTTTTCAACTGCTATGACTACGCACCTGAGGCGCGACCGCTCGTTAGTTGCCATATGAAACAATCCCTTGCCGTGTCACTTTCAGAATTATTTGGCGTAGTTCTTGCAACGCTATTTGGCATACCGAGGGCCGGCGGAGCCGTTCTTTCCGAATGTGCCGTCGCTCGGGAACACTCGCCCAGCCGCCCGACAAGACTCTACCTTCAAGAACCTTGCAGGAGCCTTGCACACCGAAGTGGTAGACTGATGGGTCGGCTGGAAGGCCAGCAAGGAAATTCTGGATAGGTGGTTCTAATTCAGGAATTCCGATATGTTTGGCTACCTGCGTGAGACCGCATAAGAGGAGTAATGCCAATGAGTGCTGAGACGTTCGAATTGAAGAGCTTGAATTCGCCGGACGAGGTGCGGAAATTTGACAAGGGCAAGGTCGAACTCGTGAATGTCGCCGGAGCCGCAATCGGTCGCGGCTACTTTCGAGCCCGGCTGGAAGTGGTCTACTTGCGTCAAGCCGATCGCCAAGACGAACAGCTGCCAGGCCGCGCATTACGGCTACCAGCTCTCGGGGACGATGACGACACGGATGGATGACGGCGCCGAAAGGACTTCGAACGCTGGTGACGTCCTCAACATTCCGCCAGGACACGACGCTTGGGTGGTCGGAAACGAGCCGGTGGTGATCGTAGACTTCCAGGGCATGGTCGATTACGCAAAACAGAGCTAATAGGATCCACTATCCGTTACGACAGACTTTTCGCGAGACCAGGGAGTAGTGCCTGATTCAGAGACCACGAGAAATGCCTAGCCGAAACAATGTTGGGGGCAATGCCTGCACACAGACCGGTTATCACGGCGGTTCCACTCGACAGGTCCGATGTGGTCGTGGCTGAAATCGCTCACCTCATTGACTATCTCCACGGTGGGCCAGGCCCGCCATTCGAAACCACAACGACAAAGTGAGAGATGCTATTGTCCGGATTCGATTGCACCATTTCAATTCCCGGCAGGCTGATTATTTCAATGTTTCGCGTTGCGCTAGCACCTTGTGCAGCGCAGCATCGAGCGATCCCTTGAAGATCAGAATTTTTACTTCATAAGCCGCGCGTCCACCACGCGGAA
>JBBSFW010000077.1:0-17935 GCA_038254805.1 Terriglobales bacterium
ACTTGATGGAGGCGAAGTCGCGAAACAGATTTTCGATGTGACGATTATTAAAGACCCGCTGCAAAGTGAAGGTGCGGTTTACAGGCGCCCTCACCGGCTGCTTAGCATCCCGCCTGGCATTCAGGGCATGCATCTCCAGAGTGTCGGGACCTGAAAGGTGGTAACGGAAGCAGGGAGCATCCGGTCCGGCTTCGCGGGTGTGGAAAAAAGCGACCAGCATTCCGCCGGGTTTCATCATTGACCAGAGGCGCCCGACCACCGGCTTTACCAGACTTTCGTCCATGTAGTCGGGCAGGTTCCAGCAGAACACCAGGTCGAACTGGACATTTGGATAAACCAGGTTCTCTTCCAGAAATTTCTTGCTGTCGAGAACCTTCTGACCCTGATCGTTGGTGGTCACCAGGGCCGGGTCGGTGGAAGCTTCCAGCAGGTCGTCGCTGTAAATGCGGTGGCCGCGTTCGGTGAAAAAACGGATATTGCTGGCGGAGGTCGCGCCAATGTCAAGAACGCTTAATGTCTCTTCGGACTTGAGGATGCGCGAAAGCTCCGCCATGGCGCTGGAGCGCCGGGTAAGCCGTTCTTGAGGCGCCGGAGAAACCGGCGTGCTGCGAAAAAATTTCATGAGATTGTGGGCTGCAAATTCCGTCCAGCCAAATCTAGCGGCTGGCACCAGGGCTGCAGTACACCACGTTGCTGCTCACTATAGCGCGAAGCAGGCGTTCAGGCCAGATTACTTGCCTTGTTCGGGGGCGATCGCAGCGGGAGAAGCGGAAGCCGCGGCGGCCGTAGCCGCAGGCTGGGGCTTGCTCTCGACAATGATTTCCAGCATGCCTTTGAAGAATGCGCCCTCTTCAATGGCAATCCGCTTGGTCCGCACGTCGCCGTTCATGACCGCGGTTTTGCGTAGCTCGGCGCGCTCTTCGGCTTGAATATTGCCATCGAGGATCCCGCCCACGATCACGTTTTTCGCAGATATATTGGCGCGGATGCGGCCGTTGGGGCCAATGGTCAAGCTGTTTCCGGTGAGCTGGATGCTGCCCTCCAGTTCGCCATCCACAAAAATGTCCTCACTGCCAGAGAGTTCCCCCTTGATACGCACCGACTTTCCAAGGTGGGCGAAGTTGCCGGATGCCATCGTGCTCATGATCTATCCCTCCAAGCGGCGCCAATGCAGCAGAGAGTATGGATTGTAAATCATTCAGGTGCCGCCGGGTGGAATGCCGTAAGGTGCACTTCCGCCGAAATGTGCAGTTTTTGAAGGTGCCTCGTAACGGTGACCTGGACAACATTAACGCCGCTCTCCTCTTCTAAGAAGGATGGTTTCAAGACGCATGGCAGCCCGGTCGATCTGGAAACGATACGGTTGCGGGTCAGCCGTCGTGGCGGTTTTGGCCTGCGGCGCAGCTTCAGGCCAGCAGGCTCCGGGCGATTCACCAGCGCAGCTGGTGCGCCGGGCGGTGCAACATGAAGTTGCGGAGAACAATGATTCCGCAGCGCATTTCATGTTTAAGGATCATCGAAGCACGGCACGCCTCTCCCAACTCAAACTGATCGTGGAAACCAGGGACGCCACCGCCGGGATGCTGCTGGCGCAGAATGGGCAGGCGCTTACTTCCCAGCAGGCGCAAGCGGAGAATGCGCGGCTGGAGGGTTACGTCAGGAATCCAGAGCAGCTGAATCGAAAACGCAAGCAGGAAAGGGAAGACGCCGAGCATAGCGCCAGGATCATGAAAGCGATGCCGGATGCCTTCCTCTACGAAGCCGATGGCGCTCAGGAGGGAACCTCCGAGGTGGGTTGTCCGGGGCATCAGTTAGTTCGCTTCAAGTTTCGCCCCAACCCCGATTACAAGCCGCCCACACATGTGGAGCAAGTCTTGACGGGCATGGTGGGTCACATGCTGATCGATGCCGAGGAGGACCGGATCGCGTCAATTGACGGAATCCTGCAGAAAGAAGTGGAATTCGGCTGGGGCATCCTGGGCCACCTTGATCCGGGCGGCCGCTTCCTGGTGCACCAGGCGGACGTGGGCGACCACCATTGGGAAGTGACTCGAATGGAGCTTTCGTTTACCGGGAAAATACTGCTGGTGAAGCACCTCAGCATTCACTCAACCGACGTTTTTACTGATTTTCGTCCGGTTCCAGCTAACCTGTCATTCGCCCAGGGTGTAGATCTGCTGAAGAGGGAAGTTGCGGAGAAACACTCCCCCGGGCGCAATAAAAAAGAGGTAGAAGCCAAGAGTGGGGAGGGCAAGACAGAAGCCGAATCCAGGAATGAATCCGGCGGCAAACTTTGCTGCAGCCGTTAGACGTGGGCTGAAGCGCCGAGAATCGTTTCCTTTCTCACCGTTAGTTTCTCAATCAGATCTTTCCTGATCTCGTAACCTGTCCCCGGGGTATCGAATGTTTCAATGGTGCCGTGGGACGTTACCTCAACTTCTGGTTCCACGATGTCTTCCTCCCAATACCGCCTGGACGCCGAAACGTCACCGGGAAGGCGGAAATTTGCCATGGTCGAAAGAGCTATGTTGTGGGCGCGTCCGATGCCGGTTTCAAGCATGCCGCCGCACCACACCGGGATTTCGTGACGCCGGCAGAGGTCGTGTATGGCGATGGCCTCGGTGAATCCGCCGACGCGGCCGACTTTGATGTTGATGATCCGGCATGCGCCCAGCTCGGCGGCTGTCTCCGCGTCGCGCGCATGGCGGATGGATTCGTCAAGGCAGAGAGAGGTCTTCAACTCACGCTGCAATTGTGCGTGGTGGAAGATGTCGTCGTCCCAGAGCGGCTGCTCGATCATGAGCAGATCAAAGTCGTCGAACTTGCGCAGATGATCGAGATCGCCGGGGCGGTAGGCTGAGTTGGCGTCGCAACTGAGAGGAATGTGGGGCCAGCGCTGGCGTATTTTGGCGAGCACGTCCACGTCCCAGCCAGGTTTAACCTTTATTTTGATGCGCTGATAGCCGGCGGCCAATTCGGTCTCAATTTTTTCAAGCAGCTGCTGGTGCGAGTTCTGAATGCCGATGGAAACTCCGCAAGCAATTTCCTTCAGTGTCCCCCCAAGCAGCCTCCACAAGGGTTTTTGCTGCTGCTGCGCATCAGCGTCCCAGAGAGCGTTTTCGACCGTGGCTTTGGCCATGTTATGGCCACGAACAGGCGACATCACGGCGACAGAGTCTTTGGCTAGTACCAGGTTCACACCAATCACGGCGGGCGCGAGGAAATCGCGAATCGTGGTCCAGGCAGTTTCAATCCACTCATAGCTGAAGAAGGGGCCGTCGCCGGCGACGCACTCCGCCCAGCCATCGATTCCATCACAGTGCGCGGTCAGCAGCAGGACGCGGCGGCTCTGGATGCGACCGAAGCTGGTTTCAAAGAAATACTTGAGGGGCATGCGAATTTCGCGGAGGGTGATGGCTTCAACTTTCATTGAGAGTCAGGATGGGGAGCAGATTCCTGCTGCTTGGCCTGCTGCCAGAGGGATTCGAGTTCGTCCATGGCCGCTTGCTGGGGAGTGCGGCCGCTGGAGCGCAATTGCTCTTCCATCCACTGGAAGCGGCGCTTGAACTTGCGATTCATCTTTTTCAGCGCCGACTCGGGGTCGAGCGAAAGATAGCGCGCAATGTTCACCAGCACAAAAAACATGTCGCCGACTTCTTCTTCAAGGCGGTGGCGGAGCTCTTCGGGAACCTGCGGCCTGCCTGATCCGGCGACGCCGTGATTGAAAGGCTGCGCCGGCGCGGGAAGGTGTTGAATTTCTTTTTGTAATTCTGTCGTTTCTTCCTCAAGTTTTTCGAACAGGCCGCCGATCTCTGGCCAATCAAAGCCTACATGCGCGGCCCGCGAGCTGAGTTTGTGAGCTTCTAGCAAGGCGGGCATGGCGGAGGAAACGCCTGCGAGCACGGAATCCTGAAAATCAGACTTAGGCGAATTTGCGCCTCCTGCCTCCAGCCGCTGCCTTTTACTCTTTTTTTCTTCAGCTTTGAGCGCTTCCCAGTTGCGGAGGACGTCGGCGGAGGTTTCGGCGGCGACATCGCCGAACACATGGGGATGGCGGTCAACCAGCTTGTTGGAGAGCCGGTCCAGCACGTCGTCAATCGAGAACTTACTCTCTTCCTGCGCCATCTGGGAGTAGAAGAGCACCTGCAACAGGAGATCGCCGAGCTCTCCGCGCAGCTCGTCCCAGTCACGATTGTCGATGGCTTCGAGAACTTCGTAAGCTTCCTCCAAGGTGAAAGGCTTGATGGAGTCAAAGGTCTGTTCACGGTCCCAGGGGCAGCCGCCCGTGCCGCGCAATCGGGCCATGATGGAAACGGCGCGCTCAAATCGTTCTCCGGTGGTGGGCGTAGTCATGCTGGGCATAGTCAAGACTTAGCGATCCTCAGCCGCGCTTATAGAACTCAATCGCCAGCGGGGGGATGCTCAGGGACAACGAATAGGGCCGGCCATGGGTGGGTACGGCTTCGGCTTCTTTGCCGCCCAGGTTTCCCATGCCGCTGCCGCCGTAGTCAGGGGCATCACTATTGAGCAGCTCGTGCCAGATGCCATCGAAGGGGACTCCAATTCGATAATCAGTTCGCGGCACCGGGGTGAAATTGCAGACGACAAGAATCGTGTCTTCCGGCTTCTTCCCTTTACGGAGCAGCGAAATCACGCTGGCCTCGGTGTCATTGCAATCCACCCACTCGAAGCCCGCGGGATCGTTGTCAATCTCGTGCAAGGCAGGCTCTCGCCGATAGAGCAGATTCAGTTGTTCCACCCAGTTCTGCACTCCCTTGTGTACGGCGTACTCGAGAACGTGCCATTCCAGACTCAAGTCATGGGTCCATTCGCGGACCTGTCCGAACTCGTCGCCCATGAAGAGAAGCTTCTTGCCGGGCTGGGCAAACATGTAGCCGAATAACAGACGCAGGTTTGCGAACTTCTGCCACTCGTCGCCGGGCATCTTGCCGATCAGCGATCCTTTGCCGTGCACGACTTCGTCATGGGAAAGCGGCAGGACAAAATTCTCAGTAAAGCCGTACAGCATGCGGAAGGTCAGCATATGGTGGTGGAACTGGCGATGGACGGGATCGTGAGAGAAGTACGCCAGCGTGTCATGCATCCATCCCATGTCCCATTTCATGCCGAAGCCGAGGCCACCGACGTAGGTGGGACGCGAAACCATGGGCCAGGCGGTGGATTCTTCCGCATAGTTCTGAATGCCGGGATACTCCTTGTAGGACTCGGTGTTGAGCTGGCGCAGGAACTCGATCGCGTCCAGGTTCTCTCTGCCGCCGTATTTATTGGGGATCCATTCGTTTTCGCGGCGCGAGTAGTCGAGGTAGAGCATGGAGGCCACAGCATCTACGCGCAATCCGTCGGCATGATATTTGTCCAGCCAGAACATCCCGCTGGAGAGCAGGAAGCCGCGCACCTCGTTGCGGCCATAGTTGTAGATGTAGGTGTTCCAGTCGGGATGAAATCCGCTGCGCCAGTCGGCGTGCTCGAAGAGATGGGTGCCATCGAAGTAGGCGAGACCGTGGGCGTCGGAGGGGAAATGCGACGGTACCCAGTCGAGGATGACCCCGATCCCGCGCTGGTGGAGGTGGTCTATAAGGTACATAAAGTCCTGAGGCGTTCCGTAGCGCGAAGTGGGCGCGAAGTAGCCGGTGGTCTGGTATCCCCAGGAGGCGTAGAAAGGGTGCTCCATGATGGGCAACAGCTCAACATGGGTAAAGTTCATGCGGTTGGCGTAGTCGGCCAGCTTGGGTGCAACCTCGCGGTAGCTGAGGGAGCGATTCTGTTCCTCGGGCACCCGCATCCAGGAGCCGAGGTGGACTTCATAGATCGAAATGGGCGAATGCAGGGACTGCCGGGCGGCGCGAGATTGCATCCATTCGCCGTCCGACCATTGATAGTCGAGGTCCCAAACCACGGAGGCGGTGCGCGGCGGGTGTTCGTGATAAACGCCGAAGGGGTCGGCCTTCTCGCCTACATAACCGTGATGATGAGAGACGATGTGAAATTTGTAGAGTGCGCCCTTGCCGACACCGGGAATAAATCCTTCCCAAATTCCAGATGAGCCTCTCGATTCAAGCCGATGAGAGTTGTGGTTCCAATCGTTGAAGTTTCCTACGACCGAGACTTTCTGTGCATTCGGCGCCCAGACGCTGAAGGTGGTTCCGGGTTCTCCGTCGTAAGTTGAGGCGTGCGCCCCCAGTTGGTTGTAGGCACGATAGTTGCGCCCTTCGTTGAAGAGGTACAGATCGTCAGGCGAGAACAGGCTGACGTCATAGCGAACCGGGGCGGGCGTGGGAATTTTCTTCATCGTCCTACAGTCCTAGAATGGCGCTCGACGATATTGTTGCGTCGTTTCAGATTTTCGATGCTGATTGGGCCGTTTCCGGCCTTCAGGCGGGAATGACAATCTGAAATCTACAATCTGCGATCTGCTAAACTTCATACAAATTCACCTTTGGTCAGGAATCCCGCCACCGATGCCTGTGATCCGCGTTGTGGTTCTTTGGCACCAGCACCAGCCGTTTTACAAGGACCTGGTCACCGGAGAATACCGCCTGCCGTGGGTGCGCCTGCACGCGCTAAAAGATTACTACGGAATGGTGAAACTGCTGGAGGAGTTTCCTAACGTTCACCAGACCTTTAACCTGGTCCCTTCGCTGCTCACTCAGATTCAGGACTATGCCGCGGGAAGCGCGCACGATCCGTTTCTTGATGTTGCCTCGCGTCCCGCGCGGGACTTGACGGCGGATGAGCGGCGTTTTGCCTTGCAGTATCTGTTCCAGGCGAATCCGGTTCATCTGATTGGGCGCTATCCTCGCTATGCCGAGTTGTGGGAACGAATGCAGGGCAGCGGGGCTACGCCGGAGCGGGCGGAAAAGTACTTTCAGCTACAGGATTTCACCGATTTGCAGGTGCTTTCGCAAATCGCATGGTTCGACGAGTTCTTCCTGCAGGAGCCGGAAATTGCGCAATTGGTCCGCAAAGGCCGCGGCTTCTCGCTCGAAGAGCAGAAATTTGTGATCTCTCACCAGCGGGAACTGATCGGTAAGGTCATTCCCGCGCATGTCGAGGCGGCACGGAAGGGGAGAATCGAGATCTCGACTTCGCCTTTCTACCATCCTATTCTGCCGCTGCTCTGCGATACCAACGAGGGCGCGGTCTCCACGCACGGGCTGTCGCTTCCACAAAACCGCTTTCGCCATCCCGACGACGCACGCGAGCAGCTGCAGCGCGGGCTTGACTTGCACGAAACGGTATTTGGCGTACGTCCGCGTGGAGTGTGGCCTTCCGAAGGCAGTGTTTCGGAAGAGGTCTTCTCCATTGCAGGTGACCTGGGGGTGCAATGGATGGCCACCGACGAAGGGGTGCTGTCGCGAACGCTGGGTATGTCGTTCATGCGCGACGGCCGCGGCCGGTTGCCGGATGCCGCGGCGGAGAAGCTCTATAACATTCACCATTATGAAAACCGGCAGACGAGCATGCACCTGCTCTTTCGCGACCACGCAATTTCCGATCAGATCGGATTTGTATATTCGGGAATGACGCCGCAAGAAGCCGCAGCCCACCTCGTGCGCAACATTAAGGAATCAGCGGAAGCTGTTTTGAGAAAAGGCAATGACGCGGTGCTACCCATCATTCTTGATGGCGAGAATGCCTGGGAATACTACCCGGAATCGGGGCGGGAGTTTCTGCGCCGCTTCTACGATGCGCTGCAAAACGATTCCTCGATGGAAGCGGCGACGGTTTCAGAGGCCATTGAGCGCCATCGCAATTTCAGCCCGCTTCATTCAGTGGCCCCCGGCTCGTGGATTCACGCAAACTTCAATGTCTGGATCGGAGCGCAGGAGGACAATCGCTCATGGGATTACCTGCACCATGCGCGGAATTTTTACGCGCAAGCCGCGCCGCACGTTTCGGAGCAGCAGCGTAATCTGGCATTGGAAGAACTTTTCGTCGCCGAGGGCAGCGACTGGAACTGGTGGTACGGCCCGGAGCACCATTCGGCCAATGATCGCGAATTTGACGAACTGTATCGCAAACACCTTTCGAACGTTTACCAGGCGCTGGGCGCAACCCCGCCCGATTACCTGGCGCAGCCGATCATGGGAGGAACGGTTCAGCCTTTGCTGGTTTCACAAACGCATTACATCCATCCGCGGATTACGGGCGAGATGATCCGCTACTTCGAGTGGATGGGAGCGGCCCACTACACCGCGGACCGGCGTTCGGGAGCGATGCATGGCAAAGTTTTCCTGCTGGAGGCAGTTTATGCAGGTATTGACGAGAAGAATGTTTACGGCCGGATGGATTTCGCCGGGCAGGGCCCCGAAGGCGACTTCGAGATCGTGGTCAACCTGGAGAGCTGGGCGGAAAACTCCAATCGGTCACGGCGGACGCTCAGGATGAAGGTTGAAGTGCAGAGGGGAAAGATTTCGGAGTGGACGGTCTCAGACAACGGCGACAATTTTCAGGAAAAAGACGGAGCCGCGGCGGCCCTGGGACGTAATTTTGAATTCAAACTACCGCTGGCTTGGCTGTATGCGATCCCCCTGGAATCCGCAGATTCTTCTACTCCGGCGGCCACCAAAATCCGGCTGCGTTTCAGCGTCTGGCAAAACAAGCTTCCGGTAGACGCGCTTCCGGTCGAAGGCTCGATGGAGCTGCGATTATTGCCGGAAGAAGAGCTCGTGGCGCTGGCGCATTAAGGAACTCTGCCTCATTTATAATCACGGATTCTGTTCAACCAATGGGAAAAACTTATACAGGGGTGGGATACCTGACAGGGCGGCGTCTGGCTTTCAATTCGGCGCGTCCGGCCATGGTTTACACCGACAGTAAGAATTTTTCGGGCGAGGGGAAACATACGTTCATGAGCAATATTGCGGAAACTTGCGGGCGGCAAGTGCTGGATTCGCGTGGTAATCCTACGGTGGAGGCTGAAATCTGGTTGACGGATGGATCCAGCGGACGGGCCATTGTGCCCAGCGGCGCGTCAACCGGCGAGCATGAAGCGGTTGAACTGCGCGACGGCGACAACAACGCATATCTGGGGAAGGGGGTATTAAAGGCGGTCGAGAACGTGAATGGCGAGATCGCCGACGCGCTGGCAGGTTTCGATGCCGCCGATCAGCGAACGCTCGATCAGAAGATGATTGAACTCGACGGCACCGGGAACAAAGGCCGTCTGGGCGCAAATGCCATTCTTGCGGTGTCGATGGCAGCGGCCCGCGCGGCGGCGAATTGCTTCGAGCTTCCGCTCTATCGTTATCTCGGCGGCGCCGGCGCGAACACTCTGCCAACACCGATGATGAACATCCTCAACGGCGGCGCCCACGCCGACAATAATGTGGACTTCCAGGAGTTCATGGTCATGCCGGCCGGTGCCGAATCGTTTTCAGAAGCATTCCGCTGGGGCGTGGAGGTTTTTCACACGTTGAAAGGCGTACTTAAGAAACGCGGGTACAACACCGCAGTGGGGGATGAAGGCGGCTTCGCGCCATCGGTGAAGTCGAACGTTGAAGCGATTGAAGTTGTGCTGGAAGCGATTCAGCAGGCCGGGTACAAGCCGGGAGAAGAAATCGCCATCGCCCTCGATCCTGCGGCCAGCGAGTTTTATCAGGATGGCAAATACGTCTTCAAGAAGTCCGACAAGTCGGCGAAGAGTTCGGATGAGATGGTGCGCTTCTGGGCTAAGTGGGCGAACGAGTATCCCATCGTTTCGCTGGAAGACGGTCTCGCCGAAAATGACTGGGAGGGCTGGCAGAACCTGACCAAGGAACTGGGCGGCAAGATTCAGCTGGTGGGAGATGATCTCTTCGTTACCAATGTCGAGTTCCTGCAGGAGGGAATCGACAAGCACGTCGCCAATAGCATTCTTATCAAGGTGAACCAGATTGGCACGGTGAGTGAGACGCTGGATGCAATTGATCTGGCGCGACGCAACGGATACACGTCGATCATCTCGCACCGCTCAGGCGAAACGGAAGACACCTTCATCGCTGATTTGGCGGTAGCAACAGGCGCGGGACAGATCAAGACAGGTTCGGCGTCGCGGACAGATCGCATTGCGAAGTACAACCAGTTGCTGAGGATCGAGGAGCAGTTGGGGAGTGGGGCTCGGTTTTTGGGGCTGAAGGCGCTGAATTACAAAGGATAGAGGCCCCTGAAGAAAGCAGGGCAACGGAATGCATTGTGGCGCGAGGATTCATCTAGAGGCGCTCTGATCACGCTGGGAATCTTCATTTTTTTTGCCAGGGCTGCAGCCACCCCAGGCTTGGGGAAAATGAGGAGAAAGCGGATCGAATTGTGGTCGTGAAATCTGCCCATACTCTGACCCTCATGAAAGGATCTCGGGAGTTACGAACTTACAAGATTGCGATTGGCCGAAACCCCTTGGGAGCAAAGACGCAGCGCGGCGACCATAAGACTCCCGAGGGCAACTACGTAATCGATGCCATGAAGAGCAACAGCCGCTTCCATCGCGCTCTGCACATTTCATATCCCAACTTGACGGATCGCGAGCGATCGCAGACGGATGGTGTCAACCCGGGTGGCGATGTAGAAATTCACGGCATTCAAAACGGCCTTGGGTGGATCGGCAGCTTGCACCGCAGCATCGACTGGACTGATGGCTGCATGGCCGTAACCGACGATGAAATCGAGGATATCTGGAACCGGGTTGGGTCGGGCACACCGGTTGAGATCAGGCCCTAGAGTGATTGACTTAGTCCAGGACTTAGTCTAATATCTGCCCATGGAAGTCAACATCCATGAGGCCAAAACCCATTTCTCTCGCCTGCTCGAACGCGTCGCCATGGGAGAGGAAGTGATAATCGCCAAAGCCGGTACCCCGATCGCCAAGTTGGTGCCGCTGAAGAAGACGCCCAAGAAGAGGGTCTTCGGCAGCGCGAAAGGCGATTTCACGGTTCCGGACGACTTCAATGATCCCGATCCTGACATCGAAGACCTGTTCTACAACGGACCTCTTCTACCGAAATGAAGGCCATCCTCGACACGCATGCATTCTTGTGGGCGCTTGCCGGGGATGCGAGGATGTCGCGTCACGCCCGCGACATTTTTGCCGGAAGCACCGATCTTTCGTTGAGCATTGCAAGTGTCTGGGAGATTCTTATCAAGGTACAGTCGGGCAAGCTGAGTTTCCCTCGGCCTGCCGGTCCATACGTGCTCAGCAGAATGGCGGAGAACAGGATCAAGAGGCTCCCCATCAGCATTGACCATTTGCTCGCTCTCGAGCGTCTCCCCATGCATCACCGCGACCCGTTCGATCACATGTTGATTGCGCAGAGCATGGAGGAAGACTGGCCGATCATCACGGCTGACCCCATGTTCAAGCGGTATCCCATCCGAGTAATCTGGTAAGTTCACCTGTACTCTCGTTTTCAAACCTCATACAACGGAGCGTGCTCCAAAAATGCCCCATCCCAAACCCCTGATCCTCATCATCCTCGATGGCTGGGGATACCGGGCGGAGATCAAAGCCAACGCCATCGCGCTTGCCGGTAAGCCGGTTTACGACCGGTTGTTGCGGGAGTATCCCAACACCCTGATTCAGACCAGCGGGCCTTACGTCGGCTTGCCGGAGGGGCAGATGGGGAATAGCGAAGTTGGGCATTTGAACATTGGAGCGGGGCGGATCGTCCACATGGATTCGACGCGCATCGGGCTAATGATTGAGAACGGCGAGTTCTTCCGTCACCCGGTGCTGCTCAATGGGATGAAGAACGCACGCGCCGCGGGACGACAGCTTCATCTGTTCGGCCTGCTTTCCGATGGCGGGGTGCATTCCTACCAGACGCACCTGCACGCGCTGCTCAAGATGGCGAAGCAGAATGAAGTTGAGCGAGTGTTCGTGCACGCCTTCATGGATGGACGCGACACGCTTCCCACCAATGGCGCGGGATATCTGGAACAGCTTCAGCAGGCCATGCGCGAGTACAACACTGGGAAGATCGCAACGGTAAGTGGGCGCTACTATGCCATGGATCGTGACCGCCGCTGGGAGCGCATCGCGAAAGCGTACAACGCGATGGTTTACGGCGAAGCTGAGGGTGGAAAGTATAGTGACGCAGTGCAGGCAGTTAAGGACTTCTACAACAAGGGCGTAACGGACGAATTCATTGTGCCATTCGTGTGCACCGACAAAAACGCGGGCGAGGGCGCCCGCGTCAGGACGACCATTCGCGAGGAAGATTCCTGCATCTGCTTCAACTTCCGCGCTGACCGGGTGCGGGAGATCACGCGCGCTCTCACGCGCAACAGCCGCTTGAATGAACACGGCGGCCGCGATCTACAGGGCGCGGAAGACCTGGACGCGATTATTCCACGCGACCGCGTTCCCAAGAATCTGTATTACGTCTGCATGACGCAGTACGACAAGAAATTCAGCCTGCCGGTGGTCGTCCCACCAGAGTCGCTGAACAACATTCTGGCGAATGTGATGGGACAGATGAATATGCGCAACCTTCGGGTTGCGGAAACGGAGAAGTACGCTCACGTCACGTATTTTTTTAACGGCGGGGTCGAGCAGCCTTTTCCTGGGGAAGAGCGCACGGTGGTGCCGTCGCAGAAAGTGGCCACTTACGATTTGAAGCCCGAGATGAGCGCCGCCGGAATTGCCGATACGGTGGTGAAGGCTGCCGAAGATGGAACATTCGACGTAATCATCGTGAATTTTGCGAATGCGGATATGGTGGGACACTCCGGCAAGATCGAGCCCACCATCAAAGCTGTGGAAACGGTTGACGCCTGCCTGGGTCGGATAGAGTTGGCTGTTCGCGCTAAAGGCGGCGCCATGCTGATCACCGCCGACCATGGCAACGCCGAGATGATGATCGATCCCGCGACCGGCGGGCCACACACGGCGCATACCACGAATCCGGTCCCCTTTATCGTGGTAGCGGAGAACTCAAAACAGTTCAGCCTAAAGCCAGGCGGCTCGTTGCGGGACATCTCGCCGACGATGCTGGGGATGCTGGGAGTGCCCGAGCCGGGGGGGATGACGGGCAGCGATCTACGGCAAATGAAGAAATCCTGACCACAGAGGGCACGGAGGAACACAGAGTAAGGCTCATGAAGCTGCTGATTCTTACGTACCACCGGCTTGACCTGTGGATCGCCCCCGAATGGTTCGCGGCAAAACTGAAGAGGGAATTTCCGCAGCTTGAAGTCCTGCAACTCAATTCCTACGACGATGTGGACGAGCAGCTTTCAGATACTGAGATATTGTTCGGCTTCTCTATCCGGCCGGAGCAGTTTCTCGCGGCCAGGAAGTTACGGTGGATTCATTCTCCCGCGGCTGCTGTGCATCAACTCATGTTTCCCGAACTGGTGACCAGCGACGTCGTCGTGACCAATGCGCGCGACGTCCACGGCCCGGTTGTGGCGGAACATGTGATGGCGCTGATCTTCGGGTTGGCCAAGAAAATTCCTGAGGCGGTGCGCTTTCAGCAGAAGCATGTTTGGGGGCAAGAAATCGTGTGGGGCGAACGCACCCGTCCGCGAGAAGTCGCCGGGGCCACGCTTGGATTGGTTGGATTAGGCAGCATCGGGCGAAATGTGGCAAAGCATGCCGCTGATTTGGGCATGCGAGTAATTGCCGTGCGTGAGCATCCGGAAAATAAGAAGCCGGAGTATATTGACGACGTTTTACCGTCCGCTGCGCTGGGGGAAATGCTTTCCGCGGCGGACTACGTGGTGCTGGCTGCGCCGGTCACCCCGGCTACGCAAGGCATGATCGGCCGCGAGGAACTAGCAAGGATGAAACCGGATGCATGCCTGATCAACGTGGGTCGCGGTTCGCTGGTGGATGAAGTCGCGCTGGCTGAGGCGTTACACGAACATAAAATAGGCGGCGCTGCCCTGGATGTTTTCGAAGAGGAGCCACTGCCGCCGGAGTCTCCGTTGTGGGAGCTGGAAAATCTTCTGATAACTCCGCATACTGCCGGCATGACGGACAAGCTGTGGGACCGCCACTACGTACTGTTTTCCGAGAATCTTCGCCGCTACTTGAATGGCCAGCCGTTACTCGCATTAGTGGACAAGCAAAGCGGCTATTGAGCGTCCCACCCGCCGGAGGGGCTGCGGACACGCATGCTAGACTCCAGCTATCGGCTGCCCCATGCGCATTTTCACCCGTTACATTCTCGGCGAAGTCACGTCACATGCGCTGATCGGCACAGCCATTTTCACGTTTGTTATTTTCACGCGCGAACTGGGACAAATCCTGGAACTGGTGGTACGCAACAGCGCGCCCCTTCCCAGCGCAATTGAGCTGTTTTTCCTGCTCATCCCCGAAGCGCTGACCATAACGCTTCCGGCGGGTGTGCTCATTGGAATTCTGATAGGCCTTAGCCGCCTCGCCGCCGACAGCGAGATCACGGCGATGAAGGCGAGCGGCATCGGGATTTGGAGTTTTCTGCGCATTCTTTCGATCTTCTTTCTTGCCGCCTGGCTTCTGGCGCTGGCCAATAGTGTCTATCTCGCTCCCCGGGCGCAGGAAGCGCTGGCCTGGCTGCAGGACAGACTCAAGGGATCGCAGGTGTCGTTTCAGGTGCAGCCGCGCGTGTTTTATGAAGGCTTTCCGAAGATGGTGCTCTACGTCCACGACGTGAAGAGCGCCCAGGGTGCGGCCATTTGGAAGGGGGTTTTTATTGCGGACATCAGCAACCCGGCCGCGCCAAAAATTACCGTGGCGGAAAAGGGAATACTGGTCAGTGAAGAGAAGAAGACCTTGCATTTGCACCTGCTGAACGGTGCTTCGCATGAAAACGACCGCGCCGCGCCGGAGAAATACCAGATTTCCACCTTCGAAGAGACCGATTGGCCAATTACGCTTCCGGATAACGGAGCGGGCAAAGACCAACCCCCCGCCGCCATTTCACAGGTTCCGACCTGGCAGCTTCCCCAACAAGCCCGGCTCAGACAAAATCCCGTGGCCGCGCGCTGGTACTGGATTGAATTCCATCGCCGGTTTGCTTT
This sequence comes from Terriglobales bacterium, assembly GCA_038254805.1. Taxonomy (GTDB): domain Bacteria; phylum Acidobacteriota; class Terriglobia; order Terriglobales; family Acidobacteriaceae; genus Gp1-AA145. Next base: position 15,001 of record JBBSFW010000077.1, read on the forward strand.
GCCCGCAGCTTGCCTAGTGCTGGCGCTGGTTGGTTTTCCGCTCGGCCTGTCGGCCAAAAAAGGAGGAAAGTCGGCGGGATTCGTGCTCACCATCATTCTGGTTTTTGCCTACTACTTCGTGTCGCTGCTGGGGCTGTCGCTGGCGCGGCAGGGAAAGGCGCCACCCGCGGCGGGGGTGTGGCTTGCCGATGTTGTGTTTCTTGGCTTCGGCGCGTTTTTGATCTGGAGTTCGGAGCGGCGTCCCTTTGAAATCGCCTGGCTGAAAGGAACCTGCGCACCGCTGAAAGCAAGAATTCAGGGAGGGAGCCTGCTGCTGCCGCCGCCGCCGTCAGAAAATGCCTTTGAGCGGGCAGCGACGCGGAAACGTGTATTCAGCGCCCGCTTCCCGATGCTGCTCGATGACTACGTTTTGCGCGACTTCGTGCTCAACTTCGGGATGGTGGTGGGGGCCCTGGTAGTTCTGTCGCTTATTTTTACTGTTTTCGAGCTGCTGGGCGACATTCTGCGAAACCAGGTTTCGCCCTTCATCGTGAGCGAATACCTGCTGAACGTGACGCCGTATTTTCTGTATAACGTGGCGCAATATGGCGTTCTTCTGGCGGTGCTGATCACGCTCGGTCTGATGCAGCGCTCCAACGAAGTGACCGCGCTCAAAGCCACCGGCATCAGCATCTACCGCATCATCGTGCCGGTGCTGGTGGCCGCGGTGCTGGTCGCGACGGCACTGTTTCTCTCGGACCAGTTTTATTTGCCTCACGCCAATAAGCGCCAGGACGCGCTGCTGAACACCATCAAAGGCAAGCCTTCACAAACCTATTTGAATCCTTATCGCAAGTGGATTTTCGGACAGCATTCCACCATTTACTACTATCAGGTTTTTGATTCCGACAAGAACCAGTTCGGCGATCTATCGGTATTTCAGTTCAATCCGGCCACGTTCCGGCTGGTGGAGCGGATTTATGCGGACCGCGCACACTGGGACGATCACTTGAAGCGGTGGGTGTGCACCCAGGGTTGGCAACGCTCTTTTCAGGACGCAGCCATTCGAGACTACCGTACTTTCGACGTCTCTACGTTCAACGCGGTCTCCGAGCCGCCTTCGTATTTCAAGAAGGAAGTCCGGCAGTCACTGGAAATGAATTACCAGCAACTCAGCCGCTACATCCACGATTTGCAGCAGAGCGGATTCGAAGTGGTGCGGCTAAAGGTGCAGCTGCAAAAGAAGATTGCGTTTCCGGTCATCACATTCGTGATGGGAGTTTTGGCGATTCCATTTGCCTTGTCGGCAGGGAAGCGGGGCGCGGTAGCGGGGGTGGCAACAGCGATCGGGATTGCGGTGTTTTATTCGGTCATCTCAGGCCTGTTCGAGGCGATGGGCAACATCAGCCAGTTGCCGCCGGTGCTGGCGGCCTGGTCCCCGGACGTGATATTTGCGCTGGTGGGCGGATATTTGATCCTGAAAGTACCAACGTAGTCGAATCAGTCTAGGCTCTGGCTCCCTTGTGTTTTTCCACGGTGCTCCACGTTTTATCTTCGGCGTGGCAGATATTCTCCAGCGGACAATCGACGCACTTCGGCGATCGGGCGACGCACAATTTTCGCCCGTGCCAGATGGCCTGATGAGAAAACAGGATCCACTTGTCGCGAGGGATGATGCGCATTAGATCCTGCTCGATCTTTTTGGGATCGGCGTTTTTTGTCAGCTCCAGGCGCCGGGAAATGCGGTGTACGTGGGTATCCACGACCAAGCCCTCGGCCTTGCCGAACCATGTACCCAGGACGACATTTGCGGTCTTGCGCGCGACTCCGGGCAGGGTGAGCAAGCTGTCCATATCCTGCGGTACTTCGCCGCCGTAATCAGTGAGAATCTTTTGCGCCGCGCCGACCACTGACTTGGATTTATTGCGGAAAAATCCGGTGGAACGAACGTCGGGCTCGAGCTGCCGCGACTCGAGCCTCGCGAAATCCTGTGCCGTGGGATATTTCTTGAACAGCCCGGGCGTGACCAGGTTCACGCGAACGTCAGTGGATTGAGCCGACAGAATCGTCGCGACCAGCAGCTCCCAGGCGTTCTTGTGGGTGAGGGCACAGGTGACATTGGGATAGCGCTGATCCAGACGCGCAAGGATTTCGCGAATCCGCTGAGGCGCGGTGGGATTCAAGCTCGTGCGCTTTGCGGGCTTTGCAACCGGCAGCGACTGGCGGTTCGAGGGCGAGGAAGCTGACGTTTTAGGCGGGGGTAATTTCTGCCGCGATCCTTCATGTCTGCCGGTTTTTGCAGGCCGTCGCGGGGTGATGCCTCGGGACATCGGTTCTCCTCAGCCGACCGTCATCTTAGCAAAGAGTGAATAGGAATATTTCGTCTCACAAAAGGGGACTCGGTCGGGAGAGTGGATACCCGGGGAGAAATTGACGCCTGCTGCTGCTCCCATTACTCTGGATTCAGAGGACGCAAATCATGGCGGTAAAGTCTATTCAGCTCGGCCAGGTGTGGCGCAAAGACGAAAACGCCCAGGATTATCTGGTGACCAAACTATACGACGAGGTGTTTACCCAGTATGCGGTGCTGCGTCCGGCGAACGTGACTGCTCCGGATTCGCCCACGGTAAAGGTGAAGGTGGCCAAAAGCGCGGCTGGCGCGGCGCTTCCGGGTTTTACTTTCACCCAGGAAGGCTCGTTTTGAGCAGCGGCAACCAGCACTAATGCTTATTCGTACTGATGCGAGCGCTAAATGCTCGTGGTACTTTGAGGCGCCGCTTCAGACGATAACGGAAGAGAGAACATGTCCCCGAGCGACATCCAGCTACTCTACGACTACAACGGGTGGGCGAACCGGCGCTCATTAGCGGCGGCGGAGAAGCTCCCAGCGGAACAGTTCACCAGGCCAATGGGATCGAGCTTTTCGTCGGTGCGGGATACGCTGGCTCACATCTAC
>JBBSFW010000078.1:0-17841 GCA_038254805.1 Terriglobales bacterium
GGCGGAACTGGTTCCGCGTCATCGCCTGGCGGCAACGGCGGCGTAGCACGCGTGCCCCCTCCCTCCCTCAGCGCCCTCCGCACCGATGCAATTCAACCAGCCGGTATGGATAGCGGTGCGGGCACGGGTGGGGCTGCGGTCAGCCCTCCCAGTTTGAGGAATCCCAATGGGAACGGATCTTCCGGCGAGAGCGGGGCATTCCAACCAGGTGCAACCGGTCAAGTAATGGGAGTCGGCAACGGCGGATCGGGCGCGAGCGGGCCTCCAGCTTCGCTCGACAATCCGCAAACGATCACGAATCCACAGACGGTGGGTTCGCCGATGACGAATTCCTCGCCCATGACGGTCGGCTCGTCCGGTCAAGTACCCCCGCCCAGTGGCTTGGTGAAGGGGCTTCAACTCCTCTCCACCGGAGCGGCTTTAGGTGGCCTTGTAGTTGATCGAACAGCCGCCGCCATACCTGGGGAGACGCCGCCCTCGGCTGCGGCTCCTCCTTTTGGCGGAGGTCAAGATGGCGAGTAAAGAAAAGGGAGGTTCAGACAGATGGCTACAGCACTGACGGCTTTATGGCCAAAGAGAAAGGCTCCACCGCAACAAGCCTCGAACCCGCTTGATCGGCCATCCAATTCCAACGCCTCTGGCGCGGTCAGTGGGTACAACCCTTACCTGGCTGGGCGGAAGGAATGGGATGAACGCTACGGCGATCTGATCAGCCGGGCGAAACACTGGCGTGTCGCAGCATTCCTTGCGATGGGCGTGGCTCTAGCGGCCGTGGGCGGATTGATTGCCGTCAGCATGCGATCGCGTGTGGTGCCGTGGATCGTCGCGGTCGATAACCTCGACCGCATAGTCGCCTCCGGCGCGGCGGAGCAAACCTCCGTTGCCGACGACAGATTGAAGCGAGCAGCGCTCAATTCCTGGATTTCGGATTTGCGGACGGTCACCAGCGATTTCGTTGCACAGCGCAGAATGATCGACCGGGTCTACGCGATGGTTGGGGCCGGAACTCCGGGTCAGGTCCAGATCAGCGACTACTACCGCTTGGACCCACCGAACCAACGGGCGCAAACGCAGACCGTTGAAGTAGAGATTCATTCGATCTTCTCGACGACGGAGACGACATACCTCGTGGAGTGGACCGAGCGCACCAGGGCGCTGGCCGGGCAAGTGCTCAAAGAAGAGCGCTGGAAGGGCGCATTCGCGCTTGCCATCAATCCTCCGAAAGACGAACAGTTGATTCGGGTTAATCCGCTTGGTTTGTATGTGACCAACGTGAGCTGGTCGAAGGTGTTATGAGGCTCAACCATAGGAGGGCTATTCGTATGAAGATCTCGATTTCAATTCGTGTTGGTTTGGCAATGAACTGTGCGGCGGTGTTGGTGGGGCAGTCGCAACAACCGGTAGTCGTGCGCCGGGAACCCCCCGCGCAAAATGCCCCGGTTCCTCCATCGAAGGCCGCTGGAACGCCAGCTCCGAAGGGCGGTAGAACCTCTGGTCCGAAAGCTTTGCCCAAAGCAGCGGTCCCGTCGCCGAAGGAATTTCCGTTTGCAAAGATTCAAGAGGGACTGGTTAACCCCAACGCGGAGGTTCCAATTCCTAATGGTGGACAGGTTGGAGCCACATCGAACAACGGTGTCCCGGTGACACCGCCTCAGATCAGCAAGAATGCTCTGGACGCGTTGACGGTAAATGAACCTTGGGTCCGGGCGAGTGTGAGTCCGCCCCCGGCACCCGGCAAAGATGGCCGCGTACTCTACACCTATGGCGCAGGCTTGCCCACGATCATTTGCGCACCCCTTCGAGTCTGCATTCTCGAGTTGCAACCCGGTGAAAAGATCATCGGCGAACCGCATATCGGAGATTCTGTGCGGTGGAGCATCTCGCCCGCCCTGACCGGAATGGGCGAGGGCGCGATTTCGATGGTTGTCATCAAACCAAAGGAAGCGAATCTGGACACAAACCTGTTCGTGCCAACAGACCGCCGCGCCTATCATGTGCGTCTGGTATCGAGTTCAGGAGTATACCTGGCTCGGGTGGCCTTCAGCTACCCCGAAGACGAAACTCTCGCCTGGAAACAGCACCTGCAAAAACAGGCGGATGACCGGCGTCGCGATGAATTCGCCGATCAGATCACACCGCTTGATAACCTGGACAAGCTCTATTTCGACTACCGCATCGTTGGCGGAGATGAGCATATCCGGCCCATCAAGGTCGTCGATGATGGCAAAAAGACGTTTATCCAGATGAGCCCGAGCACAACGGTGCGAGAGGCCCCGATACTAGCGGTCGTCGGGCCGGACGGCGCTGAGATGGTCAACTATCGCGTAAAAGGCGACATGTATATTGTGGATCGTCTCTTCGAGCGTGGCGCCCTCATCTTGGGAGCAGGGAAGAAAGCCCGCCGGGCGGAAATCATTCGAGGCACGTATCGGGATTCGAAGGGCCGCGCGCTTCCCTTCGGTAAGAAGAGTGACCCGTTTGAGAAATTCACAACGGGGGGCGTTAAGCCACCTGCTGCTGCCACTCTAGGGGCTCAAGGCGAACAGGGCACCCCTGAATCAAAGAAAGCCATCGAAGGAGAGAAACAATGAGCGCCGCCGCCGCAACTCCAACCGGTCTCAATCTTCATCCGCCAAAACCGGACACGGTCCGGTTAAGTAAGAAGGCGGGCATCGTGGCGCTCAGCGTAGGCGGCGTGGTTTTTCTAGCTTTCGGGTACGGCCTATTCGACCGCCAACGCAGGCAGGAAGCCGCGGCGCGGGCATCCACGAAACCCGACGCCACCCACATGACCGCAGCCATGGACGCAGCCAAGCAGGTCACGCTCTCGATGCGAAACGATTCCTCCACAGCGGCAAGGGAGAGTGCATCTAAGACAGAGGAACTGCAGCCACCGTTGAAAGTGGCCAGAACCCTCTCCTCTGGACGGGGAGGATATCAGGGTTCGCCCATGCCGTCCGGGGCTCCACAGACAATGAACCCACCCCCACCGCCTGGGCGTCAGGAGTTGACGCCGGAAGAGCGGAGGCTTGAATTAGCTCGTCAGCGTGAATTGGAAGCGATGGACGCTCCCACGAAAACGCGTAGCGGGGCCAGTGGGCGAATGCCGGGAGCGCTAAGCGAGAGTGGGCAGGGCGGTCAGTCAGGGGATCTGCTGACGGGGTTGGTCAATGCCATGGCAGGGTCACCGAAGGGCGCAGGCGGCAACGGAAACGCAGTGACCGCGAACGCGGCCGGCGGAACGCGAATCTCTCTTTTTCCCAATGCTGCCGAAGAGTACGCGAGTCAGAACAATCAGGAGCGCAAAGAAGACTTTTTGGCCAGGGCCAGGCAATCCACAAAAGAAAATAACTACCTGGGTTCCACCCGAAGCGCGCCGCTGGGACGTTACGAAATCAAGGCGGGCTGGGACATTCCGGCAGTTCTCGAACAAGCCGTCAACTCGGATCTTCCCGGAGACGTACGGGCGTTGGTGCGCGAAAACGTCTATGACACGGCGTCCGGTAACTACCTGCTGATTCCTCAGGGAGCACGGTTGGTGGGCATCTATAGCAGCCAGATTTCATACGGGCAGAGCGCGATTCAGGTGGTCTGGAATCGCATCATCTACCCGGACGGAACGAGCATCAACCTTGAAGGCATGGTCGGCCAGGATGACCGGGGAAACGCGGGGTTCCGGCATACCGTGGACAACCACTACAAACGCCTGCTCGGATGGGGCCTGCTTACAAGCGCTTTTAGTGGAGCGTTCTATCTCTCCCAAAATCGGAGGGCAAACTTCCTGACCCAACCCAATGCCGGCGAGCTGTTGGGATCGGCGGCAGGTAACGAGCTATCGCAGCTCGGCTCGCAAGTAACGCGGCGCAATTTGAACATCCAGCCAACAATCAAGATCCCTCTGGGATACCGCTTCAACGTCCGCGTTAACCGGGACATGCTCTTTGAAGGGCCTTACAAGCCGCTACGGCTTTAGAAATTACTGTGCCCTGAAGTTCCTCCGAACATCAGTCGATGAGACGAGGGTGCCCCAAGTAAAGAAAACACAAGGGACGAACGATTTTGTTCGTTCCACTCGCGGCCCGAAGTCTGGTACGCTAAACCGTTATACGTGCGTAGATAGCAACGGATCGCTCCGTTCGAGAAGCCTCGCCGTAGAGCTGTTGGCGTATTCCAGACAATCTAAACCATGCCTGAACAAGCATTGCAGACGGTGCCGCTTATCAAGAAGAAGAGACGAGGCGCTGCTGTTGTGGTAAAAGTTGACCGCGATCCGCAGGTGATCGTACGCCTGATGCCTTCGCTGGATGAGGCCTTCCGGGACACGGTTCGTTACCGTGGCGATGTGAGCACCGGGATAGTCGAAGCCCTACAAAGCGTAGATCTGAGCAAGGCGGCAATCGTCGATTTGAGCGCCGACAAAACGCGCTTGAAAACAACCACCGCCAGAATTCCAGAGGCTCTCCACGAGCGATGCAAGACGGTGGCCGAAAAGCGCGGGGTGTCCATGAATGAACTTTTCAACACGGCCCTAGCGCACTGGCTGGCGGCCAAAAAGCTCATCAAATTGGGCTAGGGTTTCGGCATTCCACCGTTGATTCCGGCGACGATTCGTTCGAGGGGCACCTCTAAAGCGACGGCGATACGGATAAGTGTGCGAACTGTAATGGGTCGGCCCTCTTCGATAAACTGCCAGTGACGCAACGAAAAGCCTCTGGCCTGCATATCTTCTTGTTTCCACCCTCGATCCAATCGGATCGATCGGATGCGGTTCCCCAGCGCTCTGAACACGCCGTCCATGTCCAACGCGGGATGAGACTGAGCCATAGACCGCAAAACTCCTTGGAGAAATCAATTATATGGCTCCTTCCAAGAACCCGCGTAAAGAGCAACTCTTTCAGTTGAGGTCTTCGTCTTTGGTTCGGCGTTTGGCTTCCTGCACATTGACCTTGGCTGCGGCCGCCCGCCAGTTATAGAACGTCTGCTTAGAAATTTTAAGAAGCTTGGCCGCCTCCTCGTCGCTCGAAGTTCGGGACTTTGCCCATTCCACTAGGAATCCGTGCAACTTGCGCTCAAGAGTGAGCGGATCGTGGTTGGGGGATGACCAGCGGGCCATGAAGTCCTGTGTGGCTTCATTCAAATCGACCGTGACCCGCCGCTCCAAGCTCAGGAGAAACGCGTTTTTAACATTTGGTCTGAGCTCCTTCCAGGACTCGAAGTGGTGCAAGGCCCGCCGGATGTCGTTCTGCCGGAGAAACGTCCGCGTTAGGTGAAGATGCAAAGCCGCTCTCACCTTTTGATTGTCCTTGCCGGACGCGAAGGCGAGTTTAAAATCCTCCGCGGCCCCCGCATACTTGCCCAGATCGAACCGGGCTTCTCCCCTGGCGATCAGTGCATCGACCCGGACAAAAGGGCGTTCATGGCCCATTTCCAGCGCGGCGCATGCATGTTCCTCGGCAACAATTGCTTTCCCGCAAAACCGTGCGATTCGGCTCTCGCAAATCAGGGCGTTACAGTGGAAACCGATGTCGCCATGTTTCCGCGAGTACTCTTTCATCTCCTCCACAAAGGACATCGCGTCCGTCAACGATTGCGCTTGCGCGGAAGAGGCGGTGGCGTGTTGCGCTTGCTGGATGTAGCCCAGCGCAAGGTGGTAAGCGGCGCGGACCTTATAGCCGAAGTGCTGTTTCGCTTCGAACAATTGGTGTGCTTGCTTCAGGAGCCTGATAGAATCACTGAGTTCGCCCGGATCATCGCCTTTTTCGGACCGCTGCACAGAGGCATAAACGACATCCACGTAGGCTCGAATCACCTGTTCAGCGCTGTGTGACAGTAGATTGCGCGCCGCGAGGAGAAGCGGAATTGCGAGGTCGGCTCGTCCTTCGGTGTAGTGTACCCAGGCCAACCCAAGCCCGAGACATTTGGCAATCGTCAGATCCGCCAACGGTACTCTTTGCGCGGACGACTTCTGGAGGGCCTTCCATGCATAGTCGATACTCAACGTGAAGTTGTACTTGGCCGCGCTGTAATCGAAGAGCTCGCGGTAAACAAGACCAATCAAATAGTAGGCCCGCGCGAGCGTGCCGTTGGCTTGGTAGGAGCCAGTGGTAACATGGGTGGCGGCAATATCCCGGCAAAGAATAAAGCGGCGCTTCGCGTCCTCGTATCGTGAATGCCGGTAGAACGTACTGCCATGGTGCAGCACGATCCACACCTGTTGCTTCAGGAGACGCCGGTCCGCCTCGGTGGACGGCGGTTGCTGATGACCAGCTTCCATAGCGAGCAAGATCTCAAAACACTGGGTTCCCACTTCCTCGATCAATTCCCGCGCTTCGACGTATCCACCAAAGTAGTCGAGAACCTCCGCCGCCATCGCCCGCAATCGGAGATTGGTGAGCTCGTCTACACTGGGGTGTGGAGAGTGCGCGAACAGGGGCAAGACCTCGTCGCGTACAATCACAACCGCCGCCTCGAAATCCGCTGCCAGTAATTTCCGTTCCAGCCTCTTGAGGATTCCGCTCGTTTGTACTTCCATACCTCTCTTTGGCTCTGGTCCCGACTCCCGTGTTAGGCGTTGATTCTTCACGAATTATACACCACAGTTAAACCAGTAGTACAAACTTTTGGACTGTCCATATTCGACTAGTTAATATTTGGTTGATTGCTATTAAGTGATTGACTGCATATTAGTTATAAAGAAGATATGCTTGACATGAACTACTTTGTCAAGGTCTAATATTGAATATCTAGACTGTAGGGTACCTTGGCACGCTACCCAATTTGCGAATCCGAACAGAGCCGCCACGAAAGTCGGCCCTGCGCTGGGCTTCCGGGCGCATCTCCTGCTCTCACGACGTTCAGCGCTGAACCTCTGTCGTCAAAGCGAATCAGCATCCAGTTGATGCCCACGGAAACCCTAGACGTGGCCATCATATCGACGCTGCCAATTGATGGGCTGATTTGCACCGATGTGGATTTCGAGCACTGGGCGCAACTCACCGCCGGACAGGACCAGTTTCCCTGGGAATCGAGATTCTACCGCCCGGATACCACCTCCACCTGGCTTGGCTGCCGGGTATCCGAACCCACGCACCTTTCCGTGGTGATCATCAACTGGTCTGATGAAACCGCCGAAATCGGAATCTCGCTCGCCATCATCCCGAAATAGATTTCAGAAGGCGATCCGCTCGATCTCGTCGAGCGTGATCGTGTCGGCGTTGCGGTCGTAGAGCTTCGTGGTGCGCGGGGATTCATGTGCTGCGATCTGCTGGGCAACTTCGAGCTTTCCACCATTCTTCATATATGCCGTAATGCCGGTGGCCCGGAGGGTATGGCATCCGATGTTCGCCGTTCGGATTCCCGCGGCTGCGGCTCGGCGGCGGATCATCGCGTGAACATCGGACTGGGCTAAAGGTTGATCCGTGAGGGCAGTGCCTTTTCTGCTGACGGCGGAACGGAACAGATAGCCCTTCCTGTCGTTCCCCAAATCCGCTTTCTCGATGTACTCGTGAAGATATTCGTCGAGTCTATGATGGCAAGGGACTTCATGGACCTTGCCGCCCTTCTCATGGAGTTTCACCCAACTGCGCCGCTGCTGGATGTAGTAGTCGGTCACCTTCATTTGAACTACAGCGCCCACACGAGCGAACGTGTACGTCATCAGCGCTATGAGCGCTCGATCGCGGAGGCCGAGCATGAACGGCTCCTCGTGCTCCGTGCCGTCCTCCTCCTTTATGATCTCGGACACTTTGATGCTGTCCAACAAAGTGCGCGTCTCTTCGAGCGACAGTACGGGCGTCTTGCCCTTTCTGACGACGTGCCTGGGGCCGCGCACCGAGCTGGCCGGGTTGACCGGCATGATTTGGCCGATCACCATCCAATCAAAAAGCATTCGTAGCGCGGCGAGATGTTGCTTGACGGTCGGCGCCGCTGCGGAGTGCTGCTCAATGTAAGCAGCAATCACGACGGAGTTGAGTTGGTGCAATTCCAGATTCTTGGTTTCGCACCATGCGAAGAACTGCCCGGCGGCCTGGCCGTAAGCACGGCGTGTGTGCCGGTTGCGGATGTTGGCTGTAAAAAACTCCACGAAGCGGAAAGCTGCCTTCTGGCCGGCGCGAGCGATCAGTGCTGGGAAACGTTCCAGTCCCGCCGCTTGTACACGCCGCTCTTCATTCGTGGCACGTTCGAGAGCAGTCGTGGCGGCCTGGTTTTTCTTCATCAAGCCTCCCAGGGATTGATGACGCTCAATCCAACCACGGCGAAATCGCTCACGTTGCGGGTGACTGCTGTGAGGTTGTGATGGAGAGCGGTAGCGGCGATCAGACCATCGACAACGGGTAGGGTCATGCCTTTGACTTGGGTCTGGGCCATGATCCACCCCCAACGGTCCGCTACGGCCCCGTCAATCGCTAAAATGCGGCCTGCAAAGCGCGATTTCAAATCCAGTTCCAGCCAAGTCTCCAGCCTGGTCCGTTTTTTACTTTGAGGTAGCGCCGCCACGCCTTGTCGAATTTCGCCCAGAGTCATGGCGCTGAGATAGAGACGGCTCTCATCCGCGGCTTCTATCCAATCCAAGACGGGCTGATGCGGTTTCAAGCTGACCAGCTCGGAAACGGTGTTCGTATCGAGCAGGAAACCGTTCATAGCTCGATCTTGCGCCCGGTATCCTGGCTCCGCTCAAACTTCATCTCCATTCCGACAAAGGGCGACTCGCGGAAAAACTGGACCAGGCTCTTGGGTTGACGGTTTTTTTCTTGCAGCGCTGCCAAAGCGTGATCGAGCACCTCATCCAGACTGTGGAAGTGGCCGTTTTGGATTTCCTCCTGGATGATGCGTTCCTGCTCCGGCTTGAGTTGGATGGTCATAAAAGAAGCCTAGCGATTGGCTCTGAAGGTGTCAAGTCTTACCTCTGATAAAGGACGTTATCACACTCGATCCCGGACTCAGCCATCACTTTCCTATCCGAAGAGCAAAGATTGTCTCTCTTCAAGGACACGCCGAGGAATCATCCACGACGCATAGGGCGCATACTCAATCTCCGGCGAGAGCCAGAGTTGGCCTACGCGCCGCGCGCGGGTGCGCCGAGTCATCGCTAAGCGCTGAGGCGTGTCGTGACGGGAGTGGCAAGCAGGACAGAGAATGGTGATCAACTGGCCGTTGCGCGGATCATGATGGACATGTGCCGCGTTCAAATGCGTGTGCTGAGTTCCGCATTGTGCACACCGATGACCAGCAAGCTCTAGTAGAGTTTCGCGGTAGCGACGCCATTCTGCACCGTAGTACTTTCGCAACTCAGGGCGGATCGGCACTGCAGTCGATTATGCCAACCTGCTGAGCGCACTTTCAAGCATTCCTCTGCAGGCAGCGTTCAGGTCTAACTCTACGCTGCCCGACTACTCGCGTTTTGTGATCGGCTATAACCCGATATCCGGTTTACCGACAATTCGCAGGGAATAGCGCTCTGAAACGGCAAGGTGTTGTTTACATGGGTGTGAGTTTCATTTGTTCAAGCGCGGCTCGCCCCAACAGGCCATAGGGATTCGCAAGGGTTTCGATGATCTCAAAATGGTTATATCCGTCGCCGACTAGCAACTGCACTGGCTTACCTGCGGTTTTCACAGCAGCCACAAAGTCGCGCGCCTGGCGCTGGAACTCTGGAGTCTCCAGCGTTCCGTGAGCGACGATAAGAGGGCACATGAGTTTATCGAGATGACGTTGCGGGCTCAGGACGCTCTCCATCTCATCGGTGAACTTCACGTAGTTGCCGCGAGAAGAGAGCCGTACGGGCTCCAAGTCGAACATGCCGCTACAGCACATGCCGCCTTTCACCAGATCGGAAGGCAGGTTGAACTCTTTCGGCCAATCGGTGACCAAAGCCACGGCCGCCAGGTGTGCGCCGGAAGAATGCCCCGCTACATAGAGCCGTTTGGCATCGCCGCCGAAACTCGCAGCATTGCGATAGACCCAAGCGATTGCACGGCGGACCTGCTCCGCCATTGGCATGAGATCGCCGCCAGCTTTACCCACCGTGACGAAATCAGGAACCACAAAATGCGCGCCCGCACGAACGAACGACTCCGCGAGGAAAGCAAACTCCTTCGCAGACCCAGCCTGCCACGCTCCACCATGAATGAAAACGTGAACAGGGGCGTTTGGTCGGTTGGTCAGGTAGATGTCAAGTCCCTCAACAGGCGTCGGCCCGTAGGCGATTCGCCGTGGGGGTCCGAGACGCTGGCGCACCACGTCACTATTGGTTGCCCACCGCCCGGTGATCTGGCCCATGTTGGGCGCGTAGACTCGTTGGTCGTAGGCATCGTCGAGGTCTTTTTGATCCATATCGAGCCACACGATAGGCCCCTTTACGCGAGGGAGCCGCGGCGACGTTGACGCCTGCTGCGCACTCGCTTTCATGCTGGCCGCGATCAGGAATCCCGCAGTCCGGCCAAGCCCTCGTCTGGTCGTGGAGCCGGAAAACAGGTGATTTCCGAGAGTCAGGAGCATGGAATTTCAGGCTATTGTACCGTGCGGATGTTTGGAACAGGAGGATTGTGCCTGGATGACGTGCAAACTGGAATTGAGGCCGCTGGCCATTAAGGCGGCGAACGCTTCTTGGGCGCAGCAAGCGTCATTTGCTGGGCTGGGCGTCGTCGATGGTCCTCTGAATGCCTGTTAATTTCCGTGACGGAGGGCATGCGACGGGCTTGTGCGTGACGCAGGTTGCGTGGTGCCTCTGCGCTAGCAGCGGCCCCCGTGAAGAAAAGGCTGCTGGTGCGCATGCCATCAAATTCACACCGGCTCCAAAATTGGGCCGTCCAGAAAGATCTTAGGTTTTGCGGGTCAATGCGCTCACCTGCTGTCCTTATTTGCTCTTCAGCACCTGCAGAATGGCTCCGCTGATACGGGCCGTCTTGTAGTCCACAATCTGCTTGCCGACCGCTGCCGAGGCTTTGTCGAAGGGAAATCCGCCACTGCCGCTCGGATTCTTCGTGCGGTCGCCGGAGCGTGAGACCTCGAGAAAGCGAGAAGACAGCGATTGCGGAAATCGTCTGTAGCCTGCACGCACCGCTTCTGGGTGAAAATAGAGTGTCCAACTGGTCTCTGCGCCGTCGGCGTGTGTAGTTCGCGCCAGCTCCGTTCCGCGTCCGAGCAGTTGAGCGACCATCTCGAAGTTTCGTCCTTTCTCGATCGGCAAGATGTTCGCGCTCGGCTTCAACTTCATTGTCGCGAGCCGCTCGCTCTCAATCGCTGCATAAACGTCCATGCCCTCAATCTTTTGGTTCGCTTCTTCGACAACCTGCACGACGGCTTCAACATGTCGGAGGCCGAGATGACCGCTGTAAAGGAAGGCGCGCCGCATGCCATTGTCATGAAGGGATCGCAGCACATCCACATAGAGAGCGACAAAGGTTTCCTTGCCGATGGTCAGGCTTCCCGGATAGGCGTAGGTACCATCGCGCGCCCTATCGCTGGCCTCGTTCGTAATACCGATGTTCAACGGTGGACCGAGGATCGTTTCGAATCCAGCTTTGCGAAGATAGTTTTGCACATGGAAAAGCTGCGCGGTGGCGTTCATCGCATCAGTGCCGAGAGGCAGATGTGAGCTGTGTTCCTCAATCGCACCGATTGGCAAAAGCACGATATCCGTCCCTTTTGCCGCAGCCTCAAACTCGGGAAAAGTCATATCCAGCATCGTGGGATATTTGACTCTCTTGCGCGACAATGCCTCCTCGTTCGACTGACCATTAGTGGTGGCGGAATAAACAAAGAGCAGGGCCGGGGCTGCCACGATCATGGTGATGAAAGCGCGTTTCGTCATGCGATTTTCCTCTTTGGAGGCCGCGAAGTGGCCTCACTACGTGCGAATTTCCGACGATGTGATAACGGTCGGAGCGAAGCGACGCTGCTTTTTGCAAATGATGGCTGATTTATTCACATGGGTCAAGGGGGGCGCGAATATCGGTCTTTGTCATGCGCAATAGACTTTATTCTTTCATCGAGTCGATTCATTGGAGAAATCCGGTACGCACCTGATTGACAATGCACTGGAATCTCGCATCCAGCCGAAGGAAGTCAAACCGGGGATCAACCCGTAGCCTGACGATCGCGGATGAGCGCTCAGACACAGCCCTCTCCTGTTCGGTCTTTTCCCGGCAATCCCACTACTAGTAGTTCGGCCATTCCTCCCGGAGTCGCCTGTGTGGCGGCGGAAAAAGCTTGAGGGCAGTCTGAAACGGCCAAGCTTCGCTGAGTTGTTCCAGCCCGAGCTCCGGCGCACCACGGTGGTTGCTGCTCTCATGGTGGCGTGCAGTTACGCAGCCGCGTTCGGCGCGCTGCAACACATACCGCGGATCATTCCGGGGCTTCCGGAGGTACGGGCCCTCAGCCCACTTCGGCAGGAACAGATCATTAGTACCTCGCATTTCTATGCGGATTTTGGGCAACTCGCAGGAAGGCTCGCTTTTGCGGTTCTAGCTACGCGGATGATCCGTCCCCGGCGGTTGCTTTACGTTTTTCTCTTGCCTTGTCTTGCTGTTTTTCCGGGCGTGTTCTTTTACGCTGGGCAGCACAACCTCGCCTTGCTCCGATGGGGCTATCTGCTTGCCACGGCAGTTATGACAGCGCAGTTGAGCTATTGGGGGAATTACCTCCCCAGGCTCTATCCGCTTCATCTGCGCGGTACCGGTGAAAGTTTTGCTGCCAACATCGGTGGACGAATGATTGGCAATAGCGCTGCGCTGGTGACCACTCAGCTGGCAAACGTGACGCCCGGGGACAGCCCCTCTGCCCAGCTGGCCCTAGCGGCCGGCATCGTAGGCGTCACCGCGTATCTCATAGCCCTAGTGGTCAGCAGATATCTGCCAAGTCCGCGCCAGGATCTTACGGAATGAGTTGAATGCCGTCTAAAAATAGCAGTCAACAGATTACCCGTCCGGAAAGAACCGGAAGAACATACGTGTTGGATAACGTAGAGCGGTATGGGCAGGTCCGCTACAAACTTCTCTCCAAGATGTTCGACGGTATCACCACCCGCGCCCTTCGGATAGCTGGCGTCCGGTCGGGATGGAGTTGTCTGGAAGCCGGCGCAGGAGCCGGCTCGATTGCGCATTGGCTTGCGAGACGGGTCGGATCCACCGGCCACGTGTTGGCGACCGAGTTGGACACCACCCTACTTCAAAGGGTGAGCGTTCCAAACCTGGAGGTTCGGCAGCACGATCTGCTACGAGATCCGTTGCCTAAGCGGACTTTCGATCTGGTTCACATGAGACTCGTCCTAATGCACCTTCCGGAGCGCGATCAGGTGCTCGTCAAAGTGGCTGACGCGGTCAAGCCAGGGGGGTGGCTCCTGTTGGAGGAATTTGACTCGTTCTCACTGGCGCCCATGAACACACCGGAGAGTTGCGAGAAGTTGCTGAACACCACTGCCGCTTTCCGCCAATTTATGACGTCCAAGGGCGTGGATCTCGGCTACGGTCGAGGTTTGGGCTCGTTGTTGCTAAAATGCGGATTCAAAAATGTCCGAGCCGAAGGCGCTATTTCGCTATGGCCTGGTGGGTCTTCAGGCTCCCGGTTCGTCAAGTCCACTTACGAGGAGTTGAGGGAGCCGCTGCTGCGCACTGGCCTTGTGGATGAAGCCGGGTACGCGAATGACCTGTCGCGATTGGATCACCCGATTTTCTGTTCCCGTCTCCTATTATGGGTGTTTTTGACTAAAACCGCGAAAAGTCAATTTTGCTGGGTTGAGGCAGGCAGTTGCCCCGATCAATTCGGCTGTTTAGGACCTGCGCTGTCCCATTCCAGTGCCGCCAACCGGCTGACCATCTGATCAAGATCGACGATCTCGCCGGGATCCCGGAAGTTGTACTCCCCATAGAAGTTCATATGCTTCCAGCTCACTGGACTGATCGACTTGATTCGGTCGGCCAACGCGAAATCCTTCTTGCGCTCCGCATGTTCAAGGAGTTGGGATAGGACGCAAGTGTTGTAGTAGATGACGCAGTTGGCCAGCAACCGCGAACACTCGCTCCACAGCTGCTGTTCCAGGTCGGTCCTGACCCGCAGTCTGCCGGCATTGGCGTATGCCACGGCGCGTAGCAACTTATGGTACGACTCGCCGCGGTTCAGCGCCCGCTGCACGTTGCGGCGGAGGCGTAGGGAATCGACGTAGCTCAGCAGATAGCGACTGCGATAAAGGTTGTCCAATTCCCACAGCGCTTTCTTCGTCCGGTTCTTGCGTGCGTAGGAGCTGAGCTTGCCGATGATCACGCTTTGGCTCGTGACCTTCGTGGCGAGGGAGGCGAAGATGTGCTTGATGTTGTCCTCCTCGGCGAGAATCAGCTTCGTGTTGGCCTTGCTGCTGGGTTTCAGCAGGAATTGCGCGTCGTACCTGCTTGGGTGCTTGAAGCCGGAGAGCGTGGCCGTCTTGTCGCGGATATCGCGGTATCGCGGCGCAAACTGGTAGCCGAAAACCCCCAGGATGGCGAAATTGACCTCGTTGGTTCCGTGCGTGTCCGTCGAGTGGGCGGCGGGCCGGATATCGGTTGTGTTGTTGGCCAGGATGTCGTAGACGTAGTGGGATTCCGATTCGTTGGCGCCGATGATGCGCGCGTTGAACGGAACGTGGTTGGCCACCCCGGTGTAGTTGGTAATGCCTTTCTTCAGCCCGAAGTACTTCGGCGAATGGCGCGAACGGATGGTGTGGATCTGCGTCTCGAACTTCTGTCCATCGCTCGACGAATGAATGATGTCGTCGATATTGTAGTGACGAAATACCGGCAACTTGGCCGTTGCATTGCTGACCCGGTCATTGCCTTCCCGCACCGTCTCCGGGCGCAGAAAATTGTTGGCGGCGGTGAACAGCGTCTGGTAATTCATATCGGAGATCGCACCCATCTTGCCTAGGCCGATGTTGGTTCCATAGGCGATCACGCAGGCGACGACCGCGTGCCGGTCCAGCGGTGTCTTCACGTAACGCTGGAGAATATGCGTGAACGCGTCGAGGCACTGGCAGCGCGAATCGACGAACTGGAGTAGCTGGGCAATGTGAATCTGGGGCATTTCATCGAAAAATGGATTGTTGACTGCCTCCTCGTCGCCCACGTAGGGCAGCGTCCAGGAGATCTCGCCGCTCTTTTTCCTGCTCAACTTGACGTGCTGGTTTTCCCCAGACAAGATGCGCCGGTTCACCTCTTCGTATTGGGCTTCCAACTCCTCTTCCACGCCATTGAGAACCTCCGCCATTGGTTGCGAAAGCAACGGCGCATCAATGTCTTGAAGAATCTTTTGCTGATCCCGCTTCCAGGTACCCTTCGGAATTAGGTCCTCGTCGAAGCTGCGAAAGCGCAGCGAATCGCCGACGTAGATGTCGCCCGCTTCCAGCCGGTTGCGTAACAGCCGGTACACGAGGAATTCATATTTGTCGGCATGGATGCCGCGGTTGCCATCCTTATCCTTTTGGTAGAGGTAGGCTTTCACGCCCTGGGGAATAAATGCCTTCGGCAGCTTCTCGAAGCTGAAGCGGTTGAGGCTCTTGCCTTTGTCGAAACACTCTCTCAGGAAGGAAACCGCTTCCATCAGGCTATCGCCCTCGCTGTGAGCGGAGAACGGAAGCTGTAGCAACAACGGCCGCAGGTGTTGTTTGAAAGAAGGCGCGAGAGAGGCCACGAACTCCCATTCGATGGCTACCGTGTCGAAGGCATTTGCGCCGATGTATTGCACAGCCCGTGTGAACGTGTCTCGCTCCAGGATGCCGAAGGCGCGCTGTTTGACCTCGCCGAAGGACACCGAATCGTCGATGCTGTCGTCGATGAACATGCTCAATATCTGGCCGATGCGCTCGCCGCTTTCGTTGCCTTCCCGCTGGAAAGCGAGAACCTGCTGTTCCATGCACTCCCTGGCGGCGGTGTTCACCTTGCGGACATGGTAGATCAGGCCGTTGACCAAATTATCGTTGATCTGCCGGTAGCGCTGTCCCACGAAGCACAAGATATAGAGGCGCGCCATGCCGACAGGCAGTTGTTGGAGCTTCTGCACCGTGTAGTAATCGACGAGCGCGGCATAGTAGGCGAGGCTGTCGTTTGAGATACCCAACTCCGGCAGCAGCGCTTTCGCCGTTTTGTACAGTGTTGCCAGCGACCGGCTCCGCTCTATTTCGCGCTTCGTCTCGCGCAGGGAGAAATCCTTCGGATCGTGTTTCAGGGGCGTGATGCCATACATCCCGTCGCGTTCGCCGTAAAGCGCATCGAGCGCATCGACCGTGGTTTTGTTCAACTGTGCTTCCAGGACGGCGGTCAGCCGGGCTCGTTCAGAGGCGAGGGCCTGGCTCACCACGTCCTGCAAAAAGCTATAGCCTGGCACGACGATCCGGCGGTTCTCCAGATACTGCAAGAGATTCCGAAACAGGAAAACGGGCTTTGCTGAAATGCGCACTACCTGGTCTGCCTTTTCCATCAGGGCCGCGCGCTCTTTGCCACTACATGCCCGGTAGCCGTACAGGTAGAGAATCTTCCGCTGTTGCCCGTGGCGGGTCTGTTTGAGGCTGGGTGCGATAAGCGCGGCATCGTCATAACGGTGATAATGCCGCTGCAGAACATGCCGCGCGTCTTCTTGTACCTCATCTAATTCGAAGGAAAAGAACAGGGTCCTGGCCTTGAAGTAGCCGAGTTGGAGAATGAACAGAACGCGATTCGCCAAGTTGTAGTGGGTGTCGGCCAGAGCGCGTTCTTCGGACGAAAGGCTGAAGAACTGTACGCGTTCGTCGTGATTGAACTGTGGCCGTCCGTACAGCTCCTCGATCTCCTGGTCTTCCAAAATCTTGAGCCGGTCTTTGTACCGGTCGACCATGGACAGCTTATTTCTCCGGCGTAACGACGCCGACCCGTTTATACAAGGTGGCGACGCTGACGCCAAAGCGCTTGGCGACATCCTTGACCCGGACTGCTGGATCTTTCAAAAGGACACATATCTGCTGTTTGTCTTTCGTGGAGAGCTTTTCCGGGCGGCCGCCCAGCCGTCCGCGAGCCCGCGCAGCCTTCAGACCGGCCACGGTTCGTTCACGGATTACGTTCCGCTCGAACTCGGCGAGCGCAGAAAAAAGGTGGAAGACGAGCTTGCCGGTGGATGAAACCGTCTCGATCTTCTCCGTGATCGATTCCAATCCAACTTTGCGCTGTTCCAACTCACCCGCGATTCGCACCAAGTCGGGCAGATTGCGGCCCAGCCGGTCCAAGCGCCACACGACCAGCACATCGCCGGGGCGCAACGCCTTAAGGCAGTTCACCAGTTCCGGCCGCTCCGGATTCCGGCCGCTGGCATGCTCCTCGTAAATACGTTTGCACTGTGCCGTCTTGAGCGCGTCGAGTTGCAAGTCCAGATTCTGCTCGACCGTGGAGACGCGCGCATAACCGATTCGCATGCAATATTCTCATACGAATATCAGTCGTTGATAAAAAGACGAGTTGATACGCATTTCCAGGCGCAAACTCAGCCTTGTGAGGTGGCTGAAATCTCGTAGGCCAAGAGCCGACCGGGTTTCAACCCTAAAATTGACTTTTCGCGGTTTTAGTCAGAAACACCCAGCAAGCAAACGCTCCAGGAGTTCACTTCGTCCGCTCCAGATTATGTTCGGGAGTTCTCCAATTGCTGCCAGTGGATTCCATCGCAACGAGATTCCGCCGAAGTGAGCCGTAAGCGGCTTCTTGTTCGGTTTCTCTACGATGACCCGCAAAACCTTGAAGACCCCATCGGGTGTTTCAAGTTTGCTCTGGAAACGCCGGTAAATATCAGTCTTCTTGCACCGAAACTTCTGGGCAAGAGTTTTCACCAGCGACAGCTCCGCCATCCACTTCA
>JBBSFW010000079.1:0-17480 GCA_038254805.1 Terriglobales bacterium
CAGATCCTGCCCTCGAACATTCCGTTGCCGGCGCCCTTCTTGGGCCTTACATCGAAGACCAGCGTCCGTACTTCGCCCACGAACTCGCGGTGAACGTACTCGAACTCATAGTGACTGCGGTCGAAGTTCTGACGGTCCGCAAAGATCATCCAGGAGAAGCCCAGGGGCTGGTATTGAATCCGGAACAGCCTGGTCACGCCTCCCATCAAGCTTTTCTGAAAACTGGTCTGCTTGGCCAGATAGTCACGGCGGTCGATTTTTTCGGACATGTCCAGACGCCCGAGAAAGTAGTGGTCTTCTTTCGGGGCCGCGCCTAGTTTTGGATCGGCGGCGAGATTCTGCAAGTAGGTTTCGACCAGTGGTGTCCGGTCTCTTAAGAAAGCGATCAGCGCATGCTCGCGCTCAATGATCTGGTCGACTACCTGGTCAACACTGACCGGTACCCTTGCCGGCTGTGCCAGGGCGATACCGGGTGAAGTCGTAGAAATTGGCTGCACTGCCTGCATGGCAGCTGGTTGGCCCGAAGTTGCGGGCCCCGGCGCTTGTTGCCCGCCTGCGCATGAGCTCAATAATACTGCGGCACTAAGCCATCCGCACCGTCTCATATTCCGGCCGTCCTTTAAGCCTCTACGAAGCTAGCTGAAACATCACGTGCACGATTGCGGTCGCATCTACCGAGGAACCATTGCGCTGCGCCGGTTTAAATTTGATCTTGTTCGTGGCCGTCACCGCAGCTTCATCCAGTCCGTGCCCAAGCCCTCGAACCACCCGGTTCACGTGTAGATCTCCCGTCGCTGCGAATACGACTTCGAGCAGTACCTCGCCTTCGAGATTCATTTGGCGAGCCTCGTTCGTGTACAACGGCCTGGGCTTGAAAAGGATTTCAACCTGGACCGAAGCCGGGCCGCCGTTATCTACGTTGTGCCTCCCGGTATTGATCGCCAACTGCTGTGTCGCGAAACCGGAAGCCTGCACTCCCTGGCCGTTCGCGCGCCCATCCCCGTGCCCGGCCTGCGCGATGCCATCTCCGAAGCCTGCACTCGCAATTGTGCCTTTCAGCCCGCTGGCCCCACCAGTGCCATTGCCGGTTCCAGCGCCCCCCGGCAGATCAAAAGACCCTAGCGTGGCGGCGCTTAATTTGGCCCCTTCCTTGCCTTGACCCGACAAGCCGTTCGGGTCGCCAAATCCTCCGGTCTGCACCGTTTGAACCGCGGCATTCACGGTGGAAGTTGCCGAGCTTCCAAATGAGCCCGTGTAGACGATCTTCGCCGGCATGGCTCCGGAGACAGCCTGCAATTTAGGTGCGCTGAAATTTATCGGCTGGATTTTCGGTGGTTCAATCTTTGCCTGTTCTACCTTCGGTTGCCGGATTTCTTTTGGAACAATCAGCTTCGGGGCTTCAAACTTCGCCGGTGGTAGAAGTTTCGTCACCCTCGGCGTAGACTTGATCGTACGTTTTTCAGGAATCAAGTCTGGCCGCGGGATAATTTCCGTGACCGTGTACTTCCCCCATATGTTCATTCGGGCCGGCCAGATCAGGTGCGACAGTAACAGGAACAGGAGCAAGAACAGCACAACCCCATAACTGAGCACGAATGTGCGCCAATCCCGCTTCTTCTCTGGCAGCAGGCCCAGGGTGAGCATTTCACACGACGACATTTTCTAACTCCAAGGGGTACACAAGCCTGGGGGAGAGCCAGACCAGATGAATGGGTAGGCGAGAATGGTATGTAGGTAAACGTTCCTACCGCTCGTGTACTTCGGTAATCTCCTATGAGCCAAAAGGGGGAAATTCCCGAAATAAGTTCTGACCTGCTCATACCTTGCGACGAAGAGCGAACCCCAGGTAAACCGGAATTGCAGCCAAAATCACCAGGCTTCCCATGACCGAATAGCGTAAGTTGCTGACGAAAGTGTAGTAAAGCAAAGCTGCTGAGGCCAGTATAAAAAGAGCCGGCGCGACTGGATATTCCCAAAATGGATAACGGGGTTCTAAGCTTGAGGCCTGGTTCTTGAAGACGAACAGCGCGCTGCTGGCGGTGACATACGAGAGCCACTCGGCGAAGAGCGCCAGCGTGAAGAGTTGTCGAAAATTACCTCCGATCAACAAAAAACTTATCGAAAGCACGGCCTGTAGCACGATGGCAACGTGCGGCGTGCGGAAGCGGGGATGGACTTTGGCCAGAGATTGGAAGAAGTTTCCGTCGCGGGCCATGGCAAAGGCCATTCTGGCGCCGCTCATGGCGATACCGTTCATCGAGGTCATCAGTGATATCACGATTGCCCCGGCGACAACCGACACTCCCAAGTTTCCCAGGTAGCCTTTCACCGCATCCGACATGGGCGACGAGGAATGCGCGAGATCGGTGGCTGGAAGCGCATACAGCACTGCGGCGTTTACCAGCATGTAAAGTGCGCCGATCACCATTAGTCCGCCCACTAGGGCCAGAGGAATGTTTCGCTCAGGATCCTGGACTTCCTCAGCCACCATATTCAAGTCACTCCACCCGTCATATGCCCACAGCGCCGCCTTGACCGCCAGGATGAATCCCACAATTCCACCCGTGGCCGCGTCATAACTTTGCGCGATGTGCCCCCAACTGCCGTGCGAACTAAAAGCCATTGCCGCGATCGCAACGATGAGGACAATTTTCAGGATGGTAAAGACCAACTGCAGATTTCCCGCTCTCCTGACCCCGGTGTAATTGATCAGAGACACGCCGAGAACGAAGCCCACGGCGACAATCTTTCCCGGCCAGGTCAAATGCCCGCCCTGAAGTGTGAGGAATGAAAGCGAGGAGAAGCTTCCCAAAATTTGCACGATTCCGGTCGAGATACCGGCCAGGGATGATGGCTTCACCACGATGGTCCAGGTCCATCCGCAAAGGAAGCCTGCCATTGGCCCATAGGCATCGCGGATGTAAACGTACTCGCCACCTGCCTGCGGCTTCATGGCGCCAAGTTGCGCGTAGGTCACGGCGCCAAAAAAAGAAAAGATACCACCGACGATCCATGCGAGATAAACCAGTCGACTGGAGCCCGCGGCTTGCATCATTTCCGCGGGAACCAGGAAAATCCCGCTGCCAATGACAACACCGATAACAATCGACGCGGCATGCAAGGCGCCCAGCGCCCGGAGCAGGCCGGGAGGCTGCGAAAGCTGGTCGCCGCGATCTCTGGGGTGATCTCGCACTCGACGGTCAGAAACTCTTGAGTTGTAGCTGCATTTGGTCCGCTGGTTCGCGATAGTTGTTTACCATTCTTTTGATCCCGTCTTTCAATAACGTGACATGGAAGTTTATTAAGAGCCCGAGCGGCAGGTTCAAGAGTCGCAAATGCGAAAGGAGTTGAGCTTCATCAACCGGATGCAAAGCTTCTTTGCACTTGAGTTCGACAACCACGGTTTGTTCGACGACCAGGTCCGCTCGGAATCCACACTCAAGCCTGACCGTTTCATAGACTAGCGGGACAGCCTTTTGTCGATCCACTCTCATGCCCAAAGTTGCCAGTTCGAAAGCCAGACAAGACTCATATGCTGATTCAAGGACTCCAGGGTCCCAGCTTGCGATGGACCTTTATTGCTGCGCCGATGATTTTATTGGTGAGGTTTGATTGAGAGTTTATGGACACGATCTAAGATTTTAACCGCAGAGAGCGCAAAGATAGCGCGGAGATCGCAGAGGAAACCCGTTTTGGGGATTGCTTTTCTCAGCGGTCTCCGTGAATGCTCAGCGTCCTCAGCGGTTAAAAGCTTTTCCCTCCTTCCCCTCTGAACAAGAATAAGCTGCTCAGGTATCCAGTACCGAAGGTAGCGGCAGTTCCGATCGCTACCCACCACGTCCAGGGCACAGGGGTCAGAAGCCAAAGGTAGAGTTCAGCCACAAATCCGCAGAGCATCCCCAGCATGGCGCCAGCTTGGTTTGCGCGGCGCGTGAGCACGCCTAACAGGAAAACTCCCAGCAGGGCCCCGTAGGCGATCGAGGCAATTTGCAGCCCAACCTCGATTACGCGGCCTACTCGGTGCAGGCAAAGCACCGCCAGCCCAAACAGTATCACTGCCCACGCGACGGTCGCGAAGCGCGAGAGCGTCATCCGGCTTCGCTCCTCAGCTTGCGGACAAAGACGCAGATAAAGATCGAGGACCGTGCTTGAGGAAAGCGCATTCAAAGCCGCGCTCAGGTTCGACATCGCGGCTGCGAGAATGGCAGCAATGAGCAGTCCGGAAATGCCATGCGGCATCTGTTTCACGATGAAGGTCGGGTAAATCCGGTCGGCCTTGTCGAAGTGCGCCGACGGTAGCATGTAATAAGCAAAGAGCATCACTCCCAGCAGTAAAAACATGCCGAATTGAAATAAAACTGCGACTCCGCTCGAAAGTAATGCCGTCACCGATTGCCTTTGGCTGCGCGCTGCCAGCAGTCGCTGCACGATCATTTGATCGGTACCGTGACTTGCGGTGCTAAGAAAGGCGCCGCCAATCAATCCCGCCCAGAGTGTGTAGGGCTTCCAGAAAGTGGGACTGAAATCGAAGACGCGCAATTTGCCGCTGGCTGCGGCAATCTGGTGGATGTGCGCCCACCCGCCGGGAACATAATGAAGGATGGTCGCGAGCCCCAGGAGCGTGCCCAGAACATAAATCGCGGTTTGCACGACGTCGGTCCATATCACCGCCGCCAGGCCGCCTTCAAAGGTGTAGATCAAAGTGAGCATGGTAATAATCGCGATGGAAGCGATCTCACCTGTACCCAGCGCAATGGAAACAACAATGGACACGGCATAAACGCGAACTCCTTCGGCCGCAGCCCGCGTTATGAGAAACAGCCCAGAGGTCAGAGATCGCAGTCCCGGTCCAAAACGGCGCTCGATCAATTCGTAGGCGGTGAACAGATCGCCGCGAAAGTAATGCGGCAGCAGCACAAAGCTGATGATGAAGCGTCCCACAACATATCCCATCACCACCTGGAGAAAAGTCATGTTGGTGTCATAGGCGAGGCCCGGAATGCTGATGATGGTGAGCGTGCTGGTTTCAGCTGCAACGATGGAAAGCGCAATCGCCCACCAGGGAATAGCGCGTCCGGCAAGGAAGTAGTCACGCAGAGTGCGCTGCCGTTTCCTGAACCGGAGCCCGAAGAGGGTAATCCCCACTAGGTAAACAGCGATGATTGCGAAATCGAGGCGGTTGAGGCCCATGTGCTGCAGACCAGCCTAGCGGGAAGTTTGGCAAGACTCCAGCTAAGTGTTTCGAGGTATCGACGTGATCAGCAGGCGGGTTCGCATCATCAAGCAGAGTGTTGATACCGACGAAAAACTTGCCCCGTCTTCCTCACATGACGGAAATACAGAAATGGGCGGTCCAGGGCCGTTCGACTGACACAATCAGCATCGTCCATTGTTTTGACAGTAGCTGCCTCTCTACACTGGCAGACATGGAAGTCCATCTACGACCTGAAACCGAATCGCGGCTTCAGGAACTGGCCGCGAAAACGGGTCGCGCGCCTAACGACCTGCTCGAGGATGCGATGGCGGCATACCTGGAAGAACTCGCCCAAGTGCGGGACATGTTCGATGGCCGCTACGACGACATTAAGAGCGGCCGCGCGAAGCTCATTGATGGCGAGGAGAGCTTTGCTACGCTTCGCAGCAAGAGCAGAAAACTACGCACCGGTCATTGATGGGCGATTTTGTCCTCTACCCGGACGTGTACAGAGACCTTGAGGAAATATCGAAATCCTACTTACGTCACGGACAAACCGGCTCAGACTGGCTCTTCAGCCTAAAAGCCAGGCGCCTGAAGCCGCTTCTCCTGCACTACACTATCCTCAATGCCCGTGTCTATTCCCCGACTTCGCCGCTGGTTGGCTGCTGCAGCAGTGTTGATGTGTGTGGCCGTTCTGGGAACGTACTTCTATGCGCGGCATCGCGTGCAGAACGCGCTACGGCAGGTTCCATCGAAGATGGGCCTCAATATTCAGCAAAGTGCGCAAGGCTTCACAATCTCAAAATCGGAGCAGGGAAGAACCGTTTTCAAGCTGCAGGCAAGCAAAGCGGTTCAATTCAAAGCCGGTGGGCGCGCCCAACTCCACGAAGTGACTATCGCGCTTTACGGGCGCGACTCATCCCGCTTCGATCAGGTTTATGGTGAAAACTTTGAGTACGATCCGCAATCCGGGAACGTGACCAGCAAGGGCGCCGTTTCTATCGACCTGCAGGCAAATCCCGAGGGAATACTGAATCCGGATCAGGCCGCCCCCAAAGAATTAAAGAACCCGATTCATCTCAGGACTGCGGACCTGGTTTTCAATAAGAATACCGGCGATGTGTGGACGGAAGCCCCGGTGGAATTTTCGGTTCCCCAGGCAAACGGATCTGCCTTGGGCGCCAGGTACGTGGCCAAGGAGAGTTCGTTCACGCTTCAATCGCAAGTCAAGATCACGATTAATGGGCCATCGCCGGCCACAATCCTGGCCCAGCAGGCAGTCCTCGAGAAGGTTCCCCGGCAGGTTGTGCTCCGCTATCCTCACGCGGAGTCTCCAGGTCGCGAGGCGCAGGCGGACGAACTCACGCTGTTTCTGCGTCAGGACAATACGCTCGATCACGCCCTCGCCAGCGGCAATGTTTCGATGCACTCGCGCGGATCCCGACCGGCGGGGGCATCAGCACAGAAGCTCGAAGTCTCGATGAAGCCGCGAACCGGAGTTGAAACGGCGGTGCTTTCCGGCAATGTGCAACTCAAGACCGAAGGTCCGCAGCCGGCGGAAGCCTCGGCAGGTCGAGCGGTGGTTAGCTTCGCTGACAAAAACGTGATCACCAAAATTCATGCGGAGCAGCAGGTCAGGTTGTTGCAGCGTCAGAAGCCCGAACTTAGGGCGGAATCGTCGTCGGACGGGCGAGAACCTCCCCAAACCATGTCGAAGAGGAGTAAGCCTCCGCCTGAGAGCGCCGCGCAAGACGTGGAAGTCACTGCACCGGGCATGGACTTCGTGGTCGCCGGCGGGCATCGGTTGAGAACCGCAAATACGATCGGCGCTGCGCAAATTTCCATGCTTCCCCGTAAGGGCCAGTCCGGACCGGAGACCCACGTCACCGCGTGCCAGTTTACTGCGAAGTTCGACTCGCTGGGCCAGCTTGTATCGGTGCACGGACAGCCTGAGGTCACGGTGGTTTCAATTGCGTCACCGCGAAACAACACGCCTGAACCGGACCGCGTCACTAGGAGCGACAGTATGGATGGATTTTTTCGTCCCGGCAACGGTATCGAAGTTTTGGTGCAGCAGGGCCATTTCGCCTACAGTTCGGGGACGAGCCAGGCGTATGCCGACCGGGCACGCTACACGGCGTCCGATCAGATTCTGGTTCTCAACGGCTCTCCGCGAATCGTGGATGAGGGCATGGCGACCACCGCTCGCATCGTTCGCCTGGATCGCAGCACAGGGGAAGGTTTCGCGGAAGGCGATGTTAAAACTACCTACAGTGACCTGAAACCGCAGCCCGGCGGTGCGTTATTGGCCTCATCCGATCCTGTTCACGTGATCGCACAGACCATGTCGGCGCACAATCATCCCCCAATCGCCGTCTACGCCGGAGGCGCCCGCCTCTGGCAAAACGCAAATCTGATTGAGGCGCCGTCAATCCAATTTCAAAAAGAACTGCGCACCGTTATCGCCGACTCCAGGGCCGGGCAAAAAGTTTCGACAGTGCTTGTGGGCGCCGATAAAAGCGGCAAGGCGACTCCGGTCCGCATAACGTCAAGCCACCTCACCTATCGAGATTCCGAGCGCAAGGCGCATTTCGAGGGTGGAGTAACCTCTCGTGGATCCGATTTGACTGTAACCGCCAGTCAAATGGACGTGTTTTTGGCTTCTTCTGTCGATCCCGAGGCGCACGAGGCTGTTCGACCTCGTTCAGGCCAGCCCTCCGCCACCCCCACTTCGACTTCGCCTGTGCGTGCCACGCCCGCATCTCCGCCATCCGGAATGGCTGCATCTCCGGGGAATGCAGGAGCGGCTAAATTGCAAAAAATTGTTGCTTCCGGGGCCGTCCTGATTGCCGAGCCGACCCGCCATGCCTCAGGTGAGCAGCTGGTCTACACCGCTTCGGATGACAAGCTTGTGCTTACCGGCGGATCGCCTAGCATTTTTGATGCCGAACATGGCAAGATTACCGGGGTTTCGTTGACTTTGTTTAGACGCGATGATAGGGTCGTCGTTGAAGGTGACAGCAATTCACCCGCCGTCACCCAGACCCGAGTGGTACGTTAAATGCAGACGCTGGCCGCCGAAGAAATCTGCAAGGCTTATCGCGGCCGCAGAGTTGTAAACAGTGTCAGTATTCGCGTCGAGCAGGGTGAAGTTGTTGGTTTGCTGGGACCTAACGGGGCTGGCAAAACCACCACATTTTATACGATCGTTGGCCTGATACCCCCTGATACGGGCCGCATCCTCCTAGATGAGGAGGAGATCACCGATGTGCCCATGTACCGCCGGGCGCGGCAGTTCGGGATCAGCTATCTCCCCCAGGAAGCGTCGGTTTTTCGCAAGCTCACGGTTGAGGAAAATATTCTCGCCGTGCTCGAAGCCCAGCCTGTTTCCTGGCATGAGCGCCGGGAAACGATGGAGCAATTAATCGACGAGCTGGGATTGGAGCACATCCGCCTGAACCGCGGTTACGCGCTGTCCGGCGGCGAACGCAGGAGGGTCGAGATTGCACGGGCGCTGTGTATCAATCCTAAGTTCATCCTGCTGGATGAGCCATTTTCAGGGATTGATCCCATTGCGGTACTCGATTTACAGAAAATAATCAGCAACATGAAAGCCACAGGTATCGGGGTGTTGATTACGGATCACAATGTACGGGAGACGCTCACGGTCACCGACCGCGCATACATCATCAATGAGGGCAAAATCTTCCGGCACGGAACGCCGGAGCAATTGGAAAGCGATTCTGAAGTAAGAAGAGTTTATTTGGGAGCGCGTTTTTCGCTGGCATGAATAGGGGTCATGCGAGTGGATAGACGACTGGATTGGGCCGACGACCGACGACCAACCACTGATTTTATCGGCGACTGAATTTATGGTTTTACTTCAACCAAGGCTGCATTTAAAAGTCTCGCAGAGGCAGATCCTGACCCCGGGCCTGGTGCAGATGGTCAGCGTCCTCGCGCTCAATAAACTCGAGCTTAAGGACATGATTAATGAGGAGATGGTTGAGAATCCCGTACTGGAGGAACTGGAAGATACAGTTCCGCTGATTGATGATGTCGGCCGTCCCGAGGAAGATCGCGAGCGTGCGTCCAGTGAGGAAGCTCCGGCCGCAACCGAGGAAAAGAAAGATTCCTTCGAAGAGATAGATTTTGGCTCTTTTTTCAAGGACTACCTTGATCCCGGCTATCGCAGCCAGGGAGAGATGGAGCAGATTGAGCGGCCCTCGTTTGAAAATTTCCTCTCCAAGCCGAGCACATTGACGGATCACCTGACTTGGCAGCTGGGCTCAATTTCCATGCGTCCCGAAGTGCGCGAGGCTGCGGAGGCGGTCATCGGTAACCTGAACGAAGAGGGTTATCTGATTGCCACTGATGAGGAATTGCTGGGAATCGCTCCGCCTGCTTCGCCAGAAACCGATGCCGCGAAATCAGAGAGCGTGGTAAAGGAAGCCGTGGCCCTGGGCTTGGATTCGCCACAGGCTGTCGAACGGTTCGCGGAGAACAGCAACGTTCGAGTCGAAATACCGGAGATTCTGGCTGCCGCGCCTTCATTAGGGGCCGCCAACGGTGGCAGCGCTACCGGAGCTGCTTCCGCCCCCGCGGCGTTGGCTTCACTTTCCGTGCCGCTGAACGGCGCCAGACCTGTATTTCAAGTCACTTTCAATCGGGAGGACCTCCACGAGGCAATAGAATCTGTTCGCCAACTGGATCCCGCCGGGGTAGCTTCCCGCGACCTGCGAGAGTGCCTGCTGCACCAGTTGCGTTATCACCAGGGACAGCTGGGGAGAACTGGAAATGGTACGGCTGAACTGCTGGCCGATGCCGTTGCCATTGTGGACCAGCACCTGCGGGCATTGCAAAACAAGCAATACAAGGAGATTTCCCGCGCGATCGGGCGCTCGCTAGACGCGGTTCAGGCCGCGCTCGACTACATTCGTACTCTCGATCCGCGGCCCGGCCTTCGCTACAACAAAAGTCAACCGCGCCTGATTGAGCCGGACGTCGCGTTCATAAAGCATGGGGATGAGTGGCTGGTCATGATGAATGATGACGACGTACCGACCCTTCGTCTCAACCCTGCGTATCGCCGCCTCCTTACCAAAGACGGGAATGACCGGGATACCCGCAATTATGTCAAGGAACGCTTCAAGAGCGCCATGCAGCTCATTAAAAACATTGAGCAGCGGAAGCACACGATTCTGAAAGTGTGCTACACCATCGTGACCCGGCAGCGAGATTTTTTGGAGAAGGGCATTGACGAGCTGAAGCCCATGATGATCAAGGAAGTGGCAGAAGAAATCGGGGTGCACCCCTCGACGGTGAGCCGCGCCGTCGCCAGTAAGTACGCGCACACACCGCAGGGAGTTTTCGAGTTGCGCTATTTCTTCAGCGAAAGTGTCAACGGTCCTGAAGGATTAAATACATCGCTCTTGATCCTCAAGCGCAGGGTAAAAAAGCTTATCGAAGATGAAGACACCTCGAAGCCTCTCACCGACGAACAAATCACGCGAATTCTGCAGTCGCAAGGTATCCAGGTGACTCGCCGCACCGTTGCCAAGTATCGGGAAGATATGAGAATTCCCAGCACCCACCAGAGAAGGGTGAAAAAGTAAGCTTTTAGCTCTCAGCTCTAACCGGAGTAGCCCAGAGGGTTGCGGAGAGCCGAGAACTAATAGCTCGAGAGCAAGAGCCAAGAGCTACCCACAAGCAGTGCCGGTTGTGGACCTAACGGCGGAGGTTGCTGATGAACGTGGAATTTACTGGCCGGCACTACGAAGTTACTCCTGCCAACCGCAAAGAGATCGAAGCTGGTCTCTCCAAAATCCGCAAAATCCTCCGCGACAAGTTCGAGTCCAAAGTGATGCTTTCGGTCGAGAAACGCCGCCATAAAGCCGAAATCACCATCACTTCAAGGATCGGCCCTTTGATCGGTCTGGCGCATGCCGGCGAAATGAGTGCGGCCATCGGTGAGGCGCTGGAGCATCTTGAAAAACAGGCTATCCGTCACAAGACCCGCCGGATTACCCGAAAGCGCCGCAGTCACAAGAAGTGGAATGGGGAGGCCAAGCCTGAAGAAGCTTCACTATTGGCAACGGCCGCTGCGCCTTCATTGGTTACCGCGCCCATAGTGGTTCACAAATTTCCCGCGATTGCCAAATCCACAGAGACACACCTGCTGCGATCAGATGACTCCATCGCCGTGCGTCCTATGACGCTGGAAGAAGCCATTAAGGAAGCGCACTTTCGCGATCGCGATATCTTTGTCTTCCGCGACCTTACAGGCAAGCTGCTGATCCTGCACCGCACACGCGACGGGAAAATGGAACTTATAGAAGCGCCGTAACTACGGGTCGGACGGGCGCCAGTTCAGGCTTTCGCCGTTCGACACCCGGCTGGGTCAGGGCTGCTCGTCGCCTCCCGCTTGTGAATCGCGCGCTTTGCCAACTCCTCCAGCGCAGGGTAAGACTTCGAGACGGTAAGAGTCTTTTCCGGAGGCATTGTGGCGCTCTGCACCGCCTGGGACAGCATCTCAATCGCCTTACCGGCAGTGGCGGGAACGGTAATGGTGGCGGCCAACAGCCCACGGTTTACCCAGGCTTGTCCCGTCTTAGGCACGCCATCGATTCCGACAAACGCCATCCGGAGCCAGCGTTCGCGCGCGAAGCCCTCCCATGCTTCCTGAAACGCTTTCCTCGCCCCGAGGGCCATGGCATCGTCCTGCCCGGCGATCACATCAAGCGGTGTCTGTTGAGAGGTGGAGAGCTTCAGCCACGAACTGACCGCTTTGTAAGCGCCGGCTTCAGTCCAATTCGCCTTGCCCACCTTCACCTGAACACTCACCGGCTTGGTCTGGTACATGCCTGCGGTCCGCTGTTTGGCGGCCAGATTTTCCGAGGGGCCCTGAATCAGAAAAACCGACCCCCCGTTTGGCAAAAGTGCGGCGAGTTGCTTGCCCTGGATCCGTCCAATCTCCTCATGGTCGGAGCTGATGGAAAATATCGGAACTTGGTATTGACGCCGCAGATCAGCAACGTACTCCACTTCACGGTTCAGAACGACCCAGCCGATGCCGGCGGCGGCCGCCGCCTTCGCTACCTGGGGCATCGCAGTTCCCCCCACTGGCTCAAAAATAATTCCATCCGGTTGTGAATCTGACTTCGACTGAATTACTTTCAATAACTGCTGACTTTGCAGGATCGCGTCGTTCTCCGCGTAGAGAACCTGCAGATCTACGTTCAGCCGCCGCGCCGCCTCTTCCGCGCAGGTTGCCTGTTCCATCTGGTAGTCGTTGTCGTTTGTGGTCAGCGACACGACGAATCGCAGCTTCTTCATGGGCCCTCGTTATGCGAATTTATCTGTCGGCCGGCCAAATGTGCATGTGCCAAAAGTAACCGGTTTCGTCGGCTTATCCAATTCGTCTGTAAAACATTTAGCAATGCTAGAATGCGCGGCTGAGGCGAAAAGGATGCTGCGCAAAATCTTAATCTCGTACTTGACGTTTGCTTGCTCGGTCTTTGCCGGCGGACAGGGAAAGCTTTCTGTGCATTGGGAAGAGCTCACCGCCACGGACTTCATGAGGGCCATTCAACAATCCCAGGGCACATGCCTTTTGCCGTTTGGCATCCTGGAAAAACATGGTCCTCACTTGCCGCTTGGCACTGACCTGCTGGACGTGCGCTATACAGCACTGCATGCGGCGGAGCAGGAATATGCGATTGTATTTCCCGAATATTACTTCGGACAGATTGCCGAAGCCCGCCACCAGCCCGGCACCATCGCCTACAGCCGCGATATGCAACTTGCCCTCCTGCAGGAGACAACGGACGAAATGGCACGCAATGGCTGCAAGAAGATCATCATTGTGAACGGACACGGTGGGAACGAGCACCTTCTGCCATTCTTCGCTCAATCGCAGCTAGACAAGCCGCACGATTACGTGGTGTACGTTTTAGACGAACGCTCGCCGGCCTCGGGCGGACCTCCGAAAAAGACTTCACTCGATATGCACGCCGGGGAAAGCGAGACTTCCAAAATGATGGTTTCCCGCCCGGATGCAGTGCATCTGGATCGTGCCGCGCAGGAATCCGGAGCCGACCAGCACCGCCAAAAGCTCCCGGAAGGTCTCTACACCGGTATTTGGTGGTACGCGAGTTTCCCAGACCATTACTCGGGCGATGGGTCTGCCGCCACCAGGGAACTTGGGGAGTTTCAGATGAACTGGTGGGTTAGTGCAGTCGTGCAATCAATTCACGCGGTAAAGATTGACAACGTGAGCCTTAAAATTCAAAACGAGTTCTACGAAAAGGCAAAACGTCCGCTGGATACCAGGCAGTAAGCGATGAACCAGCCTCTCGCCGGTACCCCACGGGGACAACCTTCACAAGTGGAACGTTCCGCTGCCCTGTAACTTGGGTAACATCATTCCCAGGGGTACACCATAGTAGGCTGCTGGTAGAGGCGCCGGTCCAGCGCGCGAGGGGCAATTGTCCTTGCGTGTTGCATCCCGCCTCGAACAGCCGCCATCATGCCGCGGATTCCAATCCTGAAGCTTGCATCGCTCGTCGATATACCGCCACCGCGGCTCGCGACATATTCCCCTGCGCTTTCGTTGACGGGCCTTCGCCTGGGTATTGACAATTTGCGGCACGATGTCCGCCTCAGTCCGGCATTCTGCAGTACAGCTGGAAGTCTCATCCGTAACCTGGTCGCCAAGTACGGAAATATCGAGGGCGTACTCACTGCGGAAGCGCTCGCGCCCTCCCAGAACCGGGGCGCTTTCGCTAGATTTGTTCCGGCGTCCGGTAAGAAGAAAAGCAATGAGCTCAAGCCCCTCCTGCTCGAATTGCACAAATCTGCACTCAATCGCGCAAAATCGGAGGGCAACATCGCCGTCGATTTGCTGGCCAGGGCCGCAGTCATCAAATTTTTCCGATCAGAACTGAATGCACAGTTTGCAAGCCTGCTGGAGCGTTGTCGCGCGACTCTGAAGGGATACGAAGGCGTGCGCCATCAGAAGGCCTTGGAATATCGTGAGACCGTATCCGCCTTCCAGATCGCAAAGAAGAATATTCTGCGCCAGGCCAGCCAGAATCTTTTTAGAGTCCTGCGAGAAATAGAGAAGGAAACACTCAGCAGCATGCGGCGGTCCTTCTTTGGAGAAACCGCAGCTGCCGAGTACCAGATCTTTCTGAACCAGCTGGTTTTCCTGGAGGAAAATCGCGATTCCTATCTCGCCGCCGAATATTACGTGTTGATTGGGGGATTCGACAACGATCCCGATTCTCTGGGAAACATCCGGGCCTTGGCGCGCGAGTTCCTGCGAACGGTTTCGCCAGAAGCGGAAAGTGCTGACGATAACGCTCTCGACGGTTGGCTTAGCGCGCCCGAAAATGCGCTGGAGCTGGTGGGTAGCGGAGACGTTACTGCGCTCGGACCCAGGCACAGGCTGCAGGTCTGGACCGAATTGCTGGATCGGGAAAACCTCTTGGACCTCGCCATTGCGGCCTATGAAGTCGTAGCATTGCTGCCGGAATTTACCCCGCTGCTCGATCCCCAACAGCTGAAGTATTCCTTGGTCTCGCGCAAGGAGCGGGATCGGGTTGAGCAGTTGCTCGAAGAGCACGGCAAGCTTTCAATCAAGAGTCTGATCGCGGCCGCGGGAAGGGTTGCGCAAGTCAGCGGCAAAGACCGCTCGAAGACGGCGGCGCGATTCCTGCGAGATTTTTTGAGATATTACCGCGATGTGAGAAGGCTTGAGACCCTGAATCGCGCGATGGAACAGATCAATCTGGTCAGCAGCGAAAGGCTGTGCGATCTTTCCAGGCTGAACGGCACCCTTTACGATTTCATGCTCGCGGAAGAAATGAAAAGCGAGACCGACAAGCCGGTCGTGCGCCACGTGATCTTGAAGGCCGACGTGCGCGATTCTTCGCGGTTGACGCGTTCCCTGCTTGAGCGTGACATGAATCCCGCGTCTTATTTCAGCCTGAATATTTATGAGCCGGTAAATAAACTGCTTGCCAAGTACGGCGCGACCAAAGTATTCGTCGAAGGAGACGCCATTATTTTGGCCCTGCTCGAGCGCCAGGGCGACCCGGCGCTGGCCGTCTCCCGCACCTGTGTCCTGGCTCGGGAAATGATGGGAATCGTCGGCGGATACAATCATCTGCTGCAACGCGCCGGCCTTCCTGGGTTGGAGCTGGGCATCGGAATTTCGTATCAGGATTCCACTCCCATGTATCTGCTGGATGGAGACCATCGCATCATGATCTCCGACGCTCTCAATGAAAGCGATCGTCTCTCAGGCTGTGATAAACGTATGCGTACCGCCATGGGAAGAATGCAAGTCCCCTTCAATATCTATGAATTTCGCGCCGAGAGCACAGACTCCGAGCCTGTCAGGTACAACGTAGGCGGGGTCCGGATAAGCCCAGCTGCTTACGGCCGCTTGCAGCAGGAGATATCACTGGAAAAACACCCGTTGCAATTCCCGCGGCTTTGGGGCACGGAAGCAGCCGAATTTTTTAGTGGACTGGTCCCTTTGGGTGCGGACATCTTCCGCAGAATCGTGGTGCGCGCAAGCCGGATTCCCGTCATCGAAGCCAAAGACTTCAGCTTTAAGGGCTGGACGGATCTGCCAATTTGTGAGGTCTGCACCAACCCTGCGGTCTATGCGGAAGTAGAAAAATCCGCTAGAGTTGGCAGTAACGGCGGCGCGAGCTGATTAGTGCCCTGCCCGGAGCGGGGAGACTAGCAGGTTTCCGACGGGCTTCTTGTCCAGCATTTTTTCTGGCGTGAAGCTGAGATCCATCGAGTTGTCGGACCTTCCGGAGCCTGCCAGTACAGCCGCCAGGCCGCGAAAGGAGCGCCCTAGCTCATTATTTTCGTTGAGCGCCACCGGCGTGCCTTTGTCCGCCGCGGGTCCGGCAGCGTGAAAATTGTTGGGAAGCTTCCACAGCAGCTTGCAGTTGGTGACCTTGTGAACGTCCTCATCGCTGAACCCTGGAATCTTCTTGAAGCGGTTCATGACCAGCCGGACCCGGTCGCGGCCGCTGCCCTGCTCCAGAGAGGAATAAACCCGTGCCGCGCTCCAAAGCGAGACGACATCGGTTTGCGCCACCAGCAGAACTGCATTTGACAGGTCCGCAACCAGCCGGAAAAGGGCATCAGACCGGTTCGAGCAATCGACAACCACGAATTGAAATTGCGAAACCAGAAGATCAAACAGCCGCGCCAGTTCCGCGGAGGAGGAGGACGCCTGGAAGGCCTGCTGTGGGCCCGCCAGAAGCTGCAGGCCGCCTTTACAGGAAGTCAGAAAGCTCTGCAGTAGCGACGCATCCATCCGGTGCAGGTTCTGCAGTGCGTCCGCGACTCCAAAAGCCGGCCGAACGTTCAAATGCAGGGCTGCATGACCCAATAAGGCGAAATCGACCAGCACGGTTTTGCCGTGAGCATGCTCCAGCGCCACTGCCGTATTCACAGCCACGGTGGTGGCGCCCGCGCCTCCTTTCGCGTTGGTGACAGTAACGATCCGTGCGCGTGGCGAACTGCTACGGGCTCTGGCATTTAACGCCGCGAACCTCTTCACCGCATCGGCAAACGACTCAGGGGTCGCATCGCGCTCCAGGTATTCTCTCGCGCCCGCCCGCATCGCTGAAACAATTACCGCCGGATCGTCCATGGCGCCGGACGCGAATACCGACGCGCCGGGGACATTGGCATGGACCACTTCGATTGCATGCATGGCACGGCCGCTGGCCTGCGGCTCAATGTCAACCAGAACTATTTCCGTGTCGGAGTCCTGAAGCCTGCGGATCGCTGGATCGCTGGCGCTGGCCGGGAAAGTCGCATGGGCGAAAACGATGCGGGCGGTTTGGGTGCTCTCAATTCGCTGCTGAAGCACGACCAGGCGTTCCGGATTTTCAGACAATATGCTGACGGCTACCGCATGCATACCGCATCCCACCTCGCGAGCTTGTCCTCTGATGTTAGGAGTGCTGAGTAACTAAGCCAAGTGACCTTTGTAATAGTTAGAACCCTGAACCCTGGCCAGAACCGAAAAGAAACATCGGTGGGAAGACTCGTGGGGGAAGATCCACTCGGAAATATTATTCTAAGGCAAAACCGGCGCACAGCAAAATCGGTAGTGGGCTGTTTTGAAATTCTAGTGTGCAGGGAGAACCGCGATTGCGGATAGCAGTACGGGAAAACTTGCCCCATTGTAGAGGCACTTTATTGGATGGTCTTCTCCCCACGCGCCGGATGACTTCACAGCACCAGG
>JBBSFW010000080.1:0-17107 GCA_038254805.1 Terriglobales bacterium
ACATCTCGTCATAGAGCTTCTTCTGCAGAGCAGCCGTCGGCTTCATCACCGCATCGGTGTAGGCGTTCTCGCCTTCCAGATATGCCTTGACCTCCGGATTCTGCTTGTCCCGCAGCCAGGAATAGTTGTCCACCAGCTTTCGCCCGTTGATTTCGGTGGTTTTGGGAACTTTCTTGGCGATTGGCGGCGCCGGCATGGAAGTAGTGTCGGCGGAATGCAGGGGCAGGCTAATCATTGAAAAGACGAGTGGCAGCGTAATGCGGAGAGACCGGAAGAAACACATATGCATGGCAGAGCTCCTGAACCTGGACCAAAGA
Source organism: Terriglobales bacterium (assembly GCA_038254805.1). Taxonomy (GTDB): domain Bacteria; phylum Acidobacteriota; class Terriglobia; order Terriglobales; family Acidobacteriaceae; genus Gp1-AA145. Next base: position 318 of record JBBSFW010000080.1, read on the forward strand.
CGCGCGTTAGTATAGCCGATGCTCGCACCCGGTGGCGCTCAAGAGACCGAGTAGGTTCCTGCACAGGCCGTGTAGGGACGGGTGTCTCCACCCGCCCAGGCCGGACGGGGGCGTCCGGCCCCACATGGTTTTTGCAAAACCAGTGAAACTTCTCCGCTTTCGGGTTACGATTTGCAGCATGTCTCTTTCCCGGCGTTCCTTCCTGGCTCTCTCAGCCCTGCTTCCATGGGCTCTCACCTCAAGAGCGGCTCAATCGGTTCCCATCGGCCTGGAACTTTATTCGGTCCGCGACGCGCTCAAGCAGGATCTCGAGGGCACCGTTCGTGCCGTAGCCCAGCTGGGCTATGAGTGCGTCGAGTTTTACGCTCCCTACTTCGAATGGAGCGAAAGCCTGACCAAAAACATGCGCAAGCTGCTCGATGATCTCGGCATCCGCTGCTTCTCCACCCACAACGATGAAAAATACTTCAGTCCCGAAAATATTCATCGCACCCGCGACATGAATCTCATCCTGGGGACTAAATATGTGGTGATGGCCAGCTCTCAGCCGAAACCTGGCTTGGATGGCTGGAAGGCCATTGCCGATAAATTGAACGCCGCGGCCGAACAGCTCGAGCCCTCGGGACTCAAGCCCGGGTATCACAATCATCTGCCCGAATTCACGCGGCTCGAGGGCACGCGGCCCATCGAAATTCTCGCCAAAAACACCCGCCCGTCTGTCATGCTTCAGCTCGATGTCGGCACCTGCCTCGAGGCGGGCGCCGACCCCGCGGCCTGGATCCATTCGAACCCAGGCCGTATCCACTCTCTGCATTTAAAAGACTGGTCGCCACAGAAGGGCTACAGCGTGCTGTTCGGCGAGGGCGTGGCCGACTGGAAGAGCATCCTGGCCGCCGCCGAAGGCGTGGGCGGGGTCGAATACTATCTTCTGGAGCAGGAAGGCAGCCGCTTCTCGGAAATTGATACCGCGCGCCGCTGCCTGCAGTCCTTTCGCTCCGCCCGCACCTGATCCGCGCCAGCGATCGCGGCAGAAGAGCCGGCTAGTACCGTGGAGACGCGATTTGATCGAAGGGCACGTTCCCCGGAATGTTGTTGCGGGCCATCACGTCCCGCATACGCTCTTCCATGCTGCGGGATTGATCGCGATTGTCGGTGCGACGGTAGTCCAGCCAGCGCGAGTAATAGCTGTCAAACTGCCGTTGCTCATCCGGCGACAGCCGTCCCTGCCAACCACCGCGTCGCTCGTAACGCTCCCCTCGCGAGCTGTAACGGTTGTCATACTCGATCCCCGACTGCACTTCGCGCTCCGCCCGGCGAATTAATTCGATGGCACGAACTCTGTGCCCGCCTTTGTCCGGGCTCGCCGCCTGCAAAGACTCTTCCGCCTGCCTCAAATTCTGCATAGCGGAATTCATTTGTGGTTGGTTCTCGTAGTTTCCCTGTGCCGCCGCCGGCAAAGTGGCTGAACCAATCAGCCCGCCCGTAAATATGCCCGCCGCCAGAATGCTTCTGAATCTCTTGTTCATAGTCAACTCCGTTCCTTTCAATCGTCGATTGTGGCTTTTCTTAGATGCACGGATGTAAGTTCCCGTTCAGTGCACCTGCGAATGCCCTCTGGTATGGCTGTGTATAATCCCCGCATAATCGCATCATGGTGCGGGTGCAATCCGCAGACGGCGCCAGGCAGCTAGATCATAAAAATATAAGACTGAAATAAAGTTAAAAGCTAGAAGCGGAGAGCTGACGGCTGAATGCTGAATACTGAAGGCTAAAAGACAAACATGACCACCATCAAAGGCCCCGCCCTGTTCCTCGCCCAGTTCATGGCGGACGCCGCGCCTTTTAATTCCTTGAGCAGCATCGCCGTCTGGGCAGCGAGCCTGGGTTATAAAGGCGTGCAGCTGCCCTCGTGGGATCCGCGTGCGATCAATTTGCAGCTCGCAGCTGAAAGTAAAACCTACTGCAACGAAGTACTGGGAACTCTCGAAAAACACAATTTGCAGCTGACCGAACTTTCTACTCACCTGCAGGGGCAGCTGGTCGCCGTGCATGCCGCTTACGATTCGTTATTTGATGGCTTCGCCTCGCCCGAGGTCCGCGGTAATCCTCGCGCGCGGCGACGATGGGCAGTCGAGCAGTTGCGGCTTGCCGCCAAAGCTTCTGCCAATTTAGGACTGAAATCCCATGCCACTTTTTCCGGCGCTCTGGCCTGGCCGTACGTTTATCCCTGGCCGCAACGTCCGCCGGGATTGATTGAGGCCGCGTTTGATGAACTGGCCGCGCGCTGGCTTCCCATCCTGCAGGCCTTCGACGACGCTGGAGTGGATTTGTGCTTCGAGATTCATCCCGGAGAGGACCTGCACGACGGCGCCACCTTCGATATGTTTTTGCAGCGCGTCCACGGCCATCGCCGCTGCAATTTATTGTTCGATCCCAGCCATTTCGTCTTGCAACAGCTCGATTATCTGCAGTTCATCGACATTTATCACGATCGCATAAAGATGTTCCATGTGAAGGACGCGGAATTTCATCCCTCAGGAAGACAAGGCGTCTACGGCGGCTACCAACCCTGGCAGCAGCGCGCCGGCCGCTTCCGCTCCCTCGGCGACGGCCAGGTCGATTTTCGGCGCGTATTCTCCAAGCTCACCGAATACGGATTCGACGGCTGGGCGGTGCTCGAATGGGAGTGCTGCATCAAGAGCAGCGAACAAGGAGCAGCCGAAGGCGCCCCTTTCATCGCTCGCCATATCATTCAGGCCGCGGACCGCTCATTCGACGACTTCGCCTCTGCCGGCTCCGATAGCGCGCAAGCCAATCGCCGCATGTTAGGCATCGAGTGAACTGAAGCAGAGATCTGGGCTGCCGATACCTCAATATTTAAAAATTTGCAGCTTTCTGAACGATTCCATCTGCAGTGCCGGGCGGAAGCCTTCAATGTCTTGAACCATACGAACTTTCTGATCGGCGACAACAGCAGCTTGCGCGACCCAATATTCGGGGCCGCGGGCGGCACTGGTCCCGCGCGCTACCTGCAATTCGGGTTGAAGCCCGGTTTTTGATATGACCCCCTTGCGCCGGTAAGCATCCAACGCGGTATGCCCATTGTTCCCGATCTTGCTTACACGCCCGGCCCGCAATCCCGCACTGCAGATGAACACCTGGACCATATCGCGAGCGTGCTGGACGACATGTTTCGGATTCCGGGCACCAGGATCCGTTTCGGGCTGGATGCGATCGTGGGCTGGATCCCCGGATTAGGCGATGCTATTGCGGGGATCGCCTCGTTCATCATCGTATTCGCCGCCTGGCAAAGACGCGCCCCGCTCATCACTCTTACGCGCATGGTACTGAACGTGGTGCTCGAGATGTCCCTCGGCGCCATACCCGTTGTCGGCGATCTTTTCCATGTGGCTTGGAAATGCAACCGCCGTAACTATCGGCTGCTCATGCGCGTCAAGCAAACTCCTGGCGTGCACACGTGGCGCGATTGGCTGTTTGTGGTATTGATCGCCGCCACGGTTGCCGCGGTTGCCATGGCGCCGTTCCTGCTTCTGGTCTGGTTCATGCATTTGCGCCGCTAAATTTTTAGAAAGCAATTTTTCCGCTTTTCATCATCCCGGGTGTATCTTGGTCGCTTAATTAAAAGCATGCATACGGAACCTCCAGTTTGCAGGCCGTAGCATCCAAGGATTCGGTGAGGCCTATGAAAACATTATTGATTATGAGGAACGTCGTCGGTACGGTGGGTCTGCTGGTGGGGGGATATATATTCCTGAAATCGATTCCCGATTTCCAACGGTATATTCGGATTAGCTCAATGTGATCGGGAAATCGGCGGCTAACCAGCCGCCACTGTTTACAGACATTGCCCGGAGGCGCTGGCACTCCGGAAGATCTCAGCGCTCTGCTTCGGGCTGGCGCAAAGGCTCTCGTTTACTAAGCGAAGGGGAATCACTACTTATCGGTCTGACAGCTAAACTCAGACCGCAACCGCCGTGCGGGCGCCAGCCCGTTCTTTTAGATACTCCACGTAGGCGTTCAGTCCTTCTCCGGTTTTGGACGAAACTCGCAAGACCTGCATCCCCGGCCGGACCGCCTGGATATTACTGTAAGCATTTTCCCAATCGAACTCCACCGCATTCGCCAGATCCATTTTGGTTACCACTGCGACGTCGGCGCTGTTGAAGATGGTGGGATATTTTAGCGGTTTGTCTTCGCCTTCGGTGACCGATATCAGCACCAGGCGCAAGTCCTCGCCTAAATCATACGAAGAGGGGCAGACCAGGTTCCCGACATTTTCGATGAAAAGAAAATCCAGTTCGTTCACATTCCAGCCCTCCAGCGCGCTTTCTACCATGGCGGCTTCGAGATGGCAGAGCGTGCCGGTAGTGATCTGTTTTACCGGCGCCTGGCTGCGGGCCAGCCGCAATGCATCGTTTTCCGTGGCCAGATCGCCGACCAGGGCGGCGACCCGGTGATGCGGCCGCATGAGTGCGAGCGTCTTTTCCAGGAACGCGGTCTTGCCTGATCCGGGACTGGAGACGAGGCTCACGACAAACACACCAGCTTGGCGAAACCGTTCCCGCAGGCCGCGGGCGACGATGTCATTCTGCTTCAGCACATTTTTTCTGACTTCCACCAGCCTCGGATGGTTCGCCATCTCAGGACCTGTAATTTTCATTACGTCATCTCCAGAGCGACAACTTCAAGTTCCCGGCCTTGTCTGACTTCGGGAGTTGGAGTGCCACACTCAGGGCAGCAGAAATTCTGGATCGAGCTTAACCGCCGCTCCGAACAGCAAGCCGGACAATACACAACCACGGGAACATTTTCTATCAGCAGGCTGCTCCCTTTCATCATGGTTTCTTCGGATGCCATTTCATAGGAAAACTTCAGGGCTTCCTCGACCACTCCGGAGAGAGCTCCCAGCTTAAGGTGTACAGCATGTACCTGCACTCCTCCCCGGCGCGCCGCCTCTTCCTCGGCCATCTCTATGATGCTCATTGCAATCGACAATTCGTGCACAGTTTCCCCTCAACTCGCTGAACTCGCATGTTCCAGTTCGGACGTCTGCTGTGTGTCCGATTCGAACTTTGTGAAAGCCGCCACCGCTGCCTGGCCCAGGCTGATGCCTCCATCGTTGAGTGGGACCCCATGATTGATCCATATCTCCCAGGGTCCGCCGCTACACAGATCTTTCAGGTCGCTCAGCAGCAGCTCGTTTTGGAAGACTCCGCCCGACAACACGACCGTATCAACCTGCAAGTCATGACAGAGCGCACTCGCCGCAATGTGTAAGCCCTGGGCTACGCCGCGCTGGAAGGCGCGCGCGATTTCACCAGTGTCGCGGCCGCGAAAACGGTCGAGGACCACCGCGCGCAGCAGAGGGCGGAAATCGAGTTCGCCTTCAGCAAATGGAAACGGGTAACGTTCAGTAACTGGTGCGTTGATGGCAAGATGCTCCAGCCACATTGCGGCCTGGCCCTCGAAACTGATTTCACGAGTAAAGCCGAGCAGCGCCGCGGCACTGTCGAACAGCCTGCCCATTGATGTCGTACCGAAACAGCGCAGGTTCTGATGAACCAGCTTCAACGCATCCCGGTAGCGAGGAGGAAAATCAAACGGCTTGGTGGTGAGTTCCGGAAGATCATCGAGTTGGGCGAGAAAGCCCGCTGCCGCCTGCACCGGATACTGCGATGCGGCGTCGCCACCGGGAAGAGCAGCCGGTCTGAGATGCGCAACTCGCTCGAAGCCCTCCACCACGCTGCCTACGAACAATTCACCGCCCCAGATGGTTCCATCGTCGCCGTAGCCCGTGCCGTCGAAGCTGACCCCCAACACCCGCTTGTGCCATGCGCCTTTCTCAGCAAGCACCGAGGCAATGTGGGCCCGGTGATGCTGCACCGCTTGCTTTGCCGGGGCGGGGAGCGCAAGCGCATATTGCGTGGAGACATACTGTGGATGAGAGTCGTGGACGACCAAAACGTCATCCCAGCGGACGTCATACATGGCAAGCAGGTCTTCGATGGTTTCCTGAAAGGCGCGCCGCGCCTGGTAATGGTCCAAATCGCCGATGTGCTGGCTGACAAAGGCCTGGCCGTTTACGGCCAGCGTGATGGTGTTCTTGAGATCAGCCCCCACGGCCAGGATTGGGCGCTCAACTGGCAACCTCGCCACGGCGCCGGGAGCGTATCCGCGAGCACGGCGCAGCACCGCCGGCCCGAAAACCCCGGCACGCGCCACGGAATCATCCACGCGCCGCGCGATGGGCCGTTCGCCAACTAAAAACGCGTCGGCGATGCCCGTCAGATGGTCCAGCGCGTCCCGGTCTTCGTACGCGATGGGCTCGCTGCTGCGATTGGCGCTGGTCATCACCAGAACCTCCGGAGCGCCCGCCGCCAGCAGCAAATGGTGAAGCGGGGTGTAGGGCAGCATGACTCCCAGCTCGTCGTTTTCTGGAGCGACGTGCGGGAGCAAGACTTTTGCTTTGGCGAGAACAACCGGCCGCTCGCTGGAGGTGAGCAGCGATTCGGCTTCAGGGGAGAGTTCAATGAGCGTGCTCGCCACGTAGAGGTCTTTCGCCATCAACGCGAACGGCTTCTCTTTACGGAACTTGCGGCGGCGCAGCGCCTCGACCGCCGTGGCATTCGTGGCATCGCAGGCCAGATGATAGCCACCCGACCCTTTGACCGCTACGATCAAGCCTTGCTTGAGCAACTCCGCCGTTCTCTGGATGGCGGCGTCCCCCTCCATTTTCTTGTCGTCATGCTGCAAAAAGTAGTTCGGACCACAGTGCGCGCACGCGACCGGCTGGGCATGAAAACGGCGGTCACGGGGATCGTGATATTCCGCGGCGCAGAGTGCATCCAGCGGCCAGCCCCGCATGGTGGTGTTTGGCCGGTCATAGGGAAGCGCCAGGATCACGCTGTAACGCGGTCCGCAGTTCGTGCAGTTGATGTAGGGATAGCGGTAACGAGGGTTCGCAGGATCGAAGAGCTCTTTGACACACGCGTCACAAACCGGCAGATCCGGCGAGATATGAACGGTCGGCCGCTGCCGCCGCTCGCTCTCACGAATGGTGAAGTCAGAAATATATGCGCATTCCATCCCGCAAACTTCAATCTCATCAATCCGCGCCGCCGCAGGAGCTTGCATTTTCAAATGATCGAGGAAAGCGCTCAAGCCGCTCGCGCTGCCTTCTACGTGAATCTCGACGCCTTCTTCTCCGTTCAACACCCATCCTGCCAAGGCATGCATCCGTGCCAGGCGGTAAACAAACGGACGGAATCCCACTCCCTGCACAACTCCGCGAACTTGGATCAACCAGGCAGATATCATCTAGCATTCTCAGGCAACGGCACACCCGCGTCCCTGCCAGCCAACTTGCAACACTTTGCCTTCCTCTACCAGGACCGGAACTGTGCGTGGGCTGCCGGCCAGAGATCGCATGCGCTCGCGAGCGCCCTGGTCGCGCTCGACGTCGTACTCCACGAAATCGCTGCCGCGCCACTCCAGCCACTCCCGCATCTCCTGGGTGTAAGGACAGCTGGCTGTGCCAAAGAGTTCGAATTTAGCCACGGCCCACGACCTCCAGCATCTCGCGAATGGTGTGATAGATAGACGCTTGCACTTCCTGGATGCGCGGGATGTAGTCGCACTCGACGACGATGGAAAAGTCTGCCAGGCCCCGCCGCTTAATTTCCCCGCCATCATAGCCAAGCAGTGCGACCGTCAGCAGGTTGCGCTTGCGGGCTTCTTCGAGCGCCATAATAATGTTGCGCGATCCCCCGCTGGTGGAAATTCCAATTGCTACATCCTGGGACTGCGCCTGCGCGATCAGTTGCCGCAGAAAAATCGCCTCGGTGCCAATATCGTTGGCAACGGCGGTGATGTTCGCCGGCTCCAGTGAAAGCGACACCGCGGGAACCGGCCGGTATCCCGCGGGGGGGAGGACGCAATCGATCGCGAAATCGTTGGCGTCGGTGGCCGATCCCCCGTTTCCAAACATGATCAGCTTGCCGCCGCGCGCCAGTCGTTCCTGGATGGCCGCGGTCACGCCGCCGATCTCTTCGCTCTGTTCATCTGCCACCTGGGCGCGAAGTTTTGCGTCGTCGCTTACTTTCATGCGGATGGAGTTTTCAACCTCGGCCAGTACGTCGCTGGTCTCCTGCTTGTCCTGGCCCAGAAACGGATACAGAAAGCCCGCCTCGCCCACGTCATGACCCAGCTCCCGATGCTCGAAGAAGACGTGCACCGTTTCCCACAGCGTGTGATAGAGAATCTCGATCAATTCCTGATGCATGAAGGCTTCCGGGGTCGCGGGTTCGACGGCGTAGGAGCCTTCACGGCCAGGCAGAGCAAAGGTCATGGCTTTTCGAGCGTGGGCCTGCTGCAGTGTGGCCCAGACTTCGGGATCGCCTTCCGGCGGGCCGAAGCCCATCACCATGTCCTCTGGTTTGAGGATCGCCTCCAGCCAGGGACGAAAAAGCATGGAGAGATCCAAGGCCGGCAAGGCCCGCTTGCCGACGATTACCGGATGCACGAATTCCACCGACACATGCTGCGCATCCGTGGCATAAGGCCCGCGCCCAAACGCGAGCAACCGGCCTCCGCGCACAAACCGCTCCGACATTTCCCGGCAAGCGAGCGCCAGGCGCGGGGCCTCGCTGGCGAAAAACCTCTCGAACAGGGCATTTCTTTCGACCAGACGTTCTTTAATTTGAACGGCAATTTGAATGGCGAGCGTTTGACCGGCGGGTTTGTACGTGGTTCCCATAACGTCAGCAAATGCGCGGCAAAGGATCACCGACCAGCATGTCCACGATCCGGCTGCCGCCATACAGGGTGGTGACCAGAACTGCGCCGGCGGGCTGCTGGTGCACTTCTCCGATCACCCGGGCTTCGTCACCGCCCGCAACTTCGTGCAGCGCATTCAGAGCGATGCCGGCATACTCCGGCGCCACAACCACCAGAAACTGTCCTTCATTTGCAATATGCAAAGGATCCAGGCCCAGCAATTCGCAGGCTCCGCGAACCGCCTCACGAACGGGTATGGCGTCCTCGGCCAGATGGATGGCCCGGCCGCAATCGCGCGCCAGCTCGTTCAACGATGTCGCAACTCCTCCGCGAGTGGGATCACGCATCCAGCGGATGCCCGGCGCCGCGGCGCGCGCCATGGCCTCGATGAATGGAAATACGGACCGGGTATCGGAGCGCAGATCCGCTTCCAGATCCAGCTCGCCGCGCGCCAGCAGAATCGTAATGCCATGGTCGCCGATTGGGCCAGAGAGAATCACCTTGTCCCCAACCCTCACAGTATGGGGGTCAATGCTCACTCCCGGCAAGGGAGAGCCGATTCCGCTTGTCGTGATGTACATGCGGTCAGCTTTGCCGTGTTCCACAACTTTCGTGTCCCCCCCGGCTACTCGCACTCCTGCGCGCTGCGCGGCGCCGGCCATGGCTCGAACTTCGGCCTCGAGCACTGTCGTCGGCAATCCGGCTTCTAGAACAAACGTGACCACAATCGCTTCGGGCTTGGCCCCTGATACCGCCAGATCGTTCACCGTGCCATTGACGGCCAGTTCTCCAATCGAGCCTCCTGGAAAACTCAGCGGGTTGACCACAAAGCTGTCAGTGGTCATCGCAACCTGTGTTCCGTTAACGGCGATGCGTGCGGCATCGCTAAGCGGCTCCGAAGCGGACCCAAAAAGAACTGGCGCGAAAAGACCTTCGACCAGCCGGCGGCTGGCCTTGCCCCCGGCGCCGTGGGCCATCTCGATTTGAGGATCGCGGAACCGCACCCGCGGAGCAGCGCTGGCGCTTTCGGCCTCGGATGTCAGGCTGGCCAGCTCAGGCTGCTTACCATTGCTTTGCGGTGTTCGTAGTTGTAATACGCCGCGCACGATCCCTCCGAGGAAACCATGAGCGCCCCCACCGGATGTTCAGGGGTGCACTCTCTTCCAAATAATTTGCACTGTGCCGGCTTAAGGACGCCCTTCAGCACTTCGCCGCACTGGGCTGCCTTGGGATCGGTGACTCTTACCCCAGGCACGTGGAAGCGCTGCTCCGAGTCCCATTCGCCATACGAGTCGCGAATGCGCAACGCCGATTGGGAAATAAATCCCAGTCCTCTCCACTCAAAGTACGGACGCAGTTGGAAGACTTCCGCCATTGCCTGGAGTGCCGCGCGGTTGCCCTCCCAGGGCACGACCCGCTTGTACTGGTTTTCTACCTTCGCCTCGCCCGCCCTCATTTGCCGAAGGATCATGACGATGGCCTGGAGAATATCCAGAGGTTCAAAGCCGGAGGTGACAATCGGCTTGTGCTCATCTTTGGCGATCCACTCATAGGGCCTGCAGCCGATGACGGTTGAAACGTGTCCCGGACCGATGAAAGCATCCAGGCGCATGTCGGGAGAATCCAGAATTGCGCGGATCGCCGGAATGATGGTGACGTGATTGCAAAAGACCGAAAAATTCCGGATGCCCTCAGCCTTGGCGCGCATCAGGGTGAGCGCCGTCGAGGGCGCCGTGGTTTCGAAACCGATTGCGAAAAACATTACGTGGCGGCCGGGATTCCTTCGGGCCAGCTTTAGAGCATCGGCTGGCGAATACACAATGCGGACATCCATTCCACGAGCTTTGTGCTCGAGCGGGCTGCCCTGGGTACCGGGCACGCGCATCATGTCGCCGAAAGCGGCGAAGATCACGTTCGGATCCTTTGCGAGCGACAACCCATCGTCAATTCGGCCCATGGGGAGTACGCATACCGGACACCCTGGGCCATGGATGAGCTCGATATTTTCCGGAAGCACGTCTTTCAGACCAAAGCGGTAGATCGCATGGGTATGTCCGCCGCAAACTTCCATGAAGCGGTAATGTCGGCTGGATCCGGCGAGCCGGCGAATCTCGTCGGCGGTTTTGTTGATCACGCCCGGATCGCGAAATTCGTCAACAAATCTCATAATGCTCACGACTACTGATCAGACTGGCTTGCCGCTGCCCCCATTATTATTTGTGCCCCGATAATGCTCATCCGGGGCGTTATCATCCATGCCCTCGTCGAGGCTGTAGCCTCGCACCTCTTCCATCGCCTGTTCGGTTTCGCCGAGTAGCCTTAGCGTCTGCATCTGGTCAAGCGCGTCCTGCTCGCTGATCTTGCTCATGGCAAATCCGACATGAATCAGCACCCAGTCGCCGGGCGCCGGCATCTGGTCCTCCAGCAGTCCGAGATCAACCCTGCGCCGCACTCCGGCAACTTCTACGGTTGCCAGATGCGGGCTGTCATTCACCCGCTCGATAATCTTTCCAGGAATGGCCAAACACATGCCGATGCTCCGATCGAACTACGATTGCGATGCTGCCGCCTGAGATTTCACGCCTTTCGAGCCACGATGTCAAAAGTGAACTTCAGCTCATCTTTTACGACAAGGCCGCCGCCCATGGCCGAAACTGGTTTTATACCGTAATCGGTTTGCCGCAGCGAAAAATCACCTTTGGCTTTCAATCCCCCGCCGGTCAGGGCTCTCGCGTTCCGGCCAGGCTGACTACGCCACCTGTGATTCATTGGCCGGCCACTTTCCGCCAATAATCTCAGCGGTCAACGATTCAATGCGCTTCACCGCCTGTTCCACCGCGGCTTCAACCGAGGGGCTTAGTCCCATGATTCCTTCTTCGCCACCCAGATTTTCCGGCTCGCACCCCACAAGCAGAACCCGTTTCATGCGAGCGCCCATCGACGCGGCCAGCCGCAGCACCCGCACGGGATTCATCCCGTGGGTATCGACCATCGCGTCTGCCTGCGAAGCCGCTTCGGGATCCAACTGCGGTTCAATCACATAAACCGTCCCCGGCGTCCCCCCGCGCGGATACGCGTCCACCATGATGACGGTCTCGTAACCATCCTGCAGCGCGTAGGCAAGATCAAAGCCCCGAATCCCAAAGTCCGTCACCCGCACCGTGGCTGGCATTTCACGAAGTGACAACCAGCGAGCCACTTCCACGCCGAACGCATCGTCGCCGAGAAAAATGTTTCCGATGCCCGCCACCAGGATCGTAGGCTTCACGGCTCGCGGCTTGGCCTCGGCCGCGACAATCGGCTCGACCTCCGCCGGATCGAAGAAGAAGCGGTGACCCGGCTGCCGCAGCATGCCCAAATCCCGCCCGGGGTCATCATCGAGCACGACACATACGTGACACTTGCCTTCATAATCCTGTTCTATGGCTTCAATTGTTGCGTTTTGGCCTGCGAGGGCGATGTCCATTACATCTCCGCCTGGCCGGGGGCGCAGCCGGACGCGGTCACCAACCTTCACTTGCACGCCCGCGATCTCCAGTTGTTCGACCGGATGCTTGTCTTCGAGGAGCTGCCACTCCCACTCGTTCATCGAGTTCGCTCCTCCTCGAGCGGCCGCATCCCCCGCAGCGCGCCGTGTAACTTCATCAGCTGCTCTTGAGGAAGGTTTTCGGTCCGTTCCAGAATGCGGCGGGCGCGATCATCGGAGTTGCGGATCTCCAGCTTTTCCTCGTCGGTCAAGGTCATGATTCGCAGGGACAAAATTTCGTCAATTTCCAGCGCGTCGAACAGGTCCCCGGCGCTCTCCCCGGCTATCTCCGGATAGTCATAGAGAATGATGGGGGAAGAGAGCATCGTGTCCCGCCGTTCGCGCTCCCCGACAAGCACAGGGAAAGTGCCGATGTTCTGGCAGTGTTCGGAGAGCGATCGCAGAGTCTCAGGAGGATCAAGCAGAGAGACGAACTCTCCGTCTTGCACCCCCAGAACGGTGTGAGTAGAGATGGACGACCGCATCAGTGCTTCGTCGCGCGTAGCGGGAATGCTTTCCGCCGGATCGGCATTCTTGACGCGGACGGCAACTTTGAACACGTCCTCCATCACCCGCCGTGCCGTTACCTCGACCGCAATCTCCAGCTCAACATGGACCGGCCGCTGACTTCGGGTGGTCGAAGACTGCTCGGATCCCTCGCTTTTCGCAATCGGCTCCAGGTTCCCGCCCCCCGCGACTGCCGCGCTCCATTCCAGGGGTTGCGAAGCGAGAGCCATCAAACTGCACACCGGCAGGCTGATTTCGCGCTCCACCGCTACTACTCGTGAATCAGAGACCTGCCCGCCCTGCGCCGGAAGTTGTCCCAAATGCAGGAATCGCACTTTGATCTCGATCGCGCTCAACACCCCGCCCTGGATCAAACATTCAGTCTGAGAAAACCAGGCATCTGAACTCTCCTGCTTTTCGCTATAGGCTCGAGGATGCAGCACGCCAAAGTTGAAGCGCTGCTGGTTCTTCACTGAAGACGGGCGATACGGATACAGCATGTAGCCCTCGTAAAGCAGCGCCTTAGCCAATTTGTCCACGGCCGCAGTGTTCATGAACCCACCGTCTCTTCCGCGGATGCGAGCACATTCTCCATCGCCTGCTCCCAGGTGGGAATTCCATTTCGGACCTTGTATTGGTAAAGACGGTCGAAGATGTCCCTCCTCAAGCAAAGCCAGGCGCTATTGGGATAGTAGATCTCCATCGTCTCTTTCCAGGTCTTCACCGGAAGCCGGAACTTCGCCTCTTTGTCCCAGGGGACGGGAGCAACCGCCAATGTACCTTCGCTGTTCTCGTAAAAAATCGTGCCGCTGAACTGGAATAGTAAAGGGATCTCACCGTCCCCGAGACCGTAGAAATACTTGGTCGCTCCGACGTTGAAGTCGAAGGTGCACGGAACCTGCAAATCCACTGTGGCGCCGCTCTCGAAGGCGGGGACCACGCAGCTCGCATGCGTCCACAGCATATTGCGCAAGGTCTGACTCCAGCGTTCGGGGCCTCCAAAAAGGTCACGCAAATTCTTCTGGTCTTCAGGCGTATACTTTCTTCGCGTGACCTCGAGCTGAATCTGGCAACGCAGCATCACGGTGTGGATTTTTTGCTCAGCCGGAGCGTTGCTCACCCGCAGCCGAAAGCAGATTGTGGGAGCGGCCGCGAATGGCACCGTCGCCGCCTGTTCGACGTGAAATCCGAAGTCAGGCATACGACTCCCTCTCAACCACAGTGGCCCTGGCTTTCAGGCGCTCGAAGAACTGAGCGATCTCCTGCCACACTTCGGCTCCCCCAGAAAGACCACGCCAGTGGCGCCGGATGAGACCCACAAGCCCGTAACACTGATCGATGGGCAAAATGTAATATTCTCCGGGTCCAGCTCCGCGCGCTTCTCCTATGCGATTCACCAGCAGGGCCTCTACGTCGGGCTCCATGTCGTTCAAAACGGCATTGTTTTGCACGATATCTTGCCAGGCTTCGAGCGTCAGCAAAGACTCCGTTGCTCCAGCCGGGCTCGGATAAAGCGCCGTCATCGACGAGTGCACGCTGTTCTTGAAGAAAAACGCCATATTAATGGGAATGAGCAGGCCCTCCCACTCGGCGTCGGACATCTGGAAATTGCTCAGCAACTGAATCCGCCGCGGCACCCGTCTGTACCTGGCGCTGGTCTGGTTGCTGAATAATATGGCACACCCGTCACAGGAGCACAGCAATCTACGGTTGGCAATTTCCAGCAAGTGCGCGTGCTCACGCCCCAGAGGCTGGGTGCAAAGCTCACAGGTTTCACCCGGAGGCTTGCGGCGAACGAACTGCTTCAGGACTTCAAGCGGGCTGCCGGATTCCGGCAATCGTGCATGATTCATATTGGATCGCCAACTATCACGGTTCATGCCGCAGACAGGTCACGCCGCAGCTTTCCAGTTCAGAGAAGCGCGCCTACCGGCCCGGATGAATCGTGGGCAAGCAGTTTCTCGAGAGCAACGAATCCACTCGCCGCCTTGCCGTCAAGCCCTTCAATTACCAGCGATGTGATATCGGGCGCGGCTTCGTAGAGAGCGTCCTCGAGCAGCGTCCGTGCCGTTCTTGCCGTGGACCCGCATGAGTGCGCCCCAATCGTCACCCGCAGTCGCACTTCCCCCGCGTCAATGCCCAGCAACTCCGGCTCGGCGCCGTGGGAGCGAAGATTGGGAGCAATACGCTGGAAAGTCGCGGTGACACGCGTCTCCAGATCCTGCGGATGCAGTCCGTATAAGACCAGCAGACCAGAGACCAAGGGATCGGCTCCCAGTTCGTCGATGATGCGCTGGCCGGTTTCACCCGCTTCGAATACCTTATCCAGCGTTCGTTCCAGGACCGCGCCATGAAGGTCCATCAGCGTCCGCACCAGTTGCTTGGCCGCGGACCGGGCATTGGGATCCGCGATCTCTTCCAGTTCGCGAACCAAGCCCGCCATCCGCTGTAAACCCTGACGTAGTTCTGCTATGTCAGCCATTCTTCTTCCATGAATCAAAAAAATGAACCGGGCTCTGTACGACACCAAAAGGTCAGGTCGTACCCCCGCCTCTCTCGCAGCCGCCGTTTACTTGTCGTGCTGCAGGCCAAACATTGGCGAATGTACGGTCTCCAGCATTTTGCCATCACCCAGATACATATGAACGCCACACGGCAGGCATGGATCGAAGCTCCGCACCGTGCGCATGATGTCTATGCCTTTGAATTTTTCTGGTCCGTTCTCTTCAAAGAGCGGCGTATTCTGTACCGCGTCTTCATAGGGTCCCGGCGTACCGTAAATGTCACGCGGGTTCGCGTTCCACGGGGTCGGCGGGTAGGGATGGTAGTTAGCTATTTTGCCTTTGCGGATGACCATATGATGCGATAGCACCCCACGCACTGCCTCGTGGAAACCGCAGCTGATTGCCTCTTCCGGCACTTTGAAGTCGGTCCAGGTGCGGGTGCGGCCAGCATGCAGTTCTCCCAGTGCTCTCTCGGTGAAGTAAAGGGCGGCGCAGGCGGCATACACCTGGAAGTAAGTTCGTGCGCGGTCCCTTTCAATGGTGTTGCTCCATTTCGGGATTTTCCACTCGAACTCCACTTCGGGCAGAGAGGTGGTCTTGGGCAAATACATCTTTACGCTCTGGCCAGTCGCCTTTATGTAGCCGATATCGACCAAGCCGGCGAGCGCGGTGGCCCAAAGCCGGGCAATCGGGCCGCCGCCCGTATCGAGCGCCAGATGATCGCCCTGGTGCAGCCATCGTGGAGACATCACCCAGGTGTAATTGCCGCCGAAGTCGCGCTTTTGCGGCCGCGGGATAGTGGTTTGGTTCCAGGGATGATTCTTGTCCACCCGATTTCCCAGCGGGTCCGTTTTCACGAATGTCTCGGCATTCTTCCAATCGTCATAATAAGAACTGCCCAACAAAATGCGCATTTTTAAATTAATGTCGATCAAATCGGTGGTGACCAGCTTGCCGTCCACGATGACGCCGGGGGTTACGTACATGGCACGCCCCCACTCGGTCATCGTTTCATACTTGTAATCACAGACCTTGGGATTTTGAAACGAGCCCCAACAGCCCAGCAAAATTCTGCGGCGGCCGACCTCTTCATATCCGGGAAGCGCTTCGTAGAAGAAATCAAACAAATCATCGTGCAGCGGAACTACCTTTTTCATGAATTCGACGTACTTCATCAGGCGAACCAGGTAGTCGGTAAAAAGCTGAACCGTCGGAACCGTTCCCACCCCTCCGGGGTAGAGAGTCGAAGGATGCACGTGCCGTCCTTCCATCAGGCAGAACATCTCTCGGGTCAAGCGGCTCATCTGCAGCGCTTCCCGATAAAACGCTCCTGTAAAAGGATTCAACGCCCGCATGATGTCGGCGATCGTGCGGTAGCCGTGCAAATTCCCATGCGGCGCTTCGGTCCTTTCCGCTTTGGCGAACACGCTGGGGTTGGTCTCCTTCACCATCTGTTC
>JBBSFW010000081.1:0-16945 GCA_038254805.1 Terriglobales bacterium
GAATAAGTGGCAGAATGGCTGGCCGTTGGAGTGCAGCCATGAATGACGCCGGTACCGTTTGGGGCGCGCTGACTTTCCTCGTTATTATCATTGTCCTCTATTTTCTTCCCGCCGAACTCGCATGGCATAAACCGCAGTTCGGTTCTGTGCTCGCGATCAACGTTTTCTTAGGATGGACATTGGTGGGATGGGTCATTGCTCTCGCATGGGCGGTCAAGAACGAGGCACCGCCGCAAGTCTTTATTCACAATATGCAGCAGCTTCGGCCAATTCTGTGCTCTCGTTGCGGTCAATATTCTCAGCCGACATCAAACTTTTGTGACACTTGCGGTAAATCATTCGTGCGCTTGGTTGCTACGCAGTGATCTCACGCAACCAATCTCGGCTGGTCTGAGTACAACCCATACCTAGAGTTCAGGTAGGTTTCAACCGTGCTGATCTCGGTTGAGTTGAATGCGCGCGTGTAAACAATTTCCTCGGCGAGCTTCATCGAGAGGACTTCTGATCCGAATACCCCTATCAGCTTGGCCTGAGAGAACATCGAACGCAGAAGATGGCAAGAACTATAAATGCAAGAGGTAAGGTTGCGGGAAAAAAGGGACGGGCAGTGCCCCGTCCCTATCTCCAGAAGGCAAGTCTATTGCTTGTTGGCAGGCATCACGGGTGGAGTGACCTCTCCCGTATTGATCGTAATCAGAAATGCGTTCCGATCCGCATACGAGAACTTGTGACCAGCTACGTTGGCACTGTGATCGAGGGACTTGTACAGCTCGAATCCCTCATTGCTGTGAGCGCCAAAATAGTTCACGTTTTTCAGCACCACACCTTTGCCATCGGCTCCCGGCTCACGTTGCAATTTCATGTGGGCCATCTGACCACCACCCAATTTTGCCTCGGCAACATCACCTGTCCGGGTAATCTCAATCGGGGCTTCCTGCACCTTCATCTCACCCCATTCGAGACCGTAGGTTTTTAAAATAATTGGAGCCAAGACGTCGCGCTGTTCCTTGGTAGTTGCCGGATCGAACGAGACGACGGCCCACTTGCCTTTCTTTTCTGTCCCCCAACTGTCGCCGAGATCGCCAGTCAGCCAGTACTTTGCACCCGTGAGATCCGTCCCTCCGGATTCTCCATGACGAACGTTCACAGCCATGTTGAACTCGCAATAAGGATGCTCGGCATGTTTATTGAAATAACATGGGCAGAACAAATGGCAACTGCAGGCCTCGACGTAGTCTGCTGTCATCCGCCCGGACGGTTCTGCTGGTTTTGATGCGATCAGCAAGCTTACGCACAGCGCTAACAAACTGAGACGCACTAGTTGTTTCATAGCTGCCTCCTGTTACAACCTTGGCGGGTGAATTATATACCTGGTTTTCTTGGCTTTATACCACCTTGCTCGAGCCAGCGTCTGCATAGCCCTTTTATTCGTCCTGATGAATCGGTCATTTATCGCTCAGTAGTATCTGAGGGAGCGGGCCGCAGGAGAGCACGCTACTGACCTGACCGGCGAAATTTGTACCAGGTGGAATGAGAGAGAATCCACTTGGAGGAAAAGCTGGTCATGCCCATCAAGAGGTACAAGGCAGAGCAGATCGTGACGATGCTGCGGCAGATTGAAGTCGGCATCGCGAACGGAAAAACCGCCCCACAAGCCTGCAAAGAGGCAGCCATTACGGTGCAGACGTTCTACCGCTGGCGCAAGGAATACGGCGGTCTGAAGATGGACCAGGCGAAACGGCTGAAGGAACTGGAGAAAGAAAACGGCAAATTGAAGCGACTGGTAGCGGAGCTGGCTCTAGATAAACAGATCCTGAAGGACATTGCGGAGGGAAACTTCTAAGCCCGAAGCGACGTCGGTGCGCGGTAGAGCATGCCCGCGAGCACTACGAAGTAAGTGAGCGGCGGGCGTGCCGAGTGGTGAGGCAATGGCGAGGGACACAGCGCTATCTGCCGCTGCGGCGCACGGACGAAGATCAGCTGACGCAGGCAATCCTGGCCTTGGCCGCGAAGTATGGGCGGTACGGGTACCGGCGTATTACGGCGCTGTTACAGAGCGCGGTGTGGCCGGTGGGAAAGGATCGAGTGCAGCGGATCTGGCGACGCGAAGGGCTGAAAGTGCCGCAGAAACAGCGAACGCGAGGGCGGCTGTGGCTGGGAGATGGTTCGTGCGTGCGACTCCGCCCGGAGCGAGCGAATCACCTGTGGAGCTATGATTTCGTGAAGGCGATTGTGGCGGGTGGCATACAACACGGAGCGCCCACACTCGGCACTGGGCTACACGCCACCGGCACCGCAAGCTGTCTTGTAGATGCCCAGAACTGTTGGTCCGAGGAAGACCTGGTGGCCGCCTGTTCCCGGCATCGACAGGCCCGCCTTTTGGGCCTTGTTAGAAATCTCGCCGTTCATCTCTGCAAAGACGCGCCAGTCCCAATGCGGGTAGTCCTTACGCAGCGGTGGCGGCCGATAGCCCCAAACGGCGCTGTAGGTGAACAGGTTCGGCCGCCGGTCTCCATCCTTTTCGGCAAAGTGAACATTGCCGACACCTATCCAGACGTACTGGCTGCGCGAAGCCATGCCGGTAGCGACACCGGTGTAGAATCCGGGCGCCCTTTTCAGATTTCCGAGCAACCCCTTTGGCCGCTGCGGGCCGGGCACAATCAAGCCAGCATAGGCGGTGCTCTCGAACCGTTTACCGATGTTCGTTCCCTGGCGATGAAAACGCCATGCCGCGGTGCCCTCAAAATCCGGAGTCGAGCTCATCATCCCAGTCGTTCTGGCCGGGGCGAAAGGCGCAGAAGAGAAGACGTACGGTGCCGTGAACGAAAGCTGGAAATCCTGGGTGATTCCATAACTGAGCATGGCACGAGACATGACGGCCTTTCCGTCATCTCCTGAGCGGCCCATGGTTCCGAAATCAAGACTCCACCCACCTTTGGCATTGGTCGGCGTTGTCATCCCGAACACCGGCCCGTGACCGGATGCGAAGGCGGTGGCACTCAAGAACAACGCCGCGAATAGAGCTTCTATCTTCATGTCAAAAAGCTGGGGCGGGCTTGCGCCCGCCCCTCACACTTATTTCTTCTGCATTTCCTTGCCGCAGCGGGAGCGAGGATTGTGGTTGCCGCCTTGTCCCGCAGCCGCAGCTTTGGTAACGGTGATTTCGCAACCGCAGTTCGGATCAGGACAGTGATAGACTTCGCCTTGTTTCAGAGTCATCTTGCCTCCTTTCTCTCAGGTTAAGCTCTATATCCAGGTATAGAGTCAAGCTTGATTCGCAAGCCGCTCATCGCGACCACCAACGCCAATGGACAACGGTCGCCGCCGTGAGCATTGAGGAGATCCAAAACAGCGTGCGCGAGCGCAGCGAGGACATGCGATACACGTTGAAATAAAATCCCATGACTAAAGACACGACCGCCAGTGTGATGAAGACCCATCGCCATTGAACGAGAACCAATGCTAAAGAGCTGCCTCCCAGACCGAGAAGCCCTGTAACCAGGGGCAGAGCTCAACAAGGCCGTGAGAAAAAACCGAACAGAACCGCCAGTGCCGGCCCTGAGCTCGCCTTGAACGCATTGCTCATTTGCGCTTCATCCATCCTTTGTTCGCGTCCATCGTTCGTTCGATCAGCGTGCAGATAGCTCCCGCCGAAAGGGTCTGCTTTCCGGCCTTCTTCCAGCTTCCGACCGCGTGGCTCAGCTCCTCTTTGAATCTCACGAGCGTCTCAATCTGTTTGCTCACGTCGCGGAGGTGACGTTCTGCGATAGCGATCACATCTGTGCAAGGACATTGGCCGCGTCTACGGCTTCGAATGATGTCTCGGATTTCGTCGAGCGAGAAGCCAAGCGATTTCGCCTGGCGAATGAACTGGAGACGCTGGAGTTCTTCAGAACCGTATTGCCGGTAACCGGAGGGGGTTCTGCTCGGCTCGGGCAGGAGCTTGCGCCGCTCGTAAAAGCGGATTGTTTGAACATTGACCTCGGCTTGCTTTGCCAATTTGCCGATCTGCATCATTCCTACCTAAAACCCTATACCCAGATATAGAGTCAAGCCCATTTATCACTTAGCCTCCACTGGTCCCTTGTAACAATTTGGACATTTGCGCGTCTAAACAATTGAAGCGTAAACTCTTAATCTTGTGAGGCTGTTAAGCAAACTCGGCGCTGGCGCGATGCTGCTGCTCATGTTGGGAGTGCCCGCGATGGCTTGCGTCATCCCGGACGCGCAGCTTACCGAGGCAGAGAAAGCGTGCTGCCGACAGATGGCCCATCAGTGCGGCAAGATGCAAATGCCGAATGGCCATTCCTGCTGTGATACTACCGTCAAGCCGCAGCAATCGGTGATGCTAAAGCCGACGCCGAACCTAAACTACGACCCGGTTGTCCTTGACCTGATACTGGTTGCGATCACTCCAGCACCGCAGCAAGTTTCTGTCGGCATGTCCGTAATTCGGGCTTGGCGTCATCCACCGCCTGATCCTGAGGCTCCCTCCGTCGAAATCCTAAGAATCTGATTTAGCTCTCGCTTTTCTGCGAAGGCGCACGTGTGCCTTCGTGTTTCCGACTCGCACGTTAATCGGAGGAAAGATGAGAGCCCTTTTTATTTGGGCAAGCGCGCTGCTGCTTGCCAATAGTTCAGTTCTTTACGGACAGACCCTATCTCCGGCGAAAGCTACGCCCCTCGGCGAGCTGGTTCAGGAGCTTGAGCGGCAGAATCCGTCTGTGGTCGCTGGGCAGAAAGCCTACGAGGCATCGCGCTTCGACATCAAGCAGGCCTCGGCGCTGCCGGATACCACTGTGTCAGTCCAGCACCTCAGCGTCGGCAGTCCGCGGCCATTCGCTGGTTATACGAACAGTGACTTCGCGTATATCGGATTGGGGGCTTCCCAAGACCTACCATTTCCCGGCAAGCGCAGATTGCGAGGTGAGGTCGCAGAACGTGGATCAGAAACGATTCGTCTCAGCGCGGATGCCATTCGCCAGGACGCGATCCAGAAGATGACGCTCGATTACATCCAGCTTTCATATCTTCAGCAGACGCTCGCGCTGTTAGAGGAGACGAACCGCTCTCTGGGGGACATCGAGAAGCTCGCTGAATCTCGCTATCGCGTAGGACAAGGCAATCAACAGGACGTGCTCAAGGCTCAGTTGCAGCACACGCGCTTCCTCAACGAACTCACGATTCACCATTGCGAAGTCGGACACCTTCAAGCCGACATCAAGGCGCTGCTGAATCGGCCGCAACAATCCGACGACATTGCCACAGAACCACTCAAAGCGACATCAATTGAAACTCTGCCAGTGACGAACCAGAGCGTCGAGATTCAATCGCGACGCGCTCAATTGGCGCAAACGGAAGCAGCGTCGCATCTCGCCGAATTTGAAACCAAGCCCGATTTCAACGTGCAGTACATGTGGCAGCACACCGACGACAAGTTCCGCGACTACTACATGGCAACATTCGGCATTCGGTTACCGAATCGCAGCCGGGCTAAAGCCGCCCTTGCGGAAGCCAACCTGAAACAGCAGCAGGCCAATGCCGAGTACGAAGCGGCACAACGCGAGCTTGAAAGCACAGTGCAGAAGCAACTCGTACTGATTCACACCGCTGACGACCAACTCAAGATCTATCGCGAGGGGCTGATTCCCCAAAGCATCGCGACGTTGCGGGCGGCAACCGCCGCGTATGAGTCTGGCAAGCAGGATTTCCAGACGCTCATCTCAGCGTTCAACGACGTTCTGCAGCTCCAGATCGAATCCCAGCGTGAGCTTGCGGAGCGTGAAGGCGCAGTCGCCACACTTGAGCGGCTGACGGGGGTGACACTGCGATGAACTTCAAAAGACTATTTGCCGCAGCTGTTGTATTAAATGTCGCGCTCCTCGCAATTCTTCTTTGGTTCTGGAGCTCGCGTAAGCAAACTGAAAAGCCGCAACAGACCGCGCAGTCCACGCCGAGCAGCAATGAGCCAGAGGCCAAGCCGCAACAAACGCCACTCGTGCCGATCCAGCTCTCTTCGGAGCGTATGCAGAGCATCGGCGTCACTTTCGGCACGGTCGAGATGCGGAGTGTGGCCGATGAGATCCGTGCCACCGGGAATGCCGATGTGGATGAGCGCCGACTGGCATACGTCCAGACGCGCTTCTCCGGTTGGCTGCGAAATGTATACGTCAACGCGACATATCAGTACGTACACAAGGGACAGCCGCTCTTTACCATTTACAGCCCAGACCTCCTCGCCACCGAGCAGGAGTACCTGCTGGCAAGAAAGAACCAACAGCAACTGCAAACCAGCTCAGTTCAGGGAGTCTCCGAGGGAGCGACTTCGCTTGTCAGCGCCGCGCGCGACCGTCTCAGGCAGTGGGAGATTCCGGATTCCGAGATTGCGAAAATAGAGACCAGCGGGAAGCCAATCACTGAGCTGACGATCTATTCGCCGGTCACCGGCTATGTCAGCGAGCGAACCGCATTGCCCAACATGTACGTGCAGCCCGACACCAAGCTCTATACCGTTGTCGATCTTTCGTCGGTGTGGGTAAACGCGCAGGTGTTCCAAAACGACATCGGCAAAGTGAAGCCGGGCGATCCCGCCGATGTCACGGTCGATTCCTATCCTGCAAGAACATTCCGCGGCCGCGTAGATCAGATTCTGCCGCAAGTAGACATGAACACCCGGACCGTCCGTGTCCGCTTGGTCTTTGCCAACCCTCGCCTCCTCCTCAAGCCGGGAATGTTCGTAAATGTCTCCCTTAAGACCCCGATGGGACGGAGCCTCACCGTTCCCGCATCTGCTGTCCTGCAATCGGGAACACGGCAGATTGCCTTCATCGACCGTGGCAACGGAAACTTGGATCCGGTGAATGTTGAAGTCGGACAGCGCTTCGGAGACAGCTTCGTTGTTCTAAAAGGCTTGAAGAACGGCGACCGCGTCGTTACCTCGGCTAACTTCTTGGTTGATTCCGAAAGTCAACTGCAAGCCGCTGCCGGTGCATTTATCCCCCCACCACCGGGCGCCGGCGGTATGACGATGAATCAAACCACGCAGCAGGCTAAAGCGGATTTGAGCAGCGATCCTGATCCACCGCACAAAGGCCAAAACACTTTTCGAGTGAAGCTCAGCTCTGCTGACGGCAAGCCAATCAGTGGTGCTCAAGTCACGGTGACATTCTTCATGCCAGCAATGCCTGGCATGGGCATGGCGGAAATGAAGACCACGGCCACGCTGAACGACAAAGGCAACGGGATGTACGAAGGCCAGGGCGAGCTTGGATCGGGCGGAACCTGGCAGGTCACGATCGTTGCGCAACAGAACGGGCAGGTGCTGGCGAATCGGCAACTCACAATCAGCGCCGCGGGAGGCATGTAAGCCATGATCTCCCGTTTGATCGACTGGTGCGCTTCAAATCGTTTCCTTGTTTTTACTGCGGTCGCACTGCTGACCATTGGCGGTATCTGGTCAATCCAGCACGTGCCACTGGACGCCCTGCCGGACATCTCCGACGTCCAGGTCATCGTGCATACGCCGTGGCCTGGTCAACCTCCAAACGTGATCGAAGATCAAGTCACTTACCCGATAGTCAGCAGTCTTCTCGCGGCTCCGCATGTTAAAGCGGTCCGCGCGCAGACAATGTTTGGCGATTCTTACGTCTATGTAATCTTTCAAGACGGAACCGACCTCTACTGGGCGCGATCCCGCGTTCTCGAGTATCTGCAATCTATTCAAGGCCGACTTCCTGCGAACGCCAAACCGATGCTCGGCCCTGATGCGACGGGCGCCGGCTGGATTTTCGAGTACGCGCTGGTTGACCGCAAGCACACGCACAGCCTTGCCGACCTGCGAAGCATTCAGGATTGGCAGCTTCGTTATCAATTTGCGACAGTTCCCGGTGTCGCTGAAGTAGCAACGATAGGAGGGTTCGTTCGGCAGTATCAGGTTGGGCTCGATCCCAATAAGTTGCTGGCCTATGGCATCCCGCTTTCAGCGGTCATTGAACGGGTGCGTGCCAGCACCAATGAAGTAGGCGGACGCGTCCTGGAGATGAACGGCGCGCGCTACATGATTCGCGGCCTAGGCTATTTGCGTTCGCTCTCCGATCTGGAAAATGTCTCGGTCTCTGCGAAAAACGGAACTCCCGTTCTGCTTAAGGACCTCGCCACCGTGAGTTTTGGCCCCGATATTCGCGAGGGCGTCGCCGAGTGGCAGGGCGAGGGTGAAACCGTTGGCGGAATCATTGTGATGCGCCACGGCGAGAACGCCCTGAATGTGATCAACGGTGTGAAAAGGAAAATTGCGGAAATCTCTCCGTCACTGCCCGATGGACTCGAAATCAAAACCGCCTACGACCGCTCCGGTCTCATCAACGCGGCAATCCATACGCTTAAGAGAGACCTGCTGGCCGAGGCGATCATTGTTAGCCTTGTCACGATCGTCTTCCTTTTCCACTTTCGCTCAGCACTGATTCCCATTTTGACGTTGCCTATAGCCCTCGTGGCGAGCTTCTTGCCGATGTATTACCTGCAGATCAGCAGCAACATCATGTCCCTGGGCGGATTTGCCCTCGCGATAGGCGTACTCGTCGATGCCTCGATTGTTATGGTGGAAAACGGCTATCGGCATCTCGCGGAACGCCGAGAGGCCGATCTCCCAAATACTCAGCGCAGGAGAGTTCTCATAGATTCAGCGAAACAAGTTGGGCCTGCGCTGTTCTTCTCGCTCTTGATCATCGTGGTCTCTTTCCTTCCCGTGTTTCTGCTGGAAGCGCAGGAAGGACGAATGTTCCGCCCTCTGGCGTGGACCAAGACGCTCGCTGTGGGGTTTTCTTCCGTACTTGCAATCACGCTCGTTCCGGTTCTGATGCTCATGTTCATCAAGGGCCGGTTACGACCTGAATCGAAGAACTCCGTTTCACGAATCACGCAGGGGGTCTATCTACCGATCATTCGATTCTCTCTGCGGCATCGCTGGCTAGTGATCCTCCTCAACCTCGCATTCCTCATCGTTACGATTCCATTGGGGCTCACTCTGGGCAGCCAGTTCATGCCGCCTCTATTTGAAGGCTCAGCGTTATACATGCCTACCGCTCTGCCAGGAATCGGAATTACGCAAGCCACCCAGCTTTTGCAGGAACAGGACCGAATGCTTCGCAGCTTTCCGGAGGTTGAAAGTGTCTTCGGCGCGGTCGGCCGATCCGACAGCTCAACCGACAACGCCCCACTAGATATGTACGACACAACCGTGATGCTGAAGCCGCGCGAGCAGTGGCGCGTCGGCATGACATACGAAAAGC
This sequence comes from Terriglobales bacterium, assembly GCA_038254805.1. Classification (GTDB taxonomy): domain Bacteria; phylum Acidobacteriota; class Terriglobia; order Terriglobales; family Acidobacteriaceae; genus Gp1-AA145. Next base: position 9,288 of record JBBSFW010000081.1, read on the forward strand.
TGATTGCGGAGATGGATTCAAAACTCCAATTCCCAGGCTTGTCGAATACCTGGACGATGCCCGTCGAGAATCGACTCGACATGCAGCTCACTGGAATCAAGACACCACTGGGTTTGAAGATCCAAGGCAAGTCGATTGAGCAGATCCAGGCTGTGGGCGCACAGATCGAGCAGTTGCTTGCGCGCTTGCCAAACGCCCGAGCGGTCTTCGCAGAACGAGTTTCTCAAGGCTTCTACATAAACATTGATGTGAATCGTGCAGAGGCTGCACGCTACGGACTCACTGTGGAAGATGTTCAGCGTGCGGTAGCGTCGGGCATTGGCGGGGAGAATATTGCCGAGAATGTGGAGGGTCGCGAACGCTACCCGATCAATGTCCGCTACGAACGCGACTTCCGCGACAACGTACAGGAGCTGTCTCGCGTTCTCGTGTCAACGCCGTCGGGAGCGCAGATTCCGCTCGGCCAAGTGGCGCAGATCTCGTTCTCCCGCGGACCTGCGATGATCCGCGATGAGGATGGAGCACTCACCGGATACGTTTACATTGACCTGAAAACCCGCGACTACGGCGGATTCGTCACGAAGGCGAGCGACGAACTGCGAATGCACCTGAACCTGCCTGCTGGCTATACCTATCAATGGTCCGGGGAGTACGAGTTCGAGCTACGCGCACGCGAGCGCCTCAAGCTCATTCTCCCCATAGTCTTCTTCATTATCTTCGTTCTGCTGTACATGGTCTTCCACTCTGCAACAGAAGCGATGGTACTTATCCTCCCCACGATTTACGCGCTCAGCGGCGGCCTGCTGCTCCAATGGCTCCTCGGTTACAACTTCAGCGTCGCCGTGTGGGTCGGCTATATCGCGCTCTTTGGAATCGCCGTCGAAACCGGAGTGGTGATGGTCGTTTATCTGCATGAGGCGCTGGATAAACGACTCGCATCAGGCACGCCGATGACAGATCAGGCAATCGAAGAAGCAGCGATTGAGGGCGCCGTAAACCGCCTTCGTCCAAAGCTCATGACGGTCACGGCAGTTCTCGCCAGCTTGGTACCAATCCTTTTCGAAACTGGCGTCGGCTCAGACGTGATGAAGCCGATTGCCGCCCCGATCGTTGGCGGCATGATCACTTCCACCATCCATGTTCTTATTCTCGTGCCGGTCTTCTTCGTGTTAATGAAGGAACGGGCCTTACGGCGCGGTACGCTGGTTACCAACAACAATCAACAGAGTCCGTACCATCAAACACATAAAAGGAGAAGCAATGAAACTTAAGAATGTCATCACCGCAGCCGTCTTCGTCGTAGTTCTTGTAGGCGGCTCATTCGCAGCCGACACTCAGCAGTCGTTTACCGGAATCGTCTCTGACAACATATGCGGAAAGCAGCACATGGCGAAAGACAAATCTGCAGCCCAATGCACCCGCGAATGCGTGAAGTCTGGGTCGGATTACGCCCTCGTGGTCGGCGACAAGGTCTACACGCTCAAGGACGACAAAGCCCAGATCGACAAGTTCGCGGGCGAGAAAGCAACAGTGACAGGTAGCGCAAAGGGCGAGACCATAAACTTCAGCTCGATTGCCGCGGCAAAGAAGTAACAATGGAGACTCCTTTCGCGATCGGCATTGAAGAAAGGCAGGCACTTGTTCAGCGAGGCAAGAGCCTCCAGTACTTCAGCATCGCTTGGAACGCTTTGGAGGCGGCTGTTGCGATTGTCTCTGGCATCGTCGCCGCCAGCATTTCTCTGGTTGGGTTCGGGCTCGACAGCATTATCGAAGTGACCTCCGCATCCGCTGTGCTCTGGCGCATGCACCTCGATGACCCAGAGCGCCGCGAACATGCCGAAAGAGTCTCTTTACGAATCGTCGGTTCCTGCTTCATCGTCCTGGCGGTTTACATTGCGGCCGATTCGATCAAGAGCCTTTACTTGCGCGAACGTCCTGAGCACTCGATCCCAGGCGTTATTCTGGCCATCATTTCGCTCATTGTCATGCCATTGCTTTCTCGCTCTAAGCGACGCGTCGCACGACAACTCAAGAGCGAAGCCATGAAGGCTGATGCTACCCAAACCGAATTCTGCACTTATCTTTCGGCCATTCTTCTGTTCGGTCTTGGAGCCAACTGGCTCTTACGCTGGTGGTGGGCCGATCCCGTGGCGGCGCTGCTGATGGTGCCGCTGATCACGCGTGAAGGAATCGAAGGACTTCGCGCAAAGGCTTGCTGCTGACGAGACCGTACTCTTCGGACAAGAGCCGGGCCTCTTATTCCCGCCAGGTATAACTCCGCTCCTACAAAGTCTGGGACTGCCTCGTCGTCCCGAATCTAACCTCGGAATGCTCTGGCAGTCTCTGACTGCTCAAAAAAGTCCTGGGAGTTCGACATGGCCCACTCGATGCGCAAGCCCGCCCGTTCAGAACTGGCCGCTGTATCGCCCTCTTTCGAACAGCTCCTCGATACCGATGAACTGCGTCTCGGTTGAGAATCCACCCAAAGACACTCCAGCGCCTTGCGCGCACCGGCGAGATATGCGGCGTCCAAATCGGAAGGCTCTGGCGATTCCGTGCATCGGAATTGGATCGCTGGGTGAGCGCAAGAATCGCAAGCTGACGAACTTTTCACCCTATAGCCTTCGTCTCGATCCGGGCTAATCTGACTTCAACCACTCGTGCCCGTATAGACGAAAGGAGCAAAAGCTCTTTATTTACGCGGACACGATATCACTACGGAAGTTTACGGTTAAAGAGGAGACGAAGCGGCAGAGGCTTGGGAGTTTCGTTACTACTTCGACGATTCGGACGGCAAGCGGAAACGCCAGCACGTCACGATCGGCACGAAGGAGAAATATCCGACCGAAGCCCTCGCACGAAAGGCCGTGCAGGCTCTTCTTCTCAAACTAAATGCAGAGGCTCCACGATCCGAGTTGGAAGTGCCGAGCTTCGGAGCTCTCCTCGACAAGTTTGACACCGAGGAAATGCCGACCCGGTATTCAACGCGGAAGTCGTATCAGTCGATCATCAAGACTCACATACGACCAAAGTGGGCCGATTATCCCTTGGACCGGATCAAGCCAATGCCTGTCGAGCAATGGTTGCGACAGCTCAAGCTGGCTCCGAAATCCAAGGCGCACGTGCGCGGCCTGACGCATCTGATTTTCACGTGTGCGGAACGATGGTGCTTGATCGAAGATGGGCAAGAATCCCATCGCTCTCGTTCGCGTGAAAGATTGCACCAAGCGGTTGAAGCGTCCGCAGGTTCTAACCGTTGAGCAGTTTTCGTCGATCCTGCCGCACCTGAAAGAGTCGTACAGGACGATGGTGATCGTCGCTCAATGTCTAGGCTTGAGAGTCAGCGAGATTGTGGCTCTGAAGTGGGGCGACTTGGATTTTGACAACAAGACGTTGCTTGTTCAGCGAAGCTCGGTTCATTACCGTGTGGATGATGTGAAGACAGAGTATTCACGCGACGATGTGCCGCTCGACCCTGAGCTTGCAACCATTTTGTTGAAGTGGAAGGAGCAGAGCTTGTTCAAGCAGGACGAAGATTGGGTTTTCCCGAATCCTGCGACCGGCAAGCCCTACTGGCAAGAGGAAATCCAAAAACGGCACATCACAGCCGCGGCGACCGCGGCTGGATTGTCCGGGATTGGTTGGCACACAAATTAATTTCAGCACAGTCTTCGCCGGTCAAGCGGTCGGCATCAAGGAAGTGCACGACGACATCTGGCTGGTCAGCTTTATGGATTACGATTTGGGATACTTCGACCTGGAAACTCGGGTGCTCGAACCGCTCGAAAATCCGTTCGGCCCAAAAATCTTACCTATGTAGCCGGTACATTGTGTTACCCATGTGTCCGGGCTGGACCATGATTTAGTTGTTTGCGGCGGGTACTCATTGATGAAGAGCCGCAGCAGGGCTACGCACCACCAACCCAAGAACGCCTTCATCAACAGCCGCCCAGGATTGCGAAAGTACGCTCGAAACCCGGTTTGCTTGGCGTCGGCGTTTATAGCTGCGCTACCTATCGCAGCGGTTTACCTAGGCCTTATTGACATCTGACCATGTTTCTGCAAATACCGAAATGGTAGTGGCCAATCTAGGAAATCCATCGATCAGGTGTCAAGTACGCGGATATGTTCTCTGCGATGGGAACGGAACCGCGGCTTCGGATCATGCAGGTGCTTCTGTCAGCCCATCCCGACGGACTTGTTGTCGGCGAGATTCAGCAAGAGCTGGACATTCCAAACTCGACCCTGTCGCATCATCTCGACAAGCTTAAGTCTGAAGACCTCGTGCGTGTCCGTCGCGAAAGCACATTCCTTCATTACACAGCCAACACCGAAGTCCTCCAGGAGCTATTGCAGTTCTTGTACGCCGAGTGCTGCACTCGAAATAAAGCCCTCAAGCCAGAATCAATCATTCAGATCTGTAAGTTAAAGGGGAATCAAATGAGCGGTACAGATATTAAGGAAGTTGTGAAAGAAAAGTACGGACAAGCGGCTCTGCGAGTGTCGAACGGTGGTAGCTCTTGCTGTGGAAGCAGCCCGGCTTCCGGCACCGGTTGTGGTGATCCGATCACATCTAACCTTTACGATGCATCGCAAGCAGGTCAGATTCCTGAAGAAGCTCTGCTCGCATCATTGGGATGCGGGAATCCCACGGCTCTGGCCAAACTGAATCCCGGCGAAGTTGTGCTGGATCTTGGTTCCGGCGGCGGCATCGATGTACTGCTCTCTGCCACACGAGTTGGGCCAACCGGCAAGGCCTATGGTCTCGACATGACTGATGAGATGCTGCGATTGGCTAACGAGAACAAGCGAAAAGCGGGAGTCGATAACGTTGAATTCTTGAAAGGTGAAATCGAGCAAATTCCGCTACCCGACAATTCTGTTGATGTCATCATTTCCAACTGCGTTATAAATCTTTCTGCTGATAAAGATCGCGTTTTACGCGAAGCCTTCCGAGTCCTCAAGCCAGGAGGACGTTTTGCCGTCTCGGATGTGGTAACGAGTGGGGAAATGCTTACCGAGATACGAAGGAATGTGCTTCTGTGGGTCGGTTGCGTTGCGGGAGCACTTGAGGAAAACGAGTACCGCAGCAAGCTAACGTCGGCTGGATTCGAACAAATTGACCTTGAACCAACAAGAATCTACCGAATCGAAGATGTCCGCGAATTCCTTTCTGGCCAGAACATTGATGTGGATGCGATTGCGCCGCAAGTGGACGGCAAGTTCATGAGTGCTTTCGTGCGAGCAATAAAGCCACAGCGTAACTAAGCGTGCTGCGGTCCAACCTGCTGCAGTTGAGGAGAAACCAATGCAAGGACGCTACAACGTCTTGTTCCTATGCACGGGAAACTCCGCCCGTTCGATTATGGCCGAGGCAATTATGAACCATAAGGGCAGGCCGAACTTCACTGCTTACAGCGCCGGCAGTCATCCCTCTGGAAATGTCCGACTAGAAGCGTTGAGACAGCTTGAAAGCGCTCATCTTTCAACAAATGGTCTCAGGAGCAAGAGCTGGGACGAGTTTGCGAAACCTGATGCTCCCAAGCTCGATTTTTTATTGTCTGTGACAATGCTGCAAAAGAGGTCTGCCCGCTCTGGCCTGGTCAGCCGATGACGGCGCACTGGGGCGTTCCTGATCCTGCAGCAGTACAAGGGACGAGCGAGGAAGTTGCGAAGGTCTTCCGTGACGCTTTCTTTATGCTCGACCGCAGGATCAGCTTGCTCTTGTGCCTTCCTCTTTCCAGTCTCGACAGGCTTGCCATCAAGAAAGAACTCGACAAGATTGGGCATCAATGAAATTTGACCTGCGCGCCCGCGTTGTGTCTGAATTCTTGGGTACGGCATTTCTCGTTGCCGCCGTGGTCGGCTCCGGGATCATGGGAGAGCGTCTCGCAGGTGGGAACGTCGCAATCGCCCTGCTCGCGAATACCATCGCAACGGGCGCTGCGCTAGTGGGTCTCATTCTGACATTCCGCCCAATTTCTGGCGCACACTTCAATCCAGCCGTGACTCTCGCGGATGCCTTTGAGCATGGTACTCCTTGGAAAGAAGTGCCCACCTATATCATCGCGCAGTGTACCGGAGGGATTCCGGGAACGGGTATTGCCCATCTATCGTTCGGCCTGCGTTCGTTCGCTCTCCTCACACGCTCGGAGTGGACGGGCGCTCGTCTTAAGCGAATTCGTCGCGACCTTCGGACTCTTGTCGGTAATCTGGGGCTGCTCGCGTTTCCGCTGGTCTGTCGTACCCTTCGCGGTCGCGAGCTACATCACGGCTGCTTATTGGTTCACTGCATCCACGTCCTTCGCTAACCCGGCGGTGACCATTGCGAGGTCGTTGTCCGACACATTTGCCGGAATTCGACCAGCGGATGCCCCACTATTCATTGTGGCCCAACTAGCCGGCGCTTTTCCTGCTACATTTCTCTTCGCTTGGCTTGTTCCAAGCCTCCCAACGCATGCCCAGGAAGTCTTGGTCCCCCATGCAGGACAGGCAGCCAGATGAAATGGCAGGAGCCACAGGACTTGAACGCGACCTCCGTCGCGACAGACAAGAGGTCTGAGGGATCGAACTACTTGAAAGAATAATTTCCACGTCCATTAGTTTGGAAGATACAAACAGTTCTCGCTTGCTTTTGGTTAAAGCATGGACTGCCAGCTTCTCATCTGATTTCTCGACCGCCGTGACTTCCATACCGACTTCAACTCTTACCCCGAGGCGTTTTGTCCTCGCCACCAGTTGATTAACGCGATCAGGATCAAATCCCTCCAGAGGGCGTTGGCCCCTGTGCAGAATCGTGACTTTCGCGCCGGCCCGTGCGGCAATGTGAGCGAATTCGAAGGAGATGTATCCGCCTCCGACGAAAACGATGCGTTGAGGCAAGGCTTCCAGCTCAAGAAACTGATCGCTCTTCGTGATGTACCGCTCTCCCGTCAATACCCAACCTTCGCGGCATCGCCCCAGTCGCAATGACCACATGGCGACCGTCCAGTCTGTCCTCTCCAACCTCGACAACAGTAGAGTCCACGAAACGCGCCCGCCCGTGAAACGTGGCAATACCCGCGTTGGCGAAACTCTGTTCACTGCTTTTCGGCACCGGGTCAGTGAAGGATCGCTTGAACCGCATCAATTCTGCCCATTCGATTCGAGTGCTCTCCGCGCCGACGCCTCGCCCGTTCATTCTTTGGACCCAATCGATGACTTCAGCTGCACCCACGAGCACTTTCTTTGGATCACATCCGCGCAGGGCGCAGCTGCCCCCGGAAGGCCTCGAATCAATAACGGCGACCTCCCAACCAGCGGAACGGCATTCGTGGGCGACGGTCGAAGCCGCCAGTTCCGAGTACGATGAGATTGAGTTGCTTTCTCATGACTTGACCTCTAGCAGAGACGTGATCTGACTCCGGGATTGATGGGGCAGGTCAATCAGACGCAGGAAGCCTGCCGCCGCTCGTTTCTTTTCGTCCCGAATTACGCGCGTACTGTCGCCCAGGCAGCAAGTTCCGCTGGGATTCTTGACTTCGCAGGCGCAAAAACCGCCGTGAACCTCTGCCTTGATCTCTTCAAGCAGTGAGGTTTTGCCAACTGCCTCGATGTCCCGGCGGATGTCCCCGCGGCTGTAGTCGAAGCAATAGCAGAGCGGAATGGGATCCTCCGTC
>JBBSFW010000082.1:0-16930 GCA_038254805.1 Terriglobales bacterium
GAAAGGCAATGCCAGCCATATCGCCCGAACCCCGAATGCCGAAGTTTTCGCGAGCCTCTCGATCGGTGACACGCAGAATACCCGCTCGCTCGATCAGGTCAGTTGGTATGCACAACCTGCTAAACATCTCTAGATCCGTCGGCCGGAGATTCATAAGTTCCCTCCCGTCCGCGATCGCTCGATGGCCGCGTTGAGCTCTTGCATGTCGGAAGTTCTTCCGCCGTGTTCAGGATGATGCTTTGTAGCTAATTGCCGATAGACGACGGTGATGATCTGCTGCATCCAGCGCACTTCCTTGGCTGTAATCGAAGTGCGACTGCGTGGAATATCAAAATCGATAGGTCGCAGATAATCGTTGCCGCATGCTTGAAAAGCGGAGTGGTCGGCTTGAATTCTGTCACCTGATCGGCGAGCGGTGCACAGATACAAGGATTTGGCGTTGTTACTTTGTTGCCGAGCGACATGCTTGGCTCCGCAGTGAGGGCACTTCGCGAAGTGTTCCACTTGAACCCATCTCTGACTCATGGGCGCGGCGCTATTTCTCTTTCCTTTTCTCGGGGCACTCACTACCTTGGCTCTCTTGCGGGGACGGTATTTTGGCGAATCAGGCGATCAACCTCAGACTCAAGCACTCGTACAGACCTGCCGAGTTTTACGTGAGCAATTTTTCGCTTTGCGATCCAGAGCCGAATCGTGGGTTCCTTCAATCCGAGCTTTTCAGCGCAGGCTGCCACTGTCAGCATTTGGGTAGGCCTCCGTATTTCTCCGTTGACAAACCGAAGATGACAACATAATATCCTCGCTTTCCCGAATCAATCGGAATTTGATTTCCGACAGAAGTCCTGCAAAAGATAATGAAACGCGTTCTAGCACGGCCATCGACTAAGAGACAAGAAGCATTCCTAATGAATCTCGCAAATCTGCATGGCTTAGAAGATCTGAAATCATTCGGTCCGAGAAAGGACTTCGACCTTCCTGCAAGAAATCTGTGGCATCGGTTCCCTGAGTTCCGGCCTGATTTCCCAGAGCATCCTGCGGCCGAGCAAACGTTATACGAATTTCTTTCGCAAGAGGAGTGCGCCACATTTGAAAGGCTGTCCGCACCTGAAAGGGATGCGCACTGGACGCTTGTTCTGTCTCATGTGCTGAGGCGCGCGTGGATGGCACCCAACTGTAGAACACGGGCCTGGAGAATGTTTTTATTGAGACATCAAATCTTGAATTTCTTAATGCCTGAAGGCTGGACGTCACCTAGCGAGCCGCCAGATTTCCCGATACTGGAAGCGGTTAGTTATCTAGAATCGCAAGGTCATCGCGCTCGGCGTTGCAAGAATTTGGACTGTGTGACTCCCTTCTTCTTTGTGAAGCGACGAGGCGAAGAGTACTGCGGGGATGACTGCAGGGCACCCTCTAGGAGTGCAGCAAAGAGGAGATGGTGGGCCGAAAAAGGCGGGGAATGGAGAAGGAACAGAAGTAAAAGTAGAGGAAAATCATGAGCCTTGATTGGTGAACATTGGGGATACATCGGGTTGTGCGACCGGAAGCGGCACGGCTGCGGCTGACACTTCGTGAAAAACAGAACAGGCCAGCAATTTTGTACAAGAACCTGCCTCAATCGATCAACTACGTATCGGCGACGTGGAAAGGAACCCGTGGCATGAGCCTTTACAAGCGTGGCGGTGTTTGGTGGTACAAGTTCAAATTTGGAGGAGCCATCGTGCGGGAATCTACAGGCTTATCCAGCGAGGATGCCGCGCGCGATGTCCAAGATAAGCGCCGCTTAGAACTGAAGGAGCGAAATGCGGGAATCCCTAAGAGAAAGCGCCCGGAACTATTTTCGGTGGCCGGGGAAGTTTGGCTAAAACTCAAGCAAAATGATTGGGCTCCTAAGACTGCAATCATTGAGAAGACAAATCTCGCGCACCTGAAAGGGGTTTTCAGTAATTGTCTCCTCACGGACATCGAACACGAAATTGTTGCCGAATATAAACAGCGCCGAACGTTAGATAAGGCAGCACCCAAAACAATCAGTCTCGAGCTCGGCACACTGCGAGCAATTATGTTGTTCAACGATCTGGAGGCGCAATGGTCTTCGATCCGAAAAAAAATAGAGTTCGGAAAGGCTCGCAAGATTGGCCACGTGCTCACTGTAGATGAGGAAATATCTCTTCTGCGGGAATGCGGAGCAAGCAGATCCCGATCTCTACAAGTCGCCGTTACCGTCGCGCTGCAGAGCTGCATGCGATATTCCGAACTGCGATTGTTGCGGTGGCGCCAGGTTGATTTCGGGCGCCGCATCATCACAGTCGGCCAGAGCAAAACCGATGCTGGTACCGGCCGCGAAATTCCTATGACCGCGATCGCGTTTCAGTGCCTCAGCTTCTGGGCTGTGAACTTCCCAAGCCGAAAACCATCCCACTACATGTTCCCAGCGGAAAAGTACGGAGCCGCGGGAGCCGCCTTCAGGCCGAAGGTTTATGACACGAATCCTGCGCAGCCGATCGGCACTTGGAAAGAAGCATGGGAAGCTGCCAAGATTCGCGCCGGCGTCGAATGCCGATTCCACGACCTCAGGCACACCGGCTGTACCCATCTTCTCGAAGCTGGCGTCAGCATCAACGAGGTGACCGAGATTATGGGGTGGTCAACCTCCACAGCTATTCGGATGGTGCGAGATGTGTACGGGCACGTCGGACCAGCAGCGCGACGACAGGCAATGGACAAGCTCGAAGTATTTTTGACCGCCCGCTCAGAGGGGGCACAAAAGTGGGCACAATCGACGGTTTCACAGCGCGACAACATTCAATGAAAACAGGAGATAAACACATGAAACAAAAGAATGGCTCCTCAGGTAGGACTCGAACCTACAACCCTCCGGTTAACAGCCGGATGCTCTGCCATTGAGCTACTGAGGAGTGTGTCGTTCTGCAACGTATTCATAATAACATCCGCCGCAGCGTGGAAATGCAGGCTAGTCGTGGCTCGGTTGGTTGCCACATATCGCTGGCTGGAGAATGCAACCACCCCTGAGATGCGGCCTCGGTTGAGCAACTTGCCTACACGCGCAGCATTGTTGATCCGCTGCCGGGACGCGACCCGCTTCATAAGCGGGCCGGCGACTTCTTTACATCGGCACGATTTCCGCCCCCCAGCTCGGAGGAAGTTTTAGTTCTACATCAAGCGCGAGGGGGATACAGAATCAGCCGGTGCTCTGGATGCGAGACTCCTGGAGGGAAGAGAATGCGCACCGGGGCGCGTGATGGATGTATCGCGGTCGACGATTATTTTCTGTGGAAAATTTTGTCAAGCCCCCTCGCGCCCTCAATTGTCGAGAAGTTGAACAAAACGCAGGAGAAATAATTCTCCCCAACGTGGCACAATTTCCCTTGGGAATTGCTATCCTAAAAATAGAGGGTAAAAAGCAGCGCGCGCAGCCCCGCCGCTCATTTTTCGTCTCGCATTCCAGCCGCGCTTGCGGTCATGCCCGGTACCCCGATGTTAAAATCGAACTTCCAGTGGAACAGGTAGCCCCAGCTCTCGAAAAAATTGTGGCAGCCAGCTTGCGCCGCCTGTCGAATGCTCCCCTGCTCGCCTGGCCTCTGGCCTGCGGGTCGGCGGTTGCGGAGCGTACCAGCGCGCTGGAATTCTCCGGCGGTGTGCTGCGGGTCGAGGTTCCAGACGCGGGATGGCGCGCTGAGTTGCAGCATCTTGCGCCACGGTATTTGGCCGTCATCAATCGTTATGCAGCCCGTCCCGTCAGCCGCATTGACTTCGTCATCCGCGGACGAGGGCAAAACACCGAAGTAAGAGTGCAGACGTAAATCCGTGCTCAATTACTTCAACTGCTTGCGTTCACGTCCGCGTTTTGACTCCAGCTTCAGGATTTTCATATGAAGGTAAATGAAAAGGATGTCGCCTACGTCGCCGGCCTGGCCAACCTTGAGTTGACGCCTGACGAGCACACCCGCATGGTGCGTGACCTGAATTCCATTCTGGGGCACGTGGACTCGCTCAACCAGCTGGATACAAAAAACGTTCCGCCGATGGCGCAGGTTCCGGACTGCTACGGTCTGGATGAATCGAAGAGCGGGAGCGAGCGTTTTGCCTACGCCAGCCGCGAAGACGTGCGCCAAGGCTTGCGCAAGTCGCTTCCCCACGATGTTGCTCTGGCCAACGCCCCCGATGCTGATGGAACATTTTTCAAGGTTCCCAAGGTGATTGAGAGATAAAGATGACGACGAAGGCAGAATGCAGAAGCCGCAGGTAACACGAGAAGTACGCAGCCAGTTTGATTTGTAGATTTCTTGCTTCCGAACCTGAATGGATCTGACCGCCCTCACAATTGATTCGGCACGCTCAGCCGTTGCGGAAGGCACAACCAGCGCCACCGCGCTGGCGCAGGCCTTTTACGCCAAAATCGCCACCGACGATTCGAAAATTGGCGCTTACCTGACGCTCTCGAAAGAGCGCGCGCTGGCGCATGCCGCGCAGGTCGACGCTATGGTGAGTAAAGGGGAAAAGCTTCCGCCGCTGGCAGGCGTGCCGGTCGGAATCAAAGACGTTCTAGTAACCAGGGGCGTTCGCACTACCGCGGGATCGAAGATCCTCGGCAACTATATTCCGCCCTACGACTGTACTGCCGTGTCGCGGCTCGAAGCCGCGGGAGCGGTGGTACTCGGCAAACTCAATTGCGACGAGTTTGCCATGGGATCGTCGACCGAGAATTCGGCATGGAAACCGGTACACAACCCGCGTGACCTGAGCCGGGTTCCGGGTGGATCATCGGGAGGTTCGGCGGCGGCGGTGGCCGCTGACATTGCCGTCGCTACGCTTGGGTCCGATACCGGTGGTTCGATCCGCCAGCCCGCATCGTTCTGCGGCGTGGTTGGCTTGAAGCCGACCTACGGCCGGGTCTCGCGATACGGTCTTATTGCCTTTGCCTCGTCGCTCGATCACATTGGGCCGCTGACCAAGACGGTGAAAGATGCCGCCATCGTGCTGCGTACTATTGCCGGTCGCGACCCGATGGATGCGACCTCCGCCGATCTGCCGGTTCCGGACTACGCCGCCGGGCTCGACCAGCCGGTCAAGGGCCTCAAGATCGGAGTTGCCAGAGAATATTTGGGCGAGGGGCTGGATGCGGAAGTGCGCGCCGCAATCGAGCGGGCCGTGCAGAAGCTGGCGGCCCTGGGATGCGAAATTATCGAAGTCTCGCTTCCGCATACCAAGTATGCGATTCCGGCTTATTATCTGGTCGCGACGGCTGAAGCGTCGGCCAACCTTGCGCGCTTCGACGGGGTTCGCTATGGACATCGCGCGGAAGGCGCGCGCTCTCTTTCAGACCTGTATCGGCGGACCCGCGACCAGGGTTTCGGCGCCGAGGTAAAGCGCCGAATCATGCTGGGAACGTACGCCCTGAGCGCCGGATATTACGATGCCTACTATTTGAAAGCACAGCGCGTGCGTACGCTGCTGACTCGTGACTTCGAAGATGCATTCCAGGAAGTAGATGCCATCATCGGGCCCACCAGTCCAACCGCAGCTTTCAAGCTGGGCGAAAAAGTGGATGATCCGCTGGCCATGTATCTGGCTGACATTTACACAGTGACCGCGAACCTGGCCGGCATTCCGGGAATTTCCATTCCCTGTGGGCTAACCAAAGAAAAGCTGCCCATCGGAATGCAGATTTTCGGGCGGCACTTTGACGAAGCTACGATTCTGCGCATCGCCAACGCTTACGAACAGGCCTCATAGCTGGTCAGCGGGACTCTGAAAAGCACTGCAGCCTGAGCGCTTGGTCAGATGGGCTGGTAGTACCGTTCTCCGGCACAGCCTCGGCAGAGCACCTGGCTGTGGCGGCGCACTTCGCGGCGAAAATTAATTCCTTCGCCGCATACATCGCACATAACTCTTTCACCTTTATATCCGGGGAATTCCTCGGGAGGCAGTTCGACCTTCACCCATTGCGTGGTGAACAGATCATCGTCTGAAATCTCGCGGTAAGCCAGCATTTGCTGCCGGTTTTTGTCTTCGAGTTCGGGATGCATCTGCCGGGCCAGGGCCTTGGAAGATTCTTTGGCGGCGACGCGAATGGCCTGCCCGCTAGTCACGTCAATGAAAGTGGCTGCGACTTTTCCCCAGTCGCGAAACTTCAATGCACGCTTGCCGAGGCGGCAGCCGGTTACCACCGCCACCACATCGGTGGCGCAGCGATCGATTTCTACATAAGTGACCAGCCGTTTGCGGTCTGCTTTGTTTTTAGCGCCGCGAGGATCAGTGATCCCCAGCTTTTGAAGCCCCAGCATGGCCATGCGGACACCGAGCACTTGTCCGGCACATAGGTGCCCGTGCGCCTGCTCTGCGTCGCGAAGATATTCGTCGAGAGACTTCATAACACCGTTTACGGCTTTTGGCTGCGCATGGCTGGCGGCGCTGCACTCTTTCTTTTCAGATTTCCACTTCAACTCACATCAACACAAAAGGAGCCTGTATGAATTCTAAATCGAAAGCTGTTCTCGCACTCGTGCTCGCGGCAACTCTGGCACTCAGCGGATGCAGCGCGCAATGGATCAATCTCGCCCTGCAGGATCTGCCGGTCCTGACCCAGATGGCACTGAATATTGCCGCCCTGGTCAGCGCTCTTGGAGCGGCCCAACAGGCTACCCCTGCAGATATCGCAGTCATTCAAAATATCTCGGCGCAGGCAAGCCGTGATCTGAACCTGCTGCAGAATCTGTACAACGACTATAAAACCGCTCCCAGTGCAGCCACCCTGCAAAAAATCCAGACGCTGATCTCAGGCCTGAACCAGCGCCTGGGGGCGCTGCTCGAATCCGGGCATATTTCGAATCCAACGCTGTCGGCCCGAGTCACCGCCGCAGTGAATCTGATTCTCACGACGGTCAACAGTTTCGCTGCGCTGATGCCGCAAAATTCCGTTCTGACCTCGCGCAGGGTCGAAACCGGTCCACTGCCCGGCGCGAAGGAATTGAAAAAGCAGTGGAAGCAGCTGGTGTGCGCGCCGACCGGGAATGCCGCCATGGACCAAGCATTCGCGCAGTCCCTGGTCCGCTAGGAGCCAGCCATGCCTCTACCCGTCATTGCCATTAGCAACATATCCACTTGCGTATCTGATTCTCAGCTGGAGGCGGTACTCCCGGCGCTGCAGAAGCAGGTGAGCAACGATTTCAAAGCCTATTGGGACTTGGATTGCACTCTCACTTTTCTCTCGAAAGATAAACCGTTGACCGCGGGATGGTGGCAGATCGTGGTCAGCGATCGCCCCACCCAGGCTGGCGCTCTGGGATATCACGAGATGAGCGCCCTGGGCACGCCGCTGGGAAAAGTATTTGCCGGCCTGGATATTGAGACCGGCTCCTCCTGGAGCGTTACCTTGAGCCACGAACTGTTGGAGATGCTGGCAGACCCGTGGATCAACTGGTGCGCCATGGGCAGCGACAGTAGGATTTACGCGCTCGAGGTCTGCGACGCCGTGGAATCCGACCGCCTTGGCTATAAGATCGACGACGTTCTGGTTTCAGACTTCATCACGCCAGCCTGGTTCGAGCCCACGGAAGCGGACCGGCTGGATTTCAAGTAGCACCTCAGGAAACAACTGGAGCTCGCACGCGGTGGATTTATCTCGGTTCTCGATCCCACCAGCGGCTGGACCCAGATCACGGCCAAAGGCCCGGGCGGTCCAGCAATGGTGCCGGGCAGCCGCCGTCAAAGACGAAAATTGATCCGCCCGGCCTGGAGAAAAAGCGAAAAGTAGTTTCAGGCCATGTAGCGCGGGTGCCGCCACGCGCCCAGGCCGGGACGGGGACGTCCGGCCCCACATTGTCTTATCCACACGCCACTATCAGGACCCACTACCGGCGGCTTACTTCCTTCGCCAGCGAATGCCGTCTTTGGTCTGCTCGATAAGAATGCCGGCGGCGGTCAGGTCGTTGCGAAGGGAGTCAGATAGAGCGAAGTTGCGTGCTTTTCGCGCGGCCTTCATCTCGGCAACTTTCTGATTAATTTGATCGTCGCTTAATGCGGCGGCACGCAGAATATCCTGCAGCGCGGGGGTGACGTCTTTGCCGCGCCCTTCGCCTTTGGCCCAATCGAGAATGTGCTGCATCTTGGGCGCATCGTCATCCTTCAACACGGCGAAGATTTCATCGAACTGATGGAGGACGGCTAGCAAGGGATCTACATCACTCTTCTTCAGGCCGCCAGCATCCATGGCAGCATTGGCTGCGCGCACCATATCAAAAATTGCCGCCTGCGCTTGCGCGGTGTTGAGATCATCGTCGAGAGCTTCGCGCAGGCGCCGGGAGGTTTCGGTGGCGAGCGATCGGACGGTGAGTTCCGATCCCTCCGCAAATTTCCCCGCGGCGATTCGAGTTTGGAAGTTGCGCAAACGCTCAACCGATGCTGCTGCCTGCTGCAATCCGTCAAAGGTGAAATTGAGCTGATTGCGATAGGGGACGGAGGCCAGCAGGTAGCGGATGGAGGAAGGCTTGTGTCCCTTCAAAACCAGGTCGCGCGGAGTGAAGAAATTCGCCTGGCTCTTCGACATCTTCTCGCCTTCCACCAGCAGGAATCGCGCGTGAAACCAAAAACGGGCGAACGGTTTGCCGGTGGCTGACTCGGACTGCGCGATTTCATTTTCATGATGCGGGAAAATAAGGTCTTCGCCGCCCGCATGCAGGTCGAAGCTCTCGCCCAGCTCCTGCATGGACATGACGGAGCACTCGATGTGCCAACCGGGGCGGCCGGGACCGATCGTGCTCTGCCAGAAAGCTTCGCCGGGCTTGGGCGCCTTCCACAGGGCAAAATCGCGGGCATTGTCCTTTTCGTATTCATCCACATCGACGCGGGCGCCGTCTTCCATGCCAGCAAAATCTTTTTTGGAAAGTTTCCCGTAAGCCGGGAATCTGGCAATGCGGAAATAATACGAGCCGTCATCCGTGCCGTAGGCAAAGCCTTTGGATACCAGCCGGGCAATGAACTCTGCCATCTCGGGGATGTGATCGGTGGCATGAACCAGTTCGGGCTGCTCGATATTGAGCGTGGCGGCATCGTCGAGAAAAGCCTCTTCGTACTTCGCCGTGTACTGCTTGACCGGCAGCCCGGCCTGGGCGGAGTTGCGGATGATCTTGTCGTCCACGTCGGTAATGTTCATCACGTGGCGCACCTGGTACCCGCTCTGGCGCAAGAAGCGGCGCAGCAGGTCCACCGCCACAAAGGTGCGAAAGTTGCCGATGTGGCCATAGTCGTACACCGTAGGGCCGCAGGCGTACATGCGGACGTGGCTATTTTCGATCGGCTGAAATTCTTCGATCTTTCCGGAAAGGGTGTTGTACAGGCGCAGAGCCATAGTTGGGAAAAGAACTTCAATTCTAGGGGTACGAAAGAAAGGGGGTCAAATTGCCCGGAGATAGTGAACGGAAATCGTGGAATGAGCGGTGCGCTTTCTGTAAAGGCACCGACTCTCAGTCGTGGTGAGACTGTTCACCGGCGGTCCGCAGGCGGCGACCAACCAGATACACGTAATGCGCTGCAGAAACGATGGTGAACATGAAAGTGGCGCGCAAAAAAGTGGTGCGCGCGACCCAGACCCACTTGGCGGGATGCACCTGCAAGAGCATGACGAAGACCACGGCCGCGAGTTGGGCGAAGGTGTTTGCCTTGCCGAAGATGCTGGGACGGAAATCGCGAAAGCCGGCAATAGTATAAAGCACCGCGCTCACCAGCAGAATGCAGATGTCGCGGCTGAAGACCATGACCGTGAATTTCCAGGGAATCCGGTGAACGATGGAGAGCACCAGAAAAACGGTGGTGAGCAGCATCTTGTCGGCGATGGGATCGAGATATTGGCCGAGCAGAGTTTGCTGCTTCAGGCTGCGGGCGAGCAGTCCGTCGAGGCCGTCGCTGATCCCGGCAAGCATGAAGAGAATGAGGGCCCAGCCGTAACGGCCCTCCAGCAAGTCGATCACAATGAAGGGCAGGAAGGCCATGCGCGCCAGAGTGAGCTGGTTGGGTGCGCTGAGGATTTGTGAAAGCCGCAGGGCCGCAGCTTTCGGCCTGGGACCGGCGGGATTAGCCGCTGAGTGCACCAAATGATTGTCCGCCGGGCAGACGGTGGATTGCAACCCGGCTGCAGCAGTGAGCGCGCCCGGTTTGCGCGAGAGCGACCTGCCCCGTAAAATGAGGGCTGTCCTTCCCCCGATGTAGGCGCGTAGCTCAGTTGGTTAGAGCGCTACCTTGACACGGTAGAGGTCTGGGGTTCGAGTCCCCACGTGCCTACCATATCTGTTTCGAAGAGAATTTCCTGTTTTCGTATGTTTGGCCGGGCGCCCGGCACCGGGAGTTGAAACAGGGAAAACTTTGTGGTATCGAGGCTCAAGGATGCCCACCCTTTGAAAGCGCAAAAGGTGGGGCAGCCCGCTTCACTGGCTTTTCTTGCCGATTCGTGACGGCTGGAGAGAGGATGGGACACACGCATATTCGCCTGGCGGCGGCGAGCGAGGATGTACTGACGGATGCACTCCGAGCGGCGTGAAGACTGCGAATTAATAAGAAATGTAAAGAAAGCCGAAAAAAACCATGTGGCGGAGCGCAGCGGAGTAACAGATAAGAAACGCGGGAAGCGACGACTATGAGAGCAACAAGAGCGCGAAACATTAATAGCAATAAAAAGAACTTGTCAGCAGAACAACGTGAAGAACTACTCAGAGTATTGAGAGCCAGTTTTGAGAAAAATATGAACCGCCATAAAGGTCTTGAATGGGATAAAGTGCAAGCAAAGCTGGAAGCTAATGCTGAAAAACTGTGGTCACTCAATGAAATGGAAAAAACTGGCGGTGAACCGGATGTTGTTCGCGATGATAAAAAGACGGGCCGAATATATTTTTTATGATTGTTCGGCGGAAAGTCCTAAAGGCCGCAGAAGTGTTTGCTACGACCGTGAAGCGCTGGAATCAAGGAAAGAACATAAACCAGAAAATAACGCTATTGATATAGCAGCTGCCATGGGCATTCAGCTTTTAACGGAAGAACAATATCGAGAGTTGCAGAAACTTGGAGATTTCGATACGAAAACGTCGAGCTGGGTGAAAACACCTTCCGATATCAGAAAACTCGGCGGGGCCCTCTTTTGTGATCGCCGCTACGACACTGTTTTCGTGTATCACAACGGTGCGGAGTCTTACTATGCCGCTAGGGCGTTCCGTGGCTCGCTAAAGGTCTAATTTTGTAACCCAAAACCCAAAAACTGGCACAGACGGAGACAAGCTGGGGCAGAAGCGTTGGGAAAGGGCACAAAGGCGTATGCAGTTCGCATACGAAAGGGCCATCGTTGAGGGAAGGCCCAGGCGGGGAGTTTAGAAAGTGATCTTGAGTGTAAATTCGGCCACTCGCGGCGCGCCCAGACCAAACATGCCGGTCCCCAATCCCAGGCGATTCGCGTTCGGCTGCTGACCTGCTGTGCCGTTCACAGAGCCCGAGGTTCCATCCAATATGCCGCTCAGAGGATTATTCGGGCCGTTGAAGTTGGCAAAGTTGAACGCGTTGTAAAACGAAACTCCGGGACGCAGTTCCACGCTTTCTTTAAACTTGTAAGCCCAGCTGAGGCTCAAGTCGAGGTCTTTCAGCCACGCCATGCGGGCTTGGGTAGCCGGTGCTGGCGTGACCTGAGGCAGGGCGGCGCCAATTTCCGTTAACTCGTTTAAGCTAAATAGCCCGGCATTTATTAACGCCTGGCCAGCCGGGCTCTGCCTGCCGGCCAGGTTAGTGTTATAAGCAGTAATGGCTGTATTGATGCTGCTTGCTTTAATGCTTCGGCCAAGCGCTCCGACGCTGGTACCGGGCAGAACGTCGCCAAATCCGCCACTCGAAATCAGACTGCCGTCTGTACCGTCCCCTGTGGCATCCGAGACGAAAATGCTCCCCGCGCCGCCGGGATCGAGAGTCAGCGTAACCGGCAGGGGACTATAGAAATGTCCTATGAAGCTGACGCGAAAATTTTTGGGTATATCCAAGGCACTGCCAAACGAAACCTGATGTCTGCGGTCAAGGCTATTCGGTCCCATATACCTCAGAGGATTGTCATTATCCGTGGAAAAACTTATGAAATCGGTGTCGCGGGACGTGGACACGTATTTCGAGAGCGCGTAGGAGAGTTGCAGGTTCATGGAGCGAACGCTGCGGAAGGGATTGTGTAGCTCCTGGCGTAGCGAGAGATGGATTCCGTTGTATACCGAACGGCCCATCGGGAACAGCATTTGATTCGTTCCCAGAGCCGGGTTTGCGCCCGGAAAGGCTGCCGCCCGCGTGCCCATCAATCCGCAAGGAAGCCCCAGACAGAAGGTGCCGGCGGAGTCCAGGCCGTTGCTGGCAAAGTCTCTGAGCACGGCGCCCTGAGCGATTGCGCAGTCAATATCGACCGACGCGGTCCCACTCCCGCATCCAAATAAATTGTTCGTGGCAGAAATCGCGGCCAGGGCGGCGTTTGAATCCAAATACCTCGCCGCTCCTACGTGGTTGGTGTCGATGCTTTGCAGAGAATGCGTGCCGACGTTGCGAAGATAGTCCAAGGTGAAAATCACGCCATCGCCGAGTTGCCGCTGCAAGCCAAGGTTCATCTGGACCGATCGGGGGGTGAGGTAGTGGGGATAAAGTAGACCGGTGCCAGTGGCATTCCTTCCGTCCGCCAGAATATTTCCTGCATAAACGGGATTTACTGAGCTGCCGGAAGCAGAAGCCGTCTGATACTGCTGCTGGAGGGCCATGATTTGCGTAGCAACCGCACCCACTGGTTGGCCGCAAAATGACGGAGTCGCGAGGGTTCCGTCGGGCAAAGTAATTCCCCCGGCTGGCGTTACTCCGCCTGCGCACGCCGGTTGGAATGCCTGGAGAGAGCCTTGCTGCAAGCGGCCTGCGCGATCAAACAACAGGTTGTTCCAAATGGAGTTGTCGTAAAACAATCCGATTCCGCCCCTCAAGACAGTCTTACCGCTCTTTCCAGGATCCCATGCAATTCCAAATTGCGGCGCAAAGTTGTTGTTGGGCTGGCGCACGCGGTCACCAAACCCTGGGCCAAATTGATTGAGCGCTGGAATGGATGGAAGATCGCTATCGGTGCGGCCGCTATCACGGACATAGCTAACGCCGTACCTGACCGTGAGATTCTGTTTCACTCTCCAGGAATCGCCGACATACCAGGACAGGCGATTGTCAGGCCCTAAGGCGCCTCCATTTAGACCAAAGGCGGATTTGTCAGAGAAAGCACCTTGTCCATTCCCCAGGATTGCATTGATGACGGGGTAGGTGCTGGGATCTCCTGCTACACAGAAGCTATACCGGGCACAATCGGACGCGCTTGCTCCCACAGACGGCGCCGCTGCCAGGAATGAGGCGAGCACCGCTCCTTGAATGCGGTTAAAGCCAGCTCCGAAGCTGAAATTGTGAGATCCGGAAGACTTACTTCCGTCATACCTGAACTCGCGATCGCTCTGAAATGTTGTCTGCGGAGCCAGATAACTCGGGCCGGAGCAAAATTGATTCACTCCAGGAGTTAGACAGAATGGGTCGGCACCGATGCCCAATTCGATCCCGGGAACGGGATTGGGAACGCTCGAACCTACGCCCGCCCCAGTCATTTGATTGTGAAATCTGGTGTAGCCGATTCGGATGGTGTGCGTGTAGTTGCCGGTCGCGAAGTCGAGGCCGATGGCATGAGAGGGGGAGTGGTTCTCGCCAGCGAAGGTCTGAAAAGAAATCGGCAGCACCGATGCAATGCTCCTGTTCTGGTCGAACGAAAAACGATAGAAAAACCTGGAATGGTTGTTAATCGTCCAATCCAGCCTGCCCAGCAATTGGGTTTCGCGGAACGGCGAGGAGAAGGCCCCAGCAAGATTCGTAAGCGGGCCTTGCGGAACTACCGGATTAGCCAAATCCTGCTTGCTGTGTTCAGCGTCTACGAAGAAAAAAACCTTGTTAGGCACGATTGCGCCGCCCACATTTCCACCCAACTGGTTCCTCCGGAAGTTACTGTGAGACGCGCCCGGCAAGCCGGCATCCAGCGCCTGATCGCGAAAGTTGTAGAAACCTTCTCCGTGAAGGCCGTCCGATCCAGATTTTGTGACAACATTTATCACGCCAGCAGAAGCGAGCACGGCAGGGAGATCGGGCAGTGACTGCTGGATCGAGAATTCCCGAATTGCTCCGAGGGGAACGTTTTGGATGGGACCACCCACGGTTTCATCGGTTATGTCGATTCCATCGAGTTCAGTGCGCATGGCGCGTCCATTGCGGCCTTCCCATGCGACGGATGAAAACCCACTTTTGGCCGGATCGAAATTGCTGCCATCCTGCAGCTGCAGACCGGCTTCGCGCTGCGCCGGTTCGAAAAAGACGCGTCCGTTGACGGGAAGATCCTCAATCTCCTCGCCGGCGAGAACCCGCTCCACTCCCGACGACTCTATATTGGGCAAAACTGCCGGCGGCTCGAGCTTGAAGTTCGCCGATGAACTAGCGTGTGCCGAGACCGTGACGCTGGCCTCGGCAGTCTTGAGATTTTTCGCTTCGACTCTGACCATGTAGTCGCCCGCAGCAAGTTCGCCGGAAACATAGGTTCCGGAGGATGCAGTGGAGACCCCGATCGCACGGCCTGTGGCCTTATCGGTGATCGTGACGCGCGCGCCGCTTACGGCCGCGTCTTTTGTGTCGGTAACTTTTCCAGCGATATTTCCCGTCGTCTGGGCAAGGGCTGGCCGCAGAAATAGTGGGAGAATAATTATGATAAGTAAGATACGAAAGCCCAGCAGTTTACCCTTGCTCACACTTTTCCACCCAAGCCCCATTAATAACCGCCCTCTTCGCCAGATTCGTAGCGCTTGAAGTCTTGACAATTGTCTGTGTGCTTGTACCAAATTGCAAACTGCTGAAGAAAGGGCCACCCTGCGCGGCAATCTCAGCTGCAGATGTGATGCGCCGACCGGCGTAATCACACCCTGGACGGCGAATACGGTGAGCCTTGCCCTTAACGAGTAGCTCGCAATCCGGCCGCGGGTGAGGTTCACCTTTTCGGCTGACCGCGTTGATCCAAAAATAGGGGAACCGCATTTCGATCTTTTTCTTTGCCCAGAAAATCTTTGTAAGGCATCTCAATGGGACTTCGATGTGTAGTATCCGGTGCGATGGCGACCTTTGTAGTCCGCGCTTTCCGGGAGACCCTTCAACTTAACTTCAATGCGGCGGAAATCGGAATCAGCCAGACGCTGCAAGGGGTAGTAGGCAAGCAAATATTGCGTCCGCAGTTCGTCGCTGATAGAGCGAAAGGCCTGATCGAGCTGCGCGAGTGACGTGGCATAAAAATACTTGCCGCCGGTATCTTCGGACAACTGAATCAGCGCGTGCTCGCCGCCAGTATCGCGTCCGGCGCTGGCTTCAATGGGCACGACAATGATGCTATAGACAATGGCTTCGGCCTGCTGCGCCGCGCGCAAGGCTTCCTTGTAATCGCTCTTGCTGACCGTATCTCCGCCGTCGGTGATCACCACCATGACCTTTCGCCCCTTGCGATCTTCAAGGGCGCCGGCGCCGACAAACAGCGCGTCGTAAAGGGCAGTCGCTGCACCGGGATGCAGCCGCTCGATTCCGTGGTCAATGATCTTCAAATCAGAGGTGAACGGAACGACCTGGTCCACAATTTCGCTGAATTCATAAAGCGACAGACCGTCGACGGGACGCAGAATGGCATGGACGAAGCGGCGCGCAGAGGTGAGCTCGAGCTGCAGGTCCTTCCGCGTGCTCAGGCTGGTATCAATATCGAGAACGATGGAGAGAGGTAGCTCCGATTCACGGTCGAAGACCGAGATTTTCTGCAGCTTGCCATCCTCAAACAATTCAAAATTGTCTTTTGCCAGATTGGAAACTGGCGAACCGCGCTGATCGGTGACGGTGACGAAAACGTTCACCAGTCTCACGTCAACCTTGATGGTGCTGTCCCCGCTTTCAGGCTCAGACCGGGGTTTCGAAACCGAAGGTTTGACCCAGGGCGGTTTCGGCACGCTTCCGGAGGTCTGGGCCTGGCACACTACGACGGCCAACAGCAGGAAAGCGGACAGAGTTTTCATCTGAGAGCTGCTCACTTAGATGCGGAGCTCCGCGAATGGGTGTCCGGCGGCCCGAGGAGCGGTTCCGGAAAAGGCTCACCATCAGCCCAGACTGCCCCGTCTTCAAAATGCTCTTTCTTCCAAATGGGTACGGTCCGCTTAAGGGTGTCAATGAGCCAGTGGCAGGCATCGAATGCGGCCGCACGATGCGCAGAGGCTACGACGATCACAACACTGGTTTCTCCAACGTCGAGGTGGCCAAGCCGATGAACGAGGGAAACTTCGCGAACCTGAAATTGTGATCGCGCCTGCCCAGCCAGAGCGTTCATCTGCTTCAGCGCCATTTCCTCATAGGCTTCGTATTCCAGAAACAGCGTTTGCCTGCCCCGGCTGTGATTGCGAACAACTCCCTCGAAGATCACCACCGCGCCATCTTCGGGCCGCTGAATTTGCGCGAGAATCGCATCTTTGTTAACTGGCTTGCGGGTGATGCCTGCCGAGGTCCCTGCCCTAGGAGTGTGGATAGAGCCTTCTGCGTCGGAAGATCCGCCGCTCACTGGAGGAAGCAGGGCGACTTCGTCGCCATCCTTCAGTTGGACGCCAAGGCTTGTGTATTCCTGATTCACCGCGATCGCGATCGACTGGAGCATGCCCGCCAAGCCTGAGAATCGCTGCTCATAGTGTTTCAAGAGTTGCCGGCCGGTGGCATTTTCATCCAGAGTTAAATCTTCGGAGTTATGTCCTGTGATCTCTTTTAGAACGCCAAAGAATAGAACTTGCACCTGCATGGGGATATGCTCGGAAATAGTTTAACTTGCCCGGGC
>JBBSFW010000083.1:0-16795 GCA_038254805.1 Terriglobales bacterium
GAAGACAAGTACAACAAGAAGATGCCGGAAATGCACGACGTTCTCCGCCGGCTGCGCGGAGTTGCAGACGAGAATGATGCGGTGCTGATCGGAGAGACCTGGACCAAGAACATCGATGAACTCAAGCAGTACTATGGCGATCACGGCAATGAGCTGCAAATGCCCATGGATTTTCTATTCACCCGCGTCGATCAGCTTTCACCGGCGGAATTTCGCAAGCAGATTGCCGGAGTGGATTCTGCCGGCTGGCCTGTCTACGTCATCAGCAATCATGACATTGTTCGCTCCTACGTTCGCTATGGAGATGGCACGCACAATGATGCCATCGCCAAACTCATGGCTGGTCTCTACCTCACTCTTCGCGGCACGCCCATCATGTATTACGGCGAAGAGATCGGGATGACCAACAACGATCCCCAGAGCAAGGAAGATGTGAAAGATCCCATTGGCAGATTGGGCTGGCCAGAGGAGAAAGGCCGCGACGGCGAGCGCACCCCCATGCAGTGGAGCGAGGTCAAGAACGCAGGGTTTACAACTGGTAGCCCGTGGCTTCCAGTGCCGGCCACTGCCGAGACTCACAACGTGGCGACGGAGTTGAAGGACCCAAACTCGATTCTTCAGTTCTACCGTCGTCTGCTAGCACTGCGGCGGCATGAAGCCGCATTGCTGGAGGGAGAATACGTGCCCCTGAACCCGGACGACCCGAACGTACTCTCATATCTGCGGCGTTACAAAAATGAAGCGGTGCTGGTCGTGCTGAACATGTCTCAGAGTGAGCAGAAGGCCAGCTTCGATCTGACGGGACAGGGGTTTGCGAAAAAGAGCGCGGCCACCCTGCTGACTACGATCCCTGGAGCCCGCCCGGAAGCCGATCTGTCGTCCCTAAGGCTTGAGCCTTTCTCCGTGTACATCGGGAAACTGGCCAAGTAGGGGGAAACCCCTGACGGCGCCCGGTCCGACGAGCAGCATCCAAACTGTATATGGTGCGATCTGCTCGTTTTGGGACCCTCGCTCTGGGCTTATCCACTGTTCTGGCCGCCTGTTCCTGCGGCGGCGGGATTGGAGGCCCAGTCAATTCCCCACCCGCATCGGCCCACGTATTCCTAGTGGTGGAGGAGAACCATAGTTATTCGCAAGTGATTGGCAGCTCCGCCATGCCTTATCTCAACGGGCTGGCTTCGAGATACGGGTTGGCGACGCAGTATTATGCGGACATACACCCTTCCATCGGAAATTATTTTGTGCTGACTACCGGCCAGATTGAAACCGTCGACGACTCGTTTAGCGGAACGATTTCCGACGACAATATTGTCCGCGAGCTGACCAAGGCCAATAAAACCTGGCGCAGCTATGCGGAAAGTTTGCCGCAGCCAGGGTATTTGGGAGGGGACGCCTATCCGTACTTCAAGCATCACAACCCGTTTGCGTATTTTTCTGATGTGATTGGCACCAGCCAGGCGAACAACCTAGTGCCGTTTTCACAGTTTTCGTCGGACCTGCAAGGCGGAAACCTGCCCGATTTTTCGTTCATTGCTCCCAATGCGCTGCACGACGCGCACGACGGAACACTGACCGCGGCGGATCAGTGGCTTAAGGTCAATATCGCTCCGATCATGACCAGCAGCAGCTTTCAAAACGGGGGGCTTTTGATCATTGTTTTTGACGAAAGTGTTTTAACTGACTTGTCGTACATCGGCGGCCATGTCGCAATGGTGGTCATCGGGCCCAAAGTCAAAAGCGGTTATCAGAGCACCTCGGTTTACCAGCACGAGAGCACCTTGCGGCTGGTGCTTTCAACTCTCGGCGTCAGCAACTTTCCTGGCAATGCCGCGACGGCATCGGATATGGGAGAATTTTTTAAATAATTCCCAGTCTTCCACAGCCTTCACCCCAGGTTGCACCGTCGCCGTGGCAATCGTTGACACAAAAGATTCCTCCTGTCACTACTTTTCTATTGCGGACCGAATGCAGAGTTCCGGATAATATGAGTAGCTTCAACGGAGACGTGTACCGATACAGCCCAGAAGATCTGACGCGAATTCTTCGCGTGACGCCGCGACAACTAGCTGCGTGGGAAAAGGCCGGGCTGCTGGTGAATGCGGAAAGCTACACCTTCTTTGATCTCCTGCAGGTCAAGAAAGTCCGCGATCTGTGCGCGTTGCGAGTTCGCCCGGTGGTAATTCGTCAGTCCCTAACAGCAATGCAGAAACAGGCGGCGGGAATGGAGAATCCGTTGCTTGAGGCCAGCGCTTTTACTACCGGCCGGCACCGGGTCGCATTTCGTCATCAAGGCCGGTTGCTGGAGCCTATCGCCGGACAGTTCATGTTCGATTTCGGCCCCGAAGAAAAGGTCGTGGCCAGCGTCCCGGCGCCACGGGACAAGGGTGCTCCAGCAAAAGGCTCTTCCGGGGACGTCGCCGAGTTGTTTGCTCATGGAATTGCGCTCGAAGACGATCCGCGCAACCAGTTGCAGGCGATCGCCGCCTACGAGCGCGTGCTGGAACTCGATCCCGATCATGCTGCGGCGCACATCAATCTGGGGACGCTATACTACAACCGCCAGGACTACAGCGCGGCCGAAGAACACTATCGCCAGGCAATTAGAATTGATCCCCGCTATGCCCTCGCCCACTTTGATTTGGGCAACGTTCTTGATGAAACCGGGCGTATCGCGGAGGCGATTCAAACCTATCTGACGGCGCTTCAGCTGGCTTCGACATACGCCGACGCGCATTACAATCTGGCGCTCGCCTACGAGAAGATCAAGGAACCGCGAAAGGCACTCAAACACTGGCAGTGCTACGTCAAGTTGGATTCCGCCGGCCCTTGGGCGGTCCACGCACGTTCCCAAATCAAACGCATTCTCAATAGCGACTCGTTGAAGCTGGTGCACGGCGCGCAAGAGCCGCAGCGCTGATTCAGGCCCACCCCAATGTTTTCACCGGTGCTAGAATCTGAGACGCCCTTGCGGAAGCGCTTATGCCTGAAACCGTCCTGCAGAATGCAGCCCTCACGCCGCTTACCTCGTTCAGCGACGACGAGATCATGTTTCGCGACAACGTGCGCCAATTCGCCGACGATAAAGTGCGGCCTCTCGCCAGAGAAATGGACGAAAAAGGAGTCTTCGACAAGAGTCTCATCCAGCAATTTTTTCAACTTGGGCTGATGGCTATCGAGGTCCCGGAGCAGTATGGCGGCGCGGGAGGCAAGTTCTTTGAAGCCATCCTCGCCGTGGAGGAGCTTTCTCGCGCGGATGCGTCCGCCGGGGTAGTCGTCGATGTGCAGAACACACTGGTGAACAATGCGTTGCTGCGCTGGGCAACTTCGGAGCAAAAGAAGCGTTATCTGCCACGTATGGCGGCGGACACCGTCGGAGCGTATGCGCTCAGTGAGGCGGGATCAGGCTCCGATGCGTTTGCGTTGCAAACCCGCGCCGAGCTCAAGGGCGGCGACTATGTGCTGAATGGCCGCAAGCTCTGGATCACTAATGCCAAAGAAGCCGGAATTTTCGTGCTTTTCGCCACCATCGACCCGGCCGCCGGATACAAGGGCATCACCGCCTTTCTCGTGGAAAAAGAATTCGCCGGCTTCAGTGTGGGAAAGAAGGAGGACAAGCTCGGCATTCGTGCCTCTTCCACTTGCGAGCTGATTCTCGAAGACTGCCGGGTGCCGAAAGAAAACGTTCTCGGGGAGGTGGGCAAGGGTTACAAGATCGCCATTGAGACCTTGAATGAAGGCCGCATCGGGATTGGCGGGCAAATGGCCGGAGTCGCTCGCGGAGCATGGGAGTACGCTGCGAAATACGCGCAGGAACGGAAGCAGTTCGGAAAATCAATCGCGGATTTTCAGGGCGTACAGTTTCAACTGGCGCAGATGGCAACCGAGATCGAAGCGGCGCGGCTCATGGTATATAACGCCGCTCGTATGAAAGATGCGGGTGTCCCATTCGTCAAAGAAGCCGCCATGGCCAAGCTGTTCTGTTCACAAGTGGCCGGGCGCGTCACCTCGCTGGCCGTAGAAATCTATGGCGGTTACGGCTTCACCAAAGATTATCCAGTTGAAAAATACTGGCGGGACGCAAAGATCGGAAAAATCTACGAAGGTACCTCGAACATGCAGCTTTCCACCATCGCAAAACTGGTACTGGCTGGCAAATAGCCTTACAAGATCTTTTCGCCTATCGATTTTACCTGGGTAAAGAGATACAGGTAGTCAGGGCCTCCGGCCTTCGAGTCCGTTCCTGACATATTGAATCCGCCAAAGGGATGCGCCCCAACAATGGCTCCCGTACACTTGCGGTTGATGTAAAGATTGCCGACGTGGAACTCGCGCTTGGCAAGTTCAATCTTTTCAGGTGAGCTGGTGAAAACCGCTCCCGTCAGTCCAAATTCCGTGTCGTTGGCGATTTGGATTCCGTGTTCAAAGTTCCGAGACTTGATCACCGCCAGCACCGGACCGAAGATTTCCTCCTGTTCCAGCCGGGATTTAGGTTGGATGTCAGCAATCACAGTCGGTTGAATGAAGTAGCCTTCGCCTGCTTCGGGGCCGCGCTCGCCGCCAGTAATCAAACGACCTTCCTGCTTCCCGATCTCAATATAGTTGAGAATGGACTGCATTGAGCCTTCGTTGATGACGGCGCCCATATCGCGATTGCCAGCGGGATCGCCAATTACGATTTTCTCCACCCGGTGCTTCAACCGTTCCAGGAATTTGTCGTAAACGCGTTCATCGACGATTGCACGCGAGCAAGCAGAGCACTTCTGCCCCTGGAATCCGAACGCCGCGGCCGCAACCCCCTCCACGGCCGCGTCGAGGTCGCCATCCGCGTCCACTACAATCGCGTCCTTGCCTCCCATCTCGAGGATGGTCCGTTTGATCCAAATCTGCCCCGGCGCCCGATTTGCCGCGACCTGGTTAATCCGCAGCCCAACTTCCCTCGATCCCGTAAAAGCGATGTAACGGGTTTGGGGATGGGCAACGACGGCATCTCCAAAACTAGCCCCGGAGCCAGGACAAAAGTTCACCACGCCTTCTGGCATTCCAGCCTCTTCCAGGATTTCAACGAACTTTGCGGCAATGGTCGGCGAGTCGCTGGAAGGCTTCAGGATGACTGTATTGCCGCAGACGATAGACGCCAGCGTCATGCCTGCCATGATGGCGCAGGGGAAATTCCACGGCGGAATCACCGCCCCTACTCCCAGGGGAATATAGAAAAGCTGGTCGTGCTCGCCGGGAAGCTGGATCGCGGTATGGACATCGCGGAGGCGCAGCGCCTCGCGCGCATAAAGTTCACAGAAATCAATCGTCTCAGCAATGTCGGCGTCGGCCTCGGCCCAATTCTTGCTTACTTCGAATACGAGCCAGGCCATGAGTTCGAACTTGCGCTCGCGGAGCAGGGCGGCGGTACGGAACAGTAGGGAAACGCGGTCCTCAATGGAAGTCCGGCTCCAGCTCTCGAAGGATGCGAGTGCCGCGTGCATAGCAGGTTCAACGTGTTCCTGTCCCGCCTTCTGGTGGACTCCGACGATCTGCGACGGGCGCGCGGGATTCAGGGACTGGATCTTGCCGGCGGTGCGGACCCGCCGGCCTCCAATAATCAGGTCGTACTCGCGTCCCAGCTGCCTGCGGACCTTCTCCAGGGCAGAGCGCATCTGCCGCCCCACGTCCCCCTTGTTGAAATTCGTGACTGGTTCATTCCGGAACGGACCCGCATTCGTGATCGAATGGACCGGAGATTCTAGAGTTGCCATGATTGGGACCTCAAGACCTGACGTTCACAAGAACCTATATTTTACAGGGGAATGCTTGCGATACTCTACCCTGCTCACATTCCATTTGAACGCAGTGAGACGTGCATCACGAGTAAGGCGCGGGCAGATGTTTTTGCCGGCGGTGCCGGCGCATCTCGTTCTGTTGATGAGTTTGGATTGGCAAATCCGACAGAGGTTTCCCCGTGCACAGCAGAACGAACCCCTCGTCGCGGTCCTCAGGAAAGTAGCTGGCCGAATCCGATTGGTCCACTTCGCCGCCATCCACCAGCCGCCCCGCACAGGTTAGGCAGCGGCCTTGATGGCAAAGTGCGGGTAAGACAATACCCGCTTTCAGAGCGGCATCCCAGATATGCTCGTCGCGCCGAACCCGAATTGATCGTTCTTCGTCCGGCATGAGTAGCAGCACATCGAACGCGTTCCGGCCGGAGCTCATCAGTTTAAGTTTTAGACGGAGAAAAGAGACCAGTCCAGCGAGTATGCTGGCCAGGTCTCCTTGCGCGATTGACTTTACGGATTGTAGAAAGCTGCGTTCTTGCTGTAAGGAGCGTGACCAGGTTCGCCACGCCGGAAGTGTCCAGACGGAATGGACTTTCCGTCGCGTTCCTTGGCCAGTAGTTCGATGAACCAGGCCTCGTGCTCGATTTCCTCGTTCAGAATGCGGGCCGCCATATCATAGGTGCGCGGGTCTTTGCCAAACGTCATGTCGCAAACCTCGCTCCAACTGCGAATAGCGCAGCGCTCGGATTCCATCAACAGGGTGAGAATATTGACCACGGTTGGTGGATCCGGCAACTTGGCGGCGCTGCATCCCGCCAGATCGTGAAAGGCCTTGAGATCATTGGGGAGTTCGCCTCCCAGCTCGTAAATCCGGGGCACAATCAATTCCCAGTGGGCGCGGTCTTCTAACCGGGCATCCTCGCAAATCTCTTTGTAGTCCTCATGACCCGCAAGATGCATTCGAAGTATGGTGTAGTAATAGTAAGTGCTGGCAAATTCTGCAGCTGCATTGGCAATTAACATTTTAATCAACTTCTCAACGTCAACGCCGCGGGCGCGGATAACCTCGACTCCGACTCGCTGCGTGACGTCACCGTATTTCACAACTGCTTTTTCTGACATTCAAAAGACCTCCGGAATTATGCTAGGCTCGTGAGAAGCAATAGGTCTAATATATAGTTTCTATCTGACCCATAGTCCTGTCCTTTGAATGGCTTTCGTCTAGTCCCGGGGCGGACCGGCATTTGACCGCAAGGAGTGCAATGGAGGTCCATCAACTCCGCTATTTTTGCGCCGTGGCCCAGGAGGGCAGTTTCACGCGTGCGGCGCTCCGCCAGCATATTGCGCAGCCCTCCCTTTCCCAGCAAGTCCGAAAATTGGAGGATGAGCTGGGGACCCGCCTGTTTGACCGGCTTGGACGCAGTGTGCGGCTGACACCCTTCGGACAAGCTTTTCTGCCGCGTGCGCAAGGCATCCTCCGCCAGATGGAAGACGCTAAGCAGGAAATTGAGGAGATGTCCGGGGACGAGCGCGGCCGACTAGTGGTAGGCTCTATTCCCACGATTGCGCCGTATTTTCTACCTCGCTGTCTGGCCAGCTTTGGTCCACGCTTCCCGCAAATTCGCGTGAGTGTCATAGAACAACTTACTCAAGAGCTGCTTAACCGGCTTCATGAGGGAACAATTGATCTCGCTCTGATGGTCTTGCCGGTTGCAGGCGGTCGATACGCCTGTCAAGAGCTCTTTCGGGAGCCACTTTATCTGGTCGTGCCACAGGGTCATCGCCTGGCCTCGCGGGCGTCAGCCCAGCTGAAACATGTAGAAAATGAACCGTTTCTACTGCTTAAAGAAGGGCACTGTTTTCGCGAGAATACTCTTACGGCGTGTAGCCGGGCAAAATTGGAGCCCAACGTAATTTTCGAAAGCGGGCAGTTTACTACGCTTTTGGCGATGGTCGCTGCCGGAGCCGGAGTGTCGGTGGTCCCGGAAATGGCTGTGGAACCGCGTCCAGGATGCAGATTCATACGCTTGGACGATGAAAGCTCGTACCGAAGAGTTGGTATTGTGCAGTTCAAGCACCATTTCCGCAGTCGAGCACACAAAGCCTTCGTAAAGCATCTGAAGGAAGTCAGTGTCCCAGCTTCGTTAGGACATGCGGCTTCGTAATGGATTAGTAACTAGAGAATCTGGCGCTGAAGCCAGTTGGGACCGGCGATTCTATTGCTGACTGAATGGGAGAAGAAACTATGCTTGGTGTCGGAGAAAAATTTCCTTCCTTCTCGCTAACCGCCACTATAGGCATCGACCGCGATCCCGCCAGCGCGTTCAAGACGGTCACGGACCTGGACTATGGAGACAAGTGGAAGGTCTATTTTTTCTGGCCAAAGGACTTCATGTTCGTCTGCCCCACTGAGATTGCCGGATTTGCCCAGCTGGAAAAACAGTTTCGGGAGAGGAACGCACAGCTTTTGGGCGGCAGCATCGACTCGGAGTGGGTGCACCATGCGTGGAGAAATAGCCATCCCGAGCTGAAGGATTTGCCGTTTCCCATGCTGGCGGACATCAAGCGAGAGCTGTGCGGGCAGCTGGGCATCTTGGATCCGGCAGAAGGTGTGGCGCAGCGGGCGACCTTCATTGTAGATCCAGAGGGTTTGATCCGATTTGTGTACGTCACTGCGCCTTCGGTTGGACGCAATCCAGAAGAAGTGCTGCGCGTGCTTGACGCTTTGCAGTCGGGAGAATTGTGCCCGAGCAACTGGCACAAAGGCGAGCCTACGCTGAAAGCTGCGTAGGGGATAAAGCACCGAGCAGATTGGGCCTGCTTAACTAGCACTCATGCGAATCACGATCTTCGGCGCCACTGGCATGCTCGGCCAGGCGCTCATGCGCCAGTGGCGCGGAGATGAAGTTACCGGCTTGGGCAGCTCCGACGCCGACATCCGCGATCCTGAACAGGTGCAAAGCGCGGTCCGGCAGACTCAACCACAATGGGTTGTGCTCGCGGCGGCCTATACCGATGTGGACGGATGCGAGACGAATCCGTCTCTGGCTTCTGCAGTCAATACCGATGGGGCCGTAAATGTCGCCAGGGCGGCCGCCACCGTTGGTTCTAAGCTCCTTTTCGTCAGCACGGATTATGTCTTCAACGGCGACAAGACCTCCCCCTACCAGACCGATGATGTGCGAAACCCCATCAATGTTTACGGCAAGTCGAAGGCGCAGGCAGAAGAGACGCTTGCCGGCATCCTGCCGGAATGCTGCATCGTGCGTACTTCATGGCTCTTTGGCCCGGGCGGAAAATGTTTTCCCGAGACGATTCTAAAGCTGGCCTCCCGGCGCTCCGAAATTGAGGTTGTGAGTGATCAGCGTGGCTCGCCCACTTACACTCTCGATCTGGCCAGCGCGATGACGAGGCTCTGCCGGGCAAATGCTCAGGGGATCGTGCAATGCACCAACTCCGGCGACTGTTCGTGGTACGAGTTCGCTTCGGAGATTATTCGGCAGGCGGGACTCAACACCCTGGTTCGCGCGACGACCAGCGAAAAATTCGTGCGTCCGGCCCGGCGGCCTCGCTACTCTGTGCTTTCCACCGCCAGCCTGGCAGCCTATGGCATCCATATGCGGCCCTGGCTCGAGACCCTGCCCGATTATCTGGGCAGCGCCCTGCAACCGCCGATTCAGCTGTGACGGAACCACAGGCGGCACTCGAAACCCGGCCCTCCTGCTAGCTAAGATTTCAAGATGGCGGATTGCCCGGAACTGCTGGTATCGGAGCCCGATGTTAGCCCCCGCCGGCGCTTCCGTCCCCGCCAGACTCTGCGGTCACTCGCCTACGTAAAGCTGGATGAAGAGAACGGCGGAATTATCCGTGATTTGACGGAGGCAGGGATGGCTATCCACTCTGTAGCCCCGTTGCGCCCTGAACAAGACCTGAACCTTCGTTTCGAATTGCTTGCCCCACGACTACGGGTTGACGCCCGCGCTCGAGTGGTATGGGCGGATTCCGGCGGACAGGCGGGGATTCAATTATTGGGTCTAAGCTCCCGGACCCAGCGCGCGCTGCGAGACTGGTTGCTGATTCAAATGCTTGCGGCTGCTGCTATACCCGGCCGGGACTCGATGTTCTCATTAACTCCGCCGGTCCGTGAGTTGGCATTCTCCGCCGCAGCCCGACCCACCATTCTAACTCACGCGGCGATTAGTCCATCCGCGGATGATTTTGATCTGGCGAGGGTGCGGTGGGGAATGTTTTCTCTGTCGATCCCCCGCTTCTCATTGCTTGTGGATGCTTTGGTGTTGGTGTGCGCGGCATTGCTGTTTGCAATCAGCGCTGTCGCGGTCATGGGAGGTCTGCCGGACTGGCCGCTGGCGGCCACATTCTTCGTTACCGCCTCCACGATTTTTGCCGCTGTCTATCAAATCGTGTTTTCGGATTTGTTCTGCGGCGGTACGCCTGGGAGGCGTCTGGCGCAAATGGCGACCAGTCAAGCTGACTATGAAAGCGAATTGCAGCGCTTCCGCTAGTCCCAGGCTTTGGCCGCCTTCTGTTGTCCCCGGTACCATTCCACGGTCCGGCGCAGGCCTTCTTCAAAATTCACTTTTGGCTGGTAGCCGAGATGTTCTTCCGTGCGCGACAAATCCGCCAGCGAATGCTTGACGTCTCCGGCCCGCTCCGGCCCGTATTTTACGTCGCCGTTAAAGCCAGTAAGCTTTTTCAACAGCCGAAAAGTTTCGTTCAAATCGGTGCGTTGGCCGGTGGCAACGTTAAAAACCTGGCCTGCCGCTTGCGGAGCCGGCGCCTTCATGGCTAGCAGGTTGGCGTCGATGGTGTTGTCAATGTAGGTAAAGTCGCGGCTCTGGGCGCCGTCGCCCAAAATCGTAGGCGGCTCGCCCGCCAGCATCTGCGTAATGAATTTCGCCAGCACGCCGGAGTAGGCAGAGGTAGGATCCTGCCGCGGCCCAAAAATATTGAAATATCGCAGGCACACGGTTTCCAGGCCGTAGCAGCGATAGAACGAAGTCATGTAATACTCGCTGGCCAGCTTGGCGACTGCGTAGGGAGAAATCGGATTCGGACTCATGCCCTCGTGCTTCGGCAAGGCCGGGGTATCGCCGTATGCGGACGAGGAAGCTGCATAGACGACTCGCTTGACCTTCGCATCTTTGGCGGCGATCAGCAGGTGCACGGTTGCGTCCACATTCGCCTGATTGCTGCCCAGCGGGTCTACCACGCTCTTAGGTACCGAAGGGATCGCGGCTTCGTGAAAGATGTAATCGACGCCCCGGCAGGCGTCCTGAACGGCGTCCAAATTCAGCAGGTCGGCTTCGCGGAAATCGACCTGGAGCAGAATTTCCGCGAGGTTCTCACGTTTGCCGGTCGAAAAATTATCAATCCCGCGGACCTGATCGCCTTGCGCGAGCACCGCTCTGGCCAGGGATGAACCGATAAAACCCGCTACGCCCGTAATCAGATAGGTCGCCATCAATCCAATATATCGAATGCGTCTGTAGGCAAAGTGTACGAAAGTAATTGCTATCCCTCGCGCTCGCCGGCAGTCTGGTGAGCATCGGTTGCGGTCCGGATCTCCCGCCACAATTCCTCCCGCCCCAGCCCGGTGCGAGCAGAGTAAGGAACCACGCGGAGCCTGGGCACTTCCTGGGTGAAGGCGTGGAGGGCCTTGTGCAGCGTATTGCCAGAGAGCTTGTCCGCCTTGGTTCCCACCATCAGAAAGGGCCGCTGGGCGGATCGAAGGAATTCCAGAAGCTCCCGGTCGCTTTCCTGCGGCGGCACATTCAGATCCACCAGCGCCAGGCAAAGCGCCAGGCACCGCCGTTCTTTGAGATAAGGCTCAATGAAGCCCGACCACTGGCCGGAAATCGCCCGTGGTACCCGGGAATATCCGTGACCAGGCAGGTCGGCGAAAACCACCTCCGGCTGCGGTTTCCCCGGCCAGCGCACTTCGAAAAAATTAATAGACTGGGTGCGGCCCGGCGTGGAGCTGGTTTTGGCGATTTTCGCCCCAAGAAGGGAATTGATGACGCTCGATTTCCCGACATTCGATCGCCCCAGGAACGCGACTTCGGCCATAGTCGGAGCTGGGAAGCGGTCCACACTGGTGGCCGCCGTCATAAATCGAGAAAAGACCCGCACACTTCAGTTTCGGTTTTATTCCGGGAAGTTGCAAGCCGATGTACTCGTCCATGTCATACCACAATAGAAATGTCCCCGCATTCTCCACAATAGAAATGTCCCCTGCATTGTGAATCACCCGGCCGCAGAAACTGCGGCGTTTTCATGTGCTGATAACCTAGGCGGTATGGTGCGATGAAACCGCCAATATATCGATCCCGGCGCGGTTGCCCCTTGGTGCCACCAGGAACGGGCTGGATTGGCGTTAAGATGTAAGATATCGTCTATGATTCCCCAAGATCTGCTCGACATACTTGTCTGCCCGATCTGTAAGAAGCCGCTCGTGCTCAAGAAGAACGGGGAAAGCCTGAAGTGCGGTGAGTGCCGGCGAGTATATCCGGTGCGCGACAACATACCGATTCTGCTGGTGGATGAAGCTACCACCGATCCCACGTGATTTTATTCTGCCGCACCAGATGCCAGTCTTTAACACTATTGGGCCAATTGCCGTCCTGAAATGACACATTGTGTCTGGAACTGAGACTCCGGCTCTCTCCAGGGCCCGGACAAACTATTCGCCAACCTCCAGCGGTAACTAGCAACTTCGCTGTCAATCAAGGGTTTAAATGGACATACAGTTCATCCATCGAAAACTACGTGATTATCCGGAGCTTCGGCAGATGAATTGCATGCAACAAAAATGATAGTAGCTGAGTCTAATAGTTGTGAGCAGGCAGGGTCGGAGGTGACAAGGTGAGGGAGCGTTTTTCGAATACTGAATTAGCCGCTCTGCGAAGCGACCTGCTGCAAGGTGGGCTGGTGGATTCGCGCGAGGCGGCGGAGTTAGTACAAGTCTTCCTGATGGGCCGGGGGTATGGAGTGTCGCCCCAGGCTGCCATGGACGCCGTTGGCCGCGTGGAGATGTCAGGCTGCGCACTGCCGGTGCTGCAAAAGGAACTGGAAGGCCTCGCGCTGGTCATGTAGCGGTGACTGCGGGACCGAAGTTCGAGCACAAAATAGCTTTTTAGAGATCCGCGGGGACATAGACGGAACCAGTCAGCTCCCCACAGATGAATGAACAAGGAACGAGCCGGGCAAACCAGCCCGGCGTTCTTGTTTTTGGGTTCCTACGGCAGGAATTTCACTGAAGCCAAGCGTCACTCGTAACGGAGGCTTTCTACTGGATCCAGCTTCGCCGCTCTGGCAGCCGGGACCGTGCCGAACAAGACTCCGACCAGGGACGAGACCACGATGGCTACGATAGCGGAGAGGCCGGAGATAGGAATACGGTATTCCGTCAGGAACCGGACCGAGTAAGGCAAAGCCAGGCCAATTACGACGCCAACCAGCCCTCCGCCCACCGAAATCAAAATCGCCTCCGACAAGAATTGGAATTGAATTTCACGGTTCGTAGCGCCCAAGGCCTTGCGGATGCCGATCTCGCGAATCCGCGCGCTCACCGTGGCCAGCATGATATTCATAATTCCGATTCCACTGACCAGTAAAACTACTGCGGCGACTCCTAGCAGCATAAACGTCAGCGCGTCAGCGGCTTTCTCGGCGACTTTCACCAGTTGCGTCAGATTAGTGATGTTGTAAACCGACTCGGCGCGATGGCGCGACTGAATGACCCTTTTGACTCGCTCGGTCACCGGCTCCACCATGGAGGAATCGCCGACGGAAAAATAAAGCAGCTTGACGGTGGGGGTGTCGGTGAAATACCGGGCGACGGTATACGGGATCACCAGGGTATTGGTGGTGACCTCGGACTCACCAAAGGTGTTGACCCGTTCGCGGAAGGTGCCGATGACAGTAAACGGAAGTCCGCTCAGCTTGACGATTTTTCCTATTGCTGCTTGCGGAGAGCCATAAATTTCCTCGGCCATCTTCTCGGTGATCAAGCCGACCTTGTTGTGGCCGCGTTCGTCCTGCTGATCGAAGAAGCGTCCGGAAACCACGACCAGGTTGCGGACAATATGGTATTCGGGGTAAGTCCCCAGAATCTGGATGTCGCGTTCCTTTCCGTTGCCCACGGGAACACGCTCATTCAGCATGGCGACCGGCGACGCGGCAACAACGCCGGGAACCTGCTCTCGCACCGCAGTCATATCGTCCACGGTCAATGGGTCGGCGGCGGTATTGGTGATGCGCTGCGAGCCGCCCTCGTACTCGGCATAGATCAGGTTTGCGCCAATACCCTGGATCAAATTCAAGACATACTGCTTGCCGGTCAGCCCGATCGTGACGACCAGGATCAGCGAAGCCGTGCCGATTACCATTCCCAGGCCAGTAAGCAAAAACCGCACTTTGTTGCTGCAGAACGTGTCGTACGCAAAGCTGAGAATCTCGCTGAAGGCGAGTTTCGGCGTCAGCTCCGATACGGCAGTGGCAACTTGCATGGCAAATTAGATGCTACTCGCCATTTGCCGGAGTCACAAAGTAGTTACGGATGGGCAGCCGGTGCGGCCTTTACAAGCTCCTGCAGCTTGGCAAAAATTTCCTTCACTTGGGTTCTGGTCTGATCTTCTGTGCCGCTGTTGTCGATCACGAAATCGGCGGCCTGGATTTTCGCCTCTTCCGGCGCTTGCGCCATCATTCTGCGGGTGACCTCGGCGCGAGCAGCTTCGATGTCCCCGCCGGACTTGGCCGCCCAGCGCTCGATGCGCTGTTGTGGTTTACATGTTACAACGATGATCTGGTCGAAGCGCCTGCGGAGTCCGGCTTCGAGCAGCAGAGCCGCCTCCAGCATGACCACCGCGTGGGGCTCGCGGCCGCGAATTTCCTCCATCCACTTTTCGTATTTTTGAATGACTCCGGGATGGACCATGCGGTTCAGCTCGTAGATTCGGGGCCTGCGCTTGTCGAATGCAAGCTCGGCCAGGCGGGCGCGGCTTACGGTGCCGTCAGGGTTGAGAATGTCGTTGCCGAATGTCCTTACGACTTCCTGGTAAACGTCCTCGCCGGGACGCATGAGGTCATGCGCAAGCTCGTCGGCGTCAATGCTGTGCGCCCCGAGCTCGGTAAAGATTCGCGCTACCAGGGATTTACCGGAAGAAATACCGCCTGTGACTCCGACTTTGAGCAAAATTCCCCCGCCCCTAAGATCAGCGAATCATTTAACCACAGGACCAATCATTGCACCACACGGTCGTCCCTATCCGAACCAGGATGACTCGAGACCTCGGTGCTCCCCGCCAGCGATGGGATTCAGCCCGGAGCTGATTTTCGGTGAAGGGTTTCGGGGGATGAAACCGGTCTTACGATCGAGCCAGTTCGGCCACCTGGTGGCCGCGACGCATCTTTGCCGCTCTCACGGTATTCGTCATCAACATCGCAATTGTTAGCGGGCCCACACCGCCAGGCACAGGCGTGAGCGCTCCAGCAACTTCCGCAACCTCTGGATGCACATCACCTACCAACGTGGATCCTTTGGCTTGGAAGGCCTGTTCCCGGCTGGAATTCCCACCAAAAAGCCGCGCAAATTCCGCGGCGTCAGTGACTCGATTCATGCCCACGTCAATCACCGCAGCGCCCGGACGGACGAAATCGCGCCTGATCATTCCCGCGCGCCCAATCGCAGCGACCAAGACATCGGCGCGGCGGCACACGGCCGGCAAATCTTGGGTTTTGGAATGGCACACCGTCACAGTGGCACTGGCATTAAGCAGCAGCATCGCCATGGGTTTGCCCACGATGTCGCTCCTTCCCACGATCACGGCTTGCTGCCCGGCGATCTGGATTTCGCAGCGTTGCAGCATTTCCATGATCCCTGCTGGCGTGCACGGGACCAGCCCCGGGCGTTGGGTGGAAAGAAAACCGACGTTCATAGGATGAAATCCATCCACATCTTTGGCGGGATCGACCGCCAAGAGCACCATCTTCGAATCCACTTGCTCGGGGAGCGGCAGTTGCACCAGAATGCCGTCAATTTCGTCGCGGCGATTCAAATCTGCAATGAGTTCGAGCAACTCTCCAGTGCGTACGCCAGCCGAGGGGGTGTGCTTCTCGCTGAAAATACCTAGTTCTTCACAGCTTTTAACTTTCCCACGTACGTAAATCTCCGAAGCCTGATTGTGGCCCGCGAGAACTACGGCGAGCCCTGGACGCACACCGGCTGCAGTGAGCGATGCCACTTCGGCAGCGACTTCAGCGCGGATTCCAGCAGCGATTTTGTTGCCGTCAAGAACGGTCGCGGGCATTGGTCCTCGGGAGGGCGAATGAAGAAATTCTAACACTCGGCGAGAGCACGCAAGGCTTGGCTCTCCCTCCGTACCTGAGTTGGAAAAGCTGGGCGTGGCGCGGGTGAGCCTCGCTCCCATACGTGCAACTCTCGGCCTGGTACAGAGAATGGCTCAAGAATCAAAAAGGTCAGGGACCCATCGCGCATTGGGAGATGCACCCGCTCATGCTGCCGTGAACCGCAGCTCTCCGCCAGCAGGCCGATGTAACATTGAGCCGTGCACAAGCTGGCGCAAACACTGCTCGTCCACATCCGCAAGAATGATCTTTTTCGTCCCGGAGATCGTGCTGGGGTGGCGGTCTCGGGTGGTGCGGACTCGGTGAGCTTGCTCCGGCTGCTTCTGGAACTACGCCCTGAGTTGGGAATTGTTCTTACCGTCGTTCATCTCAACCACAGCTTACGAGGGCCGGAGTCGGACGCCGACGAGCACTTTGTCCGTCAGCTGGCGGCCCGCCACCAGCTGGAATTTGTAGGCGAAAAACGCGACGTGAAGACGCATGCAAAGTTAAAAAAGCTGAGTCTGGAGGCTGCGGCCCGAAAGCTGAGATACGAATTCTTCCATTCGCTGCTGCGAGTCAGGCTGAATCGGATTGCCACCGCCCATACCCTCGATGATCAGGCCGAAACCGTGTTGATGAAGATGGCCAGAGGCGCTGGA
>JBBSFW010000084.1:0-16753 GCA_038254805.1 Terriglobales bacterium
ATAGTGACTTCCACATGCAAGCCTTCCGTCAGCCAGCGGGAAGATAGAAGAAAAGGCCGCGGGCGCTGACATTTTCGGTCTCGGTTGGGAATTCGCTGGGTATGCCGGGAACCCGCACCGACGCGGGCAGCCGCATAGTGAAGCGTCGCACCGCTCGCCGTTCGGAACTGCCGTCGGAAACGGTTCGCTGTCCTAAGAGCATTAGCGTGCCCCAAAGCGCCACTGCAGTGGTTCCGGCGTCAGGTTCACCGAATTGAATAGCGATTACAACAACAAACGCGGAAGGGGGACAGCGCCGGTTAATGCCTTCCGGGATTCGACCAGCGCGCCGCACCCAACGCCGGTTGGCAATAATTTCCCCGGCATCTCTCGATTGAGTACGACGCATCAGAATGGAGGGGTGCAGGGGCGGGAAGGCTTCCTCCGGGGGACGAAACTTGACAGCGTATTCATCAGATGTTTAAGTAATTACTTGCTTTAAACCAATCAGGTCGCGGGTGCGCAGGCCGACTGCCGGGTAAAGATCCGAGCGCGCGTCACGCGCCAATTTCTCTCTCTATTTTCTCCAGGAAACCGGGAACGCGGAGGATTCTGTGATAGTGGATCGCGTGGGGGCGGGGGCAGTTTTTGTGCGGATGCGCGCCTCGGTAATCTTTGCATTGCTTTTTCTTGGCGGCGCTTTTCTGCTCCGGCATGACGCGGCGGATCACCGAAAATCACAGAACCCCGCACTGAGCACAGAACAGGTTGCGGCAGGCTACGGCCGTCTGCCCATTAGTTTTGAGCCAAATCAGGGCCAGAGCGCGCCCCAAGTAAAATTTCAGACCAGGGGCAGAGGGTATGGGCTATATCTGACTGCTACGGAAGCGGTTCTCGCCTTGTCGCCAAGCTCAAAGCGCGACCGCGGGGCAATTGTGCAGATGCAACTCGCGGGCGCGAATCCCAACCCCGCACCGACCGGGACCGAGCGCCTTCCCGGCCACAGCAACTACTTCATCGGCAATGATCCTTCGCAGTGGCGCCGTAATATCCCCCAATTCGCGCGCGTTGAGTATCACCAGGTTTACCCCGGAGTTGATCTCGCCTTTTATGGCCGGCAGGGACGGCTTGAGTACGATTTCGCCGTTGCTCCAGGCAGCGATCCGGGCCGGATCGAGCTTAATTTTGACGGGACAAAAGCTCTCACGCTAGCCGCGAATGGAGACCTGGTTCTTGATCTCGAGGGGCGAGATATTCGATTCCAGGCTCCGCGCATTTCTCAAGAGTCCGGCGGCGGACGCCGGACGATAGCTGGTTCTTTCGCTTTGCGCGGGAACAATGGTGTTGGGTTTGAAGTCGGGGAGTACGACCACAGCCGCACGCTGGTCATCGATCCGGTGCTCGCTTATTCCACGCACTTGGGAGGTCCGGGTGGCGAGAGCTGCGGCGCCATCGCAGGTGCGGCATTCGTTGGGCATTGCCCGGCCGTGGCCGTGGACTCCGCATCCCGCGCCTACATTGCCGGCGCAACCACTTCCTCGGGGACATTCGCGGGGGCGGCAGCTCCCAGCGTGAACGGCGGCGCCGACGTTTTCATAGCCCGCTTGAGCAGCAACGGCTCGACCCTGGATTACGTGACCTACCTGGGCGGCAGCGGCACCGAGTATCCGGCTGGAGTGGGCGTGGACAGCGGCTTCAACGTTTATGTCGCCGGAACCACCAATTCGCCGGATTTTCCAGCGGCCAATGGATTTCAGGGGTCTCCGGCCGCTTCCGGCAATCACGTCTTCGTGACGAAATTCGACACCAGCGGCTCGGCACGTCTTTACTCAACTTATCTCTCAGGCACCGGTGTTGATACTGCAAGTGGGCTGGCCGTGGACACACTAGGGAGAGCGTACGTAATCGGAACCACGAGTTCATCGGATTTTCCCGTCACCGCGGGCGCTCTGCAAACTACTGCCGCTGCCACCAACCAGTTTTTCTTCAGCCGGCTCGATCCGGCCGCGAGCGGCACCAACAGCCTTCTGTATTCAACCTTTATTGGGGGAAGCACCCCCTCGGGCGGAATCGTCTCCGGTGGCGCGATCGCGGTCGATACCAGTTTCAATGTCTATCTGGCGGGGGGCACGACTTTTACCGACATGGCGCCTACGTGGATCGTGAACGCGTTTCAAGCGGCCTTGAATGGCGCCGGAACTTCCGACGTTTGGGCTGCCCGGCTGAACGCACCGGCGAATAACACGCAGCAGTACACGCTGCAGTACGGGACTTACCTTGGAGGCAGCGGCAATGATATCGCTTACGGCGTGGCCACAGACGGCTCGAACACGTACGTTACCGGATCCACGACATCGAGTGACATCACGCTGGCCCCGGCCTCAACTACTACGCTTTTTCCAAAGGCATACGGCGGCGGAACGGATGCATTTATCGCCAGACTCGGCGTGCCCACCACCAGCGGCACGACTCAGGGTTCGGTGCCGCTAGGTTTCTTCACCTATCTTGGCGGCAGCTCAACAGATACCGGCCTCGATATTGCGGCGGATTCGAGCCAAAATGCCCGCGTGACCGGCTTCACCAGTTCCAGCGGTTTTCCGAATACCAGTCCGTTGTCAGGAAGCCCCGGCGGAGGCACCGATGCCTTCGTGGCGCGCATTTTGACCACCGGCACAAGCACCTCGAGCACTAGTTC
The DNA here is from genome assembly GCA_038254805.1 of Terriglobales bacterium. Taxonomy (GTDB): domain Bacteria; phylum Acidobacteriota; class Terriglobia; order Terriglobales; family Acidobacteriaceae; genus Gp1-AA145. The sequence continues at coordinate 2,675 of JBBSFW010000084.1, forward strand.
GACGAGCATTCTTGGAGGCTCGGCAACTGACATCGGCACCGGCATTGCTGTGGATACAGCTCTGAATACTTACGTGACCGGAGAAACTTCCTCAGGAAATTTTCCGGCGGTGAATGCCTTGCAGTCAGGCCTTTCCGGTCCGACAGACGCCTTCGTCAGCAAGCTGGGACCCAATCTTTCCGGCTTGAGCATGCCTGCGGTCACGCCCGCGGCCGCATCGCCCGCGGGAGCCGCCAATCCCTCGGTGAGTCCCTCGCCGGTTGGGGTTGGGAGCCAGGTGACATTCAAATACTTGATCTATAACACCGGCGACCCGGTGGCAGGAGTCGTGTTCACCGACACTCCTGGGGCGAATACGACTTTGAGTTCCATTTCCAGCAGCACCGGCAACTGTCCCGCCAGTGGTACGGTATGCAACCTGGGCACGATCAATGTTTCGGCTATGTCTTCCACCGGTGTCCTGAGCCCTGCGGCGACCGTCACCGTGGTGGTCATTGCGACTGCCAAAAGCACGGTGGGCGGAATGCCCCCCCAGCCTCCCCCTATCAATAACGTCGGAACCCTCACCGTCACCGGCACCGCCTTTCAGCAGACGGCCTCGAATACGGCGGTAGTCAACGATTTTGGTGTCAGCGCAAGTCCTGCCAGCGCCACTGTGATTTCAGGGGCATCGGCGATTTACGTAGTCAAAGTAACGCCCACCGGTGCGGGATTTCCGGGAGCGGTTTCGCTCGCCTGCGGATCCGGACTGCCTTCAAATTCGAGCTGTACCTTTACCAATAATCCCATTCCCAACCTCAGCAATGGGCCGCAAAGCCGCAGCCTGCAAATTGCCACTACTGCGCGGGTCACGACTCCCGGGGCCCTGTTCCATGAGCGGCAGATGTTTTATGCGTTCTGGCTGCCAATTTCGGCATTGGCGGTGATGGGGGCTGGCATTTCCCGCAAACGCAGATTGCTCCTGGGCGTCTTCTTCCTGATTTTGTCGGGAATCGTCTTGTTGCAGGCAGGGTGCGGTTCGAGCAAGAGCCGGACCACCACTACTACCGGAACGCCTGCAGGAACTTACACCATTACTATAAACGCCAGCTCCGGGAGCGCAGCCACCCGCACTACGACGGTGCAGTTGACCGTGCAGTAGAAAGCCGTCACTGCACGCGCTTGAGAACCCCCGCTGCAGTCTCGCCCGGGCCGATCCATGTCCTACAACTTCACCCAGTCCCCGTACTTTTCGGGTGGAACGCTGAGGGCGCGAACGATGTACTCCCCCAGGTAGCGGAGCTTGGATCCTTCGATCTCAATCTTGCGATGTCAATCTTGCTCAGTCGGTCGCCATCGGCCCCTTGGAAGAGTCCGGCTCTCGCCGCGCACGGTTGGGAGGCAGGCCGGCGTCGCGGATCTTGTAGAGCAAAGCCCGATAACTGATGTTCAAAGTTCGCGCCGTCTGCTTGCGGTTCCAGTGGTGGCTGTGAAGCACCTTTAAGATGATCTTGCGCTCCAAAGCGCGAGTCGCTTGCCGCGTAAGCTTTTTGAGCGAAATGGGCCCGTCCAGGTTAATCTCCGGCGTTAAGAGGTCCTCATCGCGAGGTTGAAGGTCGGTGCTGATAACCTCTTCGCTCCCCAGAATCACATAACGCTTCATCAGGTTTTCCAGCTCGCGGATGTTGCCCGGCCAATGGTATTTCTGCAGAACTTCCATCAATTCCGGTGAAAGCGGGCGCGCCTTACAGTTGTATTTGCGGTTATAAAAATCGAGGAAATAGCTGACCAACCCGGCGATATCGCTGCGCCGCTCGCGGAGAGGAGGCATGACCAGGTTCACAACGTTAATCCGATAAAAAAGGTCCTCGCGAAAGGTACCATTTTGGATTTCTTCTTCCAGGCGCCGGTTGGTGGCGCACACCACTCGGACCTCGACTTTCTTGTCCGCCTGCGCCCCAATGCGGCAAAACTGTCCGTCCTGCAGCAATTGCAGCAGCTTCGATTGCAGCGACATGTCGAGTTCTGAAATTTCATCCAGGAACAACGTGCCGCGGTGGGCCAATTCGACCCGTCCGGGCTTTGAACCATAGGCTCCCGTGAATGCGCCGCGCTCATATCCGAACAACTCGCTTTCCAGCAGGGTGCCGGGGATGGCCGGGCAGTTCACTTTGACGAATGGGCCTGACTTCCAGGGTGACAGTGCGTGGACCAGTCTGGCGACGATGTCTTTACCGGTGCCGCTCTCGCCATAAATCAATACTGGAACGTTGGCGCTGGCCACTTTGTCGAGACGTTGCCGCAGCGCTTGCATCGTTTCAGAGTGCCCGAAAACTACATTCTCAGGGGGCATTTCCCCGATTGATTGGACAAGGGAACTGACAGAGGTTGTCACCGTGCTGGACATTGTGAAGTGCGGCTCCTGTACTGTTCAGAGAGTGTGCACCCCAGAAGCCAATCGATTACTGGGTGAGTTGGATTCCTGTTTGGGGAAATTAACTGCAATGGGGTTAGCTATTTACAAGAGGGGGAGGAAGAGTTACAAAAGGGCCTGAGGCACGAGAATGTAATCGAGAATGTCCAGGAAGTAGTAGGAAAAAGTTTTCACACAGAAGAAGCAACTTTCCTTCGCCCTGCGGTTGGGCGCACGGCCGTATTCACCAGGGGCCGAGTGAACTCTAGTCCAAGCAAGTGGTAACCGTTGGCGTGGGTTACCCGAACGATTTTCGCAGGCAAATTCCGCGAGGTTGCCGGGACGGGGGCTGAGGCGGCTAGGGGAGCGCTGGGAATTTCCAGCAGAACCTGCGCTGCTTGCGGCAAAGCGCGGTGAACTGCAACCAAGGCACCGGCGGCGGAGATATTCAGCGCGGTAGCAAACTCGAGGAAGTCCTTCCCGTGAGGGTCGTGACTGCGCACAAAGACGGGGATTGCGAGCGCCAAGCGAACCGATTTTCGACGCTCCACGACCGGCGCACGACGATTCAAACCCGAGACTCCTTTGCGTTATTGTTCAGCTTCCCCGCACCTTGGGGGCCAAACGGATGGTCTGGAGGTTCAAGCGGGCGTAGCGATAAGCGAGATTCGGGCGTTCCGGCTCCCAAGCCAAGAGTTCAGGGGTAGAATTCAGACTTTTAGGCCAGCTTTGCAGCGATTTCGCCAGTTTGTAGCGGCACGTTTGGAAAGGATTTACCGAAAGTGACCAATATTTTGCATTTTCCGTTGACACTCCACAGCTTTGTACCCTAGCATTCTCACAGCGGTAGATCAGTGAGGACCTGAACTGCTGCCCCTCCCCCCGAGTATTTACCCTAGATGATGCCGAAAGATATTTGTGTGTCTACTATGCCGTCCAAGGAATCGGTAGGTTCAGCCAAATCAAGCGTGCGTTCCCTTGGGGGAGGACCTAGCGGAGAGCTTCATGAATATACCCAGCTAAAAGAGCGTTATCGCCGCACGACTACCGCGTTAGCATCCGCCACTCACGATTTGAAAACACCACTCGCCATTCTGAACGGATATATCGAGGTGTTGCAAAGCGAAAAGCTGGGGGACCTGAACGAACGCCAGCGGGAAGTGCTGCGCGACATGCGTTCCAACGGACAACGACTGCAGCGCTACATCCAGGATTTCTTGAGTTTCAGCGTGCTCGAAACCGGCGACCTCAAGCTGAAGTTCGAGACCGGAAATATCAATGCGTGCCTCTCTGAAGTTTGCCGGTTATGGTCTCCGCGTTTCCAGGAGAAGGCTTTAGCTCTCTACTTCCTGGCCAATGAAAAAGTGATTGAGTTTCCGTTTGACGCTCCCAAAATTGAAAGAATCATTTCCAACCTTTTGGAAAATGCATCCAAGTTCACTCCCGCGGGCGGAACCGTATGGCTACATGCTGAGCCTCACATATGGGACCGCCGCATGATTAGCAAGCTAGCCCCCGCCGGAGGGTTGGAACGGCGGCGTCATCCCCTGTCACAGCCCAATTCGGTGAAGATCAGCGTGTCAGATACGGGGCCGGGCGTTCCTCCCGAGTATCACCTGGAAATTTTTGATGACTTCTTTCGCCTGCCCACGAATGAAAAGTCCGACGGGATGGGGCTAGGCCTGGCCATCGCGCGCAGGTTAGTCCATGGCATGGGCGGCAAGATCTGGGTGGAGAGTGAAGGTGGAACGGGTTGTAAATTTTCCTTTATGGTCCCGTTGAAGCCGCCGTCCAGCGTATCCGAGGGAAAAAGGTAATGAGCGAAAAAGTCACAATTTTGCTGGTGGATGACGAACCAGGGATGCTGCGCTACATTCGAACCCTGCTGGAAGTGGGCAATCATCAGGTCGAGACCGCCTCCACCGGCGAAGAGGCGCTGGCGCTGGTTCAGAATGGATTAGTTCCGAACCTGGTGCTGCTCGACCTGCTCATGCCGGGGATCGATGGACTGGAGACGCTCGAGGCTTTGCGCAAGCTGCAACCCAACGTCAAAGTGGTCATGCTCTCTTGCGTTAACGATACTAAGAAAGTCGTGCAGGCGATTCGTCTGGGCGCCTCCGACTACATTACTAAGCCATTTCAAAAAGGTGAACTGGACGCTGTAATCGACCTGTGCCTCGGCGTTAATCAGGAACATTACGCAGGGGAGGTTGAAGATATTGGCGATGACACGTTCTTCGTAGCGGCCAGCGCAAATATGCGCAAGTTGCGTTCCCAGGCGGCTTTGGTCGCTAATGTGGATATTCCCGTACTGATGCTGGGTGAGAGTGGGACCGGCAAAGAGGTAATGGCGCGATTGATCCACAAGCTTTCCCCCCGCGCGCACCGCACATTCTTGAAAGTCAATTGTGCGGCCGTTCCCGCGGACCTGCTCGAAAGCGAGCTGTTCGGTTACGAGGCGGGAGCCTTCACCGGCGCCAATCGTGCCAAGCCGGGTAAATTCGAAATTTGCAACCGCGGGACCATTTTGCTGGATGAAATCGGCGAGATGCCGCCCTCTTTGCAGGCAAAGCTGCTGCACGTGTTGCAGGACCAGCGGTTTTCGCGGCTAGGCAGCCGTTCGGTGATTCAGGTGGACGTGCGCATTCTGGCAGCCACCAATATCAATATTCCCGAAGCCCTGGCCTCGAAACGGCTGCGCGAAGATCTCTATTACCGGTTGAATGCGTTTACGTTGCAAATTCCGCCGCTGCGCGAACGGAAGGAAGAAATCCCCATTCTTTTGAAACATTTCATGACGCAGCTTTCGGAGCAGTACGCGCGGCCTCCGCTGCCATGTTCACCTGATCTGCTGCAGGCCTGTGCCGTCTATCCCTGGCCGGGAAACCTGCGAGAACTAGGAAACTTCGTAAAGCGCTATTTGGTTCTAGGCGACGAGAAACTCGCAATTAACGAGTTGCAGCCGCGCAGCGACAGCTCGGGAGCGCCCTTCGCACCCGCCGCCGGCCGCATTACTGCTGAGCCCACAGGCGGACTCAAGTCAGTAGCGCGCGGGGCCAAAGACCAGGCCGAAGCGGAAGCGATTGCGAAGGCCTTGGACGAGACGAACTGGAACCGCAAGCAGGCCGCCGCGCTCTTACAGATCAGCTACAAAGCCCTTCTGTACAAAATCCGACAGTACGGGCTCGCACAAAACAAAGGCGCGCATCGGCTCTCCGCCGGCGCCTAGTTTTTTCCAAAAAACCTGAGATTAGGGACCCCTCAACGAGCGGAATGTCCGCAAACCATCGCCGAGGAACTTGATAGCTGCGAGTCCGAGGAAGCACAAGCGTTTTCACTCCAGCCCGGAGACCGGACCAACTGAGACTCGCTCTTTGTGGGAAACAAAGGATTTAAGGGAGTTTGTTCCCGCATAATTCGCAAACCGATTCAATGGTTACGTGGCGACTTAATATCTATAAGATATAATAATAATATATTAAATAGCTTTAATACGACTGGTAATTACTTGAGCCTTAATATAACTCGGATCGGCACATCCTTAGAACAGGCCGGAGCGCAGGATTCAAAACCGGAGCTCAGCACACCTCCTACTCGGGCAAGTAGTGGCCGAATACCTGGTTACCGTCCTTCTTTTGACGAAATCAGAACAACGCTGAGGAGTAACGACTTACCGCAGCCCGGTAAGTCGAGGCTATCAAGTGCATTAACGTATCTTCACTGGCCCCACGCAGGAAGGGGCGTCGTGGAAAATTCGCATCCCAGAACAACCAGTGTGATCAGCGCGCAGACAGCCGGTCGTGGTCAGGACCGACGAACGGGGTCGGCAACAGATCGGCCCCCGCGCACTACACATAGGGTCGGTTCCCGATGCGTGGCCGACACTGCAATTTGTTCGTCACGGCTGCCGAAGGTGCCCTGAGTGACGATTGCATACACATCGTTATCATTCACGTACAACAAAGCCGGATACTTCGATTCCAGTGCCGTGAGCAGTGCATCGAGAGCGGCAAGACTGGGAGTGCGAAAGTCCTTTAGCGAAGAGTGGAAGTTGATCGAGTGAGTTGAAATTATTAGCGGCAATCCGCGGGAGAAGCAACCTGCGGCGATTTGCAGGTATTTCTCGATGTCTAGTTCCTTCTGGCTTGGCTCAAAATCAAGCGTGCGATAAAGATGCAAAATGCCCATTTCGTCAATGTGAGGCGCTTTCAGACCGCCGACAGTTCCGTTTTGCGCCACACGGATTCCGAATTCCGCCCAGGCGCGATGCGTATCCGAATTCGAGCGGTAGCCAGGCGCGCACGCCGACGTTGGCGTGATGGCAAAAAGAGCCAGAAAAAGTTCATACGTCCGCCGGATCAGGTTTCGCTGCCGTTCGGCTGAAACAAAACCAGCCTGCGGCTTTTCGGGATGCCAATATTCGTAGCCAATCCAAGGCATGCGCCAATAAATGAATGGTGTCTCCTCCGCCCATAGCAGGCGTAGAAACTCTGCTCGTCTTTCATTTTCGGACAGCGCATTCTCGATCGCATCCGCGCAAAAATGGGTTAGACCGTGCACTGCCGGATAAAAGACGCCCTGTTCTATACCCGCGCGATAAGATTCAATGAGACCCGGACGCGACCAACTTCCCGGCAGCCCGTCCGACAGCGGAAGAAGTTCCAGTTTTGTAAATCCTTGCTGACGCATTTTCTTGAAGTCAAGGTTGGCGGGACAAAAATTCATCATCAGGCAGGCTCGGCGGCCCGTCGAATCATGATGGCTTTCAAGGAGAGAAGAAAGCGAGGAGACATCGGTGGCCGTTTCAAGGGTATATAAATCGTAAGGATGCTCGCCGAGCCGCAATCCACTCGACCGCAATCGTTCATAGCCTTCCTTGTCGCGGACTCCGACGCGTCCCCAATCGTCGCTTTGCAAAACCACGAGTGGCCGCGAGAATGCCAAACCTGAGGTTTCGGCTCTGCGATGAAACAGGTTACGGGCGAATTGCAGCAACGGGTCTCCAAGAATCGAGTAGAACGTCTCTCCGAAGTTTAGCGAACGGGCATTGTTTTTAAGTTAACCGCAAAGGTGCGAACGCGGAAAGGATTTCGTCCAGGCAAACGACCACGCTGAGGCTCCAGAACCCGGCTTTAGTTGCGTGCGATTTGGCAATTATCTCGGCAGCCGGAGCGGCGTGGTCCCAATTTTCGTCGAGCAGAGAAAATGGGGGAAAGTCACGATCACGGATCCTCGCATGACCCGGTTCTGGATCACACTCGATGGCGCAGCGCGTTTCGTAATACGGTGCCTGGAACAAATGCAAGGTGGAGAGATTTTTGTACCCAAAATGGCCAGCATGAAGCTGCTCGATATGGCACAAGCGGTCGCTCCGAATTGCCAAATTGAATGCGCAGGGATCAGGCCCGGGAAAAAATTGCACGAAGGGTTGCTCACACACGAAGAAGCTCGCAACAGCGTCGAGACGGAAGGATATGTTTGTGATCCAACCGGCGCACGGTCGGCAACGGAAAGAAAACTGGCAGGACGGAATCCCCGTCGCCAGGGATTTCCGCTATGCGAGCAACACCAACTCAAATGGCTCACGGCCGAGGCTATCCACAAACTCGTCGAAGGCGCCGCCTTTGTTGTCGGATGGCACTGAACACCGCATTCAATGACGAGGCGAGGTGGCAGGAAATGCTGGAGATGTTCTATCCACCGCTGACAACGAGTTGGTACGCCTGTCCAGCGCTCACGGTTACAGTACCCTTTCCAAGGGGCGTGACGCCGTCCTCGGCATATACGGTAATGGTCCCCTGCAAGGATCCCGACGATTGAGATTGGAACAACTGGCGATCGGGACCATAACCACGCTGCAGCGTGTACTGCGCGCCTGAGGAATCGGTAATTACCACTTTCTTCTGCAGCCAGCGGGCAAAAATCTGATTTGCCGCGTTGAGGAGGTCAAGCGAATTAGCTCCGTAAAGTACTCCCAGAATACTTTTACCCCTGGTCACAAAAGCGGAAGTCGTCACAAAATGATCTTCTGGAAAAGCCCCACCAAACGCGATTGCTCTGGTCCGAATGTAATCCCATCATTGGAAAGGCTATAGGAAAACACGGGAGACAGGACAGTCCCCGCACTGGCCTCCTCCACGTAAAGAACCATGAGATACCACGTCTTTCCCCCGGCTTGGAGCTCTTTATATCGTTGGCGTAATGAGGTGTGTTGAGGGCCACACCGGTGCGCTGAAAAACAGGAGGGGTAGTGGAGGTTGCTCGGTAAACCTGGTCAATGCCCCCATAAGTTCCTACACTGTAGTAGAACATCCACGCGCTGCCTTCCCGCAAAAGGACATTGCCACCATTGAAGTCCCAGCCCAGATAGTTCGGGTCATTGGGGATCGAGACCACGTCGCTTAACTGAGCGGGGTAGGGTTCGGGCGTCCCATTCCAGTAAAATTCTCGGACTCCGGTCAAGACGGAGTTTTTTTTGACATCCCTTTTTATAGAACTCATTGAGGATTACTGCATCCTCTTATCCATTTACCTGGACCACCGTGGATTGCGTTCTAGGCTAGGTGATTGCCGGTCGAGCGCACCGCTGTGTGCGGTCATTCGCGACAACTCAAACATACCCAAAGATTTGGAGTTGCTCTGCTTGGATTGGGAAGTGGTTTAAACGCGAAGGCGGGAACTGAGGATGATTCCGACATGGAAATCGAGCAGGAATAATGCGAGGCAAATTACGTCCGCGCGGGCCGCGGGGAGCGCCCAAAGCCAAAAACTGGGACGACATATTACATACGATCCTGGAAACCGCCCTTCAGCTTGGAAGCGCTTGCAACCGGGGCATTCCCATTCGGTTTGGTGGTCTCGGACATTGTTTGTTCAAATAATGTGTTTATCGGGGATACGGTCAACCGGCAATCGGGCGACGATGACGGTTCCTTTGCCATTGACCGGCGAGCTGATTTCCAAACTCCCACCTAACTGACGGATTCGTTCTCGCATTCCGCGGATTCCGACGCCCGCCTTGCCTGGCATTTCCATCTCCCACCGCTTGTCTGGGGACATCCCTTTGCCTTCATCGTGCACTTCGACGCGAAGATGGTGATTCACTCTCGAAATCACCACCCTCGCGACCTTGCTCCCCGAATGCCGGTGAATGTTCGTCAGGCATTCCTGCACCACACGGAAAACCGTGGTTTCCACATCGCGTGAGATTCGTCCGAAGTCATTTGGAATTTCCAGATACGCTTCAATCTTGCTACGTTCAGCAAATCCTTCGATGTACAAGCGGAGAGCGGAGGAAAGACCCACTTCATCCAGCAGTGGCGGATGCAACAAGTGGGAAATCGTTCTTATTTCTGTCGATAGTTCGCGGATGATGTCGAGGCTTTCCTTAATCACCCGGTTGGAATCATGAGTCTTGTTGCCGCCATCGGCGAGCGGAGACAATTTCATACCCAATGCGGCAAGCGTCTGTCCGGCGCTATCGTGTAGTTCACGAGCGATGCGTCTCCGCTCCTGATCCTGTAAATGCAGCAACTGGCCAGATAACTCCCGCAGGCTCAGTTCTGCGTGCTTGCGTTCCGAGATGTCGCGAATTGCGCTCGTAACCAGCATCCCTTGCGCGGTTTGCAATGGACTAAGGCTGATCTCGACCGGAAATTCTTGGCCGTCTTTATGTAGTCCGTACAATTCGAGGCCCACCCCCATAGGTCTCACTCGAGGGTCGCTGAAAAAGCGTGTCCGATGGCCCGGATGCTTCTCTCGGAACCGCTCCGGCACCAGCATTTCGAGCATCTGTCCCAATAGTTCTTCTCTGCTGAAACCGAACAGCCTTTCACGTCAGATAATTTGTTGCTCCTCAATCGTGTATTTCCTTCTTCCTGAGAGAAAGGGAGGTCGGCAACACCCTGGGTCGCAAAGCGGCATTGCTCATCAGAAAGAACAGCACGAGTCTACGGTTTCTTTAAGTAATTTGGCGGGATCAAAGCTGAACGAAAAGACGAATCTTCCGGCTGTCAGTTGGAGCGCTCGGCAACATAACCACAGAAACACTAAAGCTTTCACCGAGGCCGAGTACCGCAACATCGTTGGCGGCCTCTCTTAATATTTCACGCCCGCGGAAGAGGATGCGAGACGTGACCGGCACAGGGTCCCTTACGAACGGGGGAGCTGAACCGCTTTTCCGCTTTGATGCCGGTGCTCTACTGAGCGAGCTGATGCATCGTCCGGATATTCAGAGCTGCGGCTAATCCGTGGCCCGCGGTCGCGACGATGGGGGGGATCATCCACAGATTTCTGTCCGGCATCTTCCGATGCATCCATGCGCTCGCCAACAGTTGACCCGCAAGCATCGAAAAATTGACCCCGTAGAGCTTCGCCTGTGACGGATGCGAACCGAGCACCGGATTTCCCTCCTGGCAATTCACATATGTGGCCACGCAGTGAGAGGTCGTAGCCAGGTCCAAAGCCGTGGCGGCAGTTGCTAGTCCTGCCAGCACCATAAACTTCCGATCCAGCAACCTAGGCTTCTCTTGTTTAAAGAAGAATGTGTGCTGTGGGTGTTCCGTCTTGACTGCATTGGTTTCCAGTGCGGTTGACGCAGAAGTGTTCTGCGCTGAAGCCTGTAGCGCTATGACAAGAATCAGAACTATCAATGTGACACGCATAAATGCCTCCCGAATCTAATCGCAGTTCATCGTCTAGGGGAGGAACCTATGGTCGTGGTTGACTCGACCGCGAAGGGCTCGCAACGAGAAAGGTGGAGAAACGGGAGAGATTACCAGCCTCGCTACCCCTGCGTAACGCAGGCTGGGTACCAAAGAGGAATCTTTTGTTTTGATTTACTTACAATGACGGCTCGCAGGCGAGATGCAAATTGTTGCATTAAGATTATCCAAGTCAACTCGCATACCTCGTCACCAGCGCAAAACCTTGCATCACCTAGTTAAGTGTTGAGGAAGCACATGGTTGACATGTGGAGTCCGCAGCCAGCGTGACTTGGCCACTTCACCAGCAGGGGGCGGGACCATGAACTCGCCAATTATCCCCATCTAGCCGTTTGTTAAGCCAGCTTTCGTTCCTGATGGATTATTTCTTGTTTGCACGTTTATTCAGGAGTTTCTGCGATAGTGCTCAGGACAAGGGCGCAAAGGACAGAAAAGCCAAAACTGCTGTTGATCCTGGCGGTAGTTGTGTCACAAAGTGTGACTGCCTATGCCATCGTTTGCAGCAATTCAAAAATCAGGGGGACTTACGCCTTTACTATCCACGGGCAGGTACTCCTCCCGGGCGGGTCTGCCTTGCTGATTGACGGCCTCGCCAAGACCACGTTTGACGGCAACGGGAATCTAACCCAACTCGACGCGATTGCCGTCAACGGCAACGTTGCACCGGGATGGGCCTCGAATACGGGCACCTACTCAGTGAATCCGGACTGCACCGGAACCTTTACTGTCACCAACGGTAACCAGCAGCCCATTCACCTGCAGATGATCGTTGCCCAATCGGGGAACACCATGCACGACATGGTGATCGACCCCGGGATCGCGACCACGGCCGAAGCAGAGCGCGTCCGCATTGCCAAGGAGTAAGGATTACGGCTTTCACAAACGAAAGCATTCGAGCGGAGCGGGGTGCTCATACCCCGCTCCGTCCATCACTTCTCAAGTTCCCGATGTACTGTTCAAGACCGCAGATTTCGATTGTTCTAGATCGAGTAATTTGAGGACGTTTTCGGAACTCGTTTTGCGTTTGCTCTTCGCCATCGGGAGCGGCCTCCAGTCGCCGCGGCGAAAAGCATGGTCCTCTTGCTGCGCTTGTACCAAGCAGGGCGTTTCTCCGTACTAATCCGACTGATGAACCCATACTTCCGGCTTTGCCTGTCACACGGAGCAATCGGGACATTACTAGTCCTGGGCTACTATCGAGCGAGTGTCCCCAAAAACTAAAGCTGACGCTTTTTATTCCTCGGGACACCTCACCGGGACGTACTCCATCAAGGGTGGCTGTGCCGACGGCGACCAGGGAAACGTCCCCAGTGTCAAGATACCTTTTATCGCTAACATCTTGAACGGCACCTTCACGACTTCCGGGGCAGGGACATTCGACTTGGCGGGCGACGTGGCTCAGAACGCCGGCGCCAGCTCCGCAACGGCGGTGCAGGAGGCGTATGCAACATGATTGTATGGAGAGTCTGAATCGCAAGCGAGGTCCCGAAGTTTGGCAGTTTCGGTGGTCTGTAACCGGCCCTGACTTTGCTCAGCAAGAGATCTTCGCGCCGCTGGGCTTACGAAGGGGAGCTTATATATGTCGCGAAAAAAGATTTCTGGCGGTGTGGTACACGAAGTGCCCGCAGATTTAAAAAAAGCACTTACATCCGACCCGCAAGCGTTAACAGCATGGGAGGATATTACACCGCTCGCACGCAACGAGTGGATATGTTGGATTGAGTCAGCTAAAAAAGCAGAAACTAGAAGCCGCCGGATCGAGTGGGGCTGTTCAAGCCTTAAGGATGGAAAACGACGCCCCTGTTGTTGGCCCGGATGCGCCCACCGCTAATTCCAAGGTGGTCAAACTGGACATTGCGACCGCGGACTGGAGTCGGCCAACTCCCGGTTTGCCGGTGACACCATCAGAATAATCGAAACTCCGCGATACGTTCCCTAATGGAATGGACGATCGGACGGCAAGAGCCGCCCGGCGAGGGGAGGGTCGGGCAGCGCTGCCCGATGTGGCCCCGGCCAGCGCTCGGCAGCTGCAGCGCCTTGTCAGGCCGCAGAGAGCGCACTGATCGTAACGTAATATCCGTCCGGATTTCGGAGCGAGAATTCCTTGGCTTGAGTGTTCGGATTCACGTGTGGCTCCTCTTCGAGCCGAGCGACGAGAGAGCATGCCCTTTGAAGCGCCAGGTCGAAATCATCGACACGGAAGAACAACAGGAGCCCGTTGCCGGGCGTCCCGTGATCGGGGCTCATCAATGAGGGATGCTCGTGGGCGCCCCACTCGTGGAGGCAGAGCAAGACAGTTCCATCTGAATCGAGGATTTGCCCAAAGTAATCATGGATAGGAAGGGTGGCCGGCTGACCGAATAGCGCCTGGTACCATTTGAAGCTGCCCGGCACGTCGCCTACCCCTATGATCGTCCACGTGCGATTCATCGGGTACCCCTCTGCGGACTAATTCTTGTTTACACCGACGTGGATACAACCGGTCATGGACGACAACCCATTGTGTTTACACTCGCTTCTACCATGTCCCAGACGGGACGAGGGCGCGTGATCCAGGACGAATAAGGACGTGTCGGCGTGTTCACGTCAGCCTCGCCGCGCTGCTTCGATGCTGGCGATGTCGATCTTCTTCATCGTCATCATCGCCTCGAAGGCACGCTTTGCCTCACCACCACCAGCCGCAAGCGCATCGGTTAGCGCGCGCGGCGTGATCTGCCAGGAGAGGCCCCAGCGGTCCTTGCACCAACCGCACTGGCTTTCCGTGCCGCCATTGCCGATGATCGCGTTCCAGTAACGGTCCGTCTCTTCCTGATTCTCCGTCGCGATCTGGAAGGAAAAGGCCTCGGTGTGCCTGAACGCCGGGCCGCCGTTGAGACCGAGACAGGGAATGCCCAGGACGGTGAACTCCACCGTCAGCACATCGCCCTTCTTGCCGCCCGGATAGTCACCGGGAGCCTCGTGAAC
>JBBSFW010000085.1:0-16621 GCA_038254805.1 Terriglobales bacterium
ATTCTCGCAAACGAACTGCCCATTCGTTTACGGTTTTCTCCTCATCATCAGAGAGAGCCGCATTACGAAGTTGTTCATAAAACACGATCTGCAGCCAGTGATAGCGGCTGCCATGAATGCCCGAAATTTCGCGCCAGGATGACCTACGATCCATCGCTGCGGATTAGGTGACACTCAGGTATCAACGCTCTTGCGGCAATCGCACAACGGGGGCTGCGCACATGTCCGTGCAATGACGCCAGGAAAGATCAAGGATGATGAACGGCAAGGGCGACTCCAATCCAAAACCCAGCGCGAAGGGTTGACGGCTTACTTAATCTCGTCCTCGATATCGCTTGCGGCCTTGTCGTGCTCCTCCGTAGTGAGAGGACGCTCAATCTCGGCGATCTCATCGGCGGTGAGTGGTGTGTCCCACGATGGCCCGACCAAGCGACGGCACTGCCTCTCGAACTCGGCGTGGATTGTGGCTGCCTCGGCTGGGGTGTAAGTGTGCGGTGTGTATGGTGGCGTCATGATGGGTTAGCTCCCCCCCGGGCAGCAGCGCGTCGGACCATTAATATTTTGCGACAGTACATTCCCGTTCCCGGAACTACGCCCGCAATCCTAGCAAAAGCTCAGCACTGGTGCATTGCGCCCTGCTGCGCAATCTTGACCCAAGCGGGAGAATTTTATCCGACCTTGTCGGCGCCAGGATGATGGCCAGAAATAGCTCCGTGTACCCGCCGTGTACCTCAGTAGAGCGATTGTGGCTGTTTTGGCGATTGTGGCGTCCTGAATAATCAGTAACTTGCGTGTTGTCAGTGTCCCGTCATAGTTCGAGTCCAACCGCCGCCACCACCTTGAAAGGGTCCAACCGGAGACATGGGTTACAGAATGTACCGGCTACATAGGTGACAACCTGGGGCCGAACGGGTTGTCGAGTGGTTCCAGCACCCGGGTATCAAGATCGAAGTAGCCTAGACATTATCCATAAAGCTAACCAGTCAGATGTCGTCGTGAACTTCTTTGATGCCGATGGCTTGACCGGCAAAACAGTGCTGAAGTTGATCTTTTTGCGGCCCAGACAGATGCGTCCGCAATGGGTGACGACGGTGACCTGGTCATGGAAGGGATAATCGATATCGGGCAATCCCTTGTAGGGGCGAGGCGAGAGCTGATAGACCTCTGCCGGGCACTTCATGTTCAAGGCTTGATGAGGGCGTTCATAGTTGAAGATCTCAATAAAAGTCATCGAACTTCGCCTGCTGCTGAAGAAAATTCAGACCCGGTGTGAGCGGCTCCCCATTTTTCGACACACGATGAGGGTTAGTCTCCGGCAAAATCTACTACCTGAGGGGAAGCGGGATTTGCCGTGAAGAGGAAACGCTTTTCTGTGGAGCAGATCGTGGCGGTGCTGAAGCAGGCGGAGATAGGAGTGCCGGTGACAGAACTGATCCGCCAGGTGGGGATCACGGAGCAGACGCTGTATCGCTGGAAGAAGCAGTACAAGGGGGCTGGAGACCGACCAGGTCCGGCAGTTCGAACAGCTCCAGGAAGAGAATGGGCGGCTGAAGTGGCGGAGTTGACGCTGGACAAGGTGATGCTGCAGGACGTGCTGGCAAAAAAACTGTGACGCCCTCGCGGCGCCGCCCGGTGGTGAGTTATTGGCACGACACTTACCGGGTGAGCGAGCGGCGTGCCTGTCGTGTGGCGCGGATGCCGTTAGGGGGATACGATGTGCGTAGGCTCTACCAGGTTCGTGTTCTCGTTGACTTGCCCGCGCATCCCGCCTAACATTGCGCAGGCCGCATGATCGACCAAACTATTTCTCATTACCGCGTTGTAGAAAAGCTGGGTGGTGGCGGCATGGGTGTGGTTTACAAGGCCGAGGACACCCAGCTGGGGCGTTTCGTAGCGTTGAAGTTCCTTCCTGACGAACTCTCTCATGACGCGCAAGCTCTGGAGCGCTTCCGGCGCGAGGCGCGGGCCGCCTCTGCTCTGAATCACCCCAACATCTGCACTATCTACGAAGTCGGCAAGCACGACGAGCAGTCTTTCATCGCCATGGAATTTATGGAAGGCGCGACATTGAAGCACCGTATCACCTCCCGCCCGCTGGAGTTCGGTATGTTGCTGACTCTGGCGATAGAAATGGCGGACGCAATCGAGGCGGCCCACTCCAAAGGCATCGTGCATCGCGACATCAAGCCGGCAAATGTGTTCGTCACCGATCGCCACCATGCCAAGATTCTCGATTTCGGCCTGGCCAAGGTCGGCGCCCAGCGGGGCAAAGACGTGGTATCTACGGAAGTCACCGCTGGAGCGACCGTCGGCGCCGGTATGGATCACCTGACGTCGCCCGGCGCTGCCTTGGGCACGGTTGCCTACATGAGTCCCGAGCAGGCCCTGGGTGAAGAATTGGACGCTCGCACAGACGTCTTTTCCTTCGGGGTCGTACTGTACGAGATGTCTACCGGCCGCCTGCCCTTCGAAGGGAGTACCTCGGCGGCGATCTTTAATTCGATTTTGAACAAGGTCCCCACTTCGCCGGTGCGTTTGAATCCCGAACTCCCGCCGGACCTGGAACGCATTGTCAACAAGGCTTTGGAAAAGGACCGCGACCTGCGTTATCAGAGCTCTGCGGATATCAGGGCAGACCTCAAGCGGCTGCAACGAGATTGGCACCCGTCGTCGCAGGGACAGCGATTGGCTGCAGCGGCCTCAGGATCCATGGCCGCAATTACGCCAGAGGCAGCCATTGAGACCGCAAATTCTGATTCTTCGATCCGAAGGAAACCAACGAATCGCGTACTGCTTTCCGGAGCTGTCGCTGTGGGCCTGGCCGCAGCCAGCCTCGCCGGTTTTTTCATAGGCGGACGCACCGCTACCCGGCCCGTCCCCACTTTTCGCGAGCTGAGTTTCCGGCGAGGGGCTCTGCTGGCCGCGAGGTTTGCTCCTGATCCCCGATCGGCGGTGTACAGCGCTGCCTGGGAAGGCAATCGAGAAGCGGTGTTTATCAGTTCCGCAAATTCTACGGAATCCCGCGATCTCAGCCTGCCGGAAACGGAAGTTTTGGCGGTTTCCCCCGCCGGGCAGATTGCCGTATTGCGCCACTTTAGCGTCAGCCCCAATCATTTCTCGCATCGCGGAACGCTGGCCCAGGTCTCTATCGGCGCGGACGCCCCGCGCGACCTGCTGGATAATGTGGAAGCTGCCGATTGGACTCCGGATGGAACCCAGCTGGCCGTGGTCCACGTGGTAAAGGGACAGAGCCGGGTTGAGTATCCGATTGGCAAGGTACTCTACGAAACCCCCGGCTGGGTCAGCCATTTGCGCTTCTCTCCGAGGGGCGACCGCCTGGCATTCATCGATCACAACCTGCTGGGAGACGACGGCGGTACCATCGGCGTCGTCGATATGAACGGCAAGAAGTCAGACCTGACTGGACGCTGGGCGAGCGCTTATGGCGCCGCCTGGTCTCCTTCCGGAGATGAGTTCTGGTTCACGGCCACCGCCACCGGCTTCAGCCGCTCGCTGCGTGGCGTCACTTTGTCGGGCAAGGTCCGCGAGCTGCTCAGCGCTCCGGGAACACTCACCTTGCATGACGTCGGCGCGGGCGGCCGGGCTTTAATTTCGCGGGATGCCTTGCGCGCCGGAGCGATCGGCTTGGCGCCGGGCGAAAATAAGGAACGCGACCTGAGCTGGCAAGACTGGACGGTTCCTATCGACATCGCGGAAAACGGGAGACAGATGCTGTTCATCGAGGCAGGCGAGGCGGGGGGCGGCGATTATGCGGTGTTTGCCCGCGACACTCGTGGTACCTCTGCCGTTCGCCTGGGCCAAGGCTCAGCGAATGCATTTTCACCCGACGGGGAGTGGGCACTGGTCTTGCGGCAGAACGTGACGCCCCCGGATTTCGTACTTCTTCCCACCGGGGTAGGACAACAGCGGGCCGTTCCAACGGGCACGGTGATTCCTTTCACCGGTCAGTTCTTCGTTGACACCAAACGGCTGTTATTGGAGGGTCACGAACCTGGTCAAGCCTCCCGGATCTATGTTATGGGTCTCGATGGTGGTCAGCCGCGTCCGATTACGCCGCCTGGGTTTAGTTTGGGAACTCATCCGCACTCGGTTTCGCCCGATGGCAAACGAATTGCTGCCGTCACCAGCGACGGAATCGCTGTAATTTCTGTGGATGGGGGTGAACCGCAGCCGGTCCCTGGTTCGCGACCCGGCGAGGTGCCTCTCCGCTGGGCCAAGGGTGGAAATGCATTGTTCGTGGGAGTACGCGCCGAAACGTCCTGCGCGGTGACGCGCATCGACTTGCAAACCGGCGCCAGAACCGCGTGGAAAACTGCTTCGCCGCCCGATATAGCCGGCGTGGTTGGGGTGGGTTGCCCGCGAATCGCCGCTGACGAGGAACACTACGTTTTCGGATACACCCGCAACCTGTCGGATTTGTTTTTGGTGGAACACCTGAAATAAGAATTCGCAGGCTCTGCGGCGCTGATCGCGCTCCAATCGGTCATTTCTTGGCGGTTATTTTCTGGCGGTGATCCGCTCTGCAATTTTGTCGTACTCAGTCTTCGGCATGATGCGGCGGGTCACCAATTCGCCGGGTTCGCTATAGGGACGCCCCGCAATCACGCGATCGGCTTCCCGGGCAGTTATGCCAGGCAGGCTCAGCAGCTGGGCTTTGGTGGCGGTGTTCAGATCCAGCGGCTTGTCACGGCTCCAGCCCTCGCGTATCCCTGCTGCCACAGCCTTGGCGTCGCGCTTCACCTCCGCCGTGGCTTGCGCGGTTCTCTCCTTGAGGTCCTGCGAGTTTGGTTGTGGAGTGCAACCCGCGAGCAGGGCCAATAACAGAATTGTGTAAGTGGGGCGATATTGGAGGAACTGCACTGTGGCCTGCCTCTTTCCGCTGTGATTGATGATATCGCGGCCCTGTCGGTTGGCCAATTCAGGGGGCCGGATGAAGCCAATGTCATAAAGGGGGAAGTGAAGCAAGAGGCAAGCCATTGCGCTCACCTCTTGAGTCAAATGTGCTGGGAAGAGCATGGTTGCAGCGCTGGAACAGGCTTCAGCTAAGCAACAGGAACGAACAGTACTGTCTCGTCAAGCCGCGGGAATCAATAGCTCTTGTCCTACCTTGATCTTATCGGGGTCCTCCAAATGGTTGGCTTTCGCAATTGTCATATACTTCTTTGCGTCGCCATAAAACTGTTGGCTGATCTTGGACAGGTTGTCTCCTGCCTTCACCGTATATTTGCGGGGTCCCTCAGACGAGCCGGCGCCTGCTGCTTGATTGAAATCAACATCGTGCTTCAGATCCGCGTAATTAGGATCGACTTTCTTTATAGCGTCCCAGATGCGGTTCTTGCTTGCTTCCGACTTGGCGGTTGCTTTGACGTAGAGCTGGCTGCCATCTAAGTTGAGATTATGCAGTTCGGCTCCCTCGTTCTGTATGGCGGTCAAAACGGGCTGGTATTTCTGCTTCAGCTGCTCGAATAGATCAGACACGATAGATTCCTTTCAAATTACTGGGAGTAATCCCCCTTTTTGTTTGTGGGGGATGCTTATGTGAAAAACGAGCGGGTAATAATCAACAGTAAGCGCGCGATGGAGGGAACTCCATACAGTGCACTCCGGAATTCATGTCGCACTGTGCTGTAGGAATGTCTACGGCCATCGCTATATGCACAACTCATGGTGAATAACGCCTATCTTGCCTGCCATTGCCGATAGCGAGGAACCCTGAGTACCGTGGCCGCGTCCAAACAAACGACGTTGGCTTCCCAAGGTGCTACAGTGATTCTTCATGTCCGCGCCTGAGTCGCTGCTGGTTCGCGCCTGCAAAGCTTTGCCTGTGGAACGAACTCCGGTCTGGTTTATGCGTCAGGCCGGCCGCTACATGGCCGAATATCGCGCCGTACGCAAGACTCATTCGCTGATAGAAATTTGTCAAAGGCCACAGCTCGCGGCTGAAGTGACCATTACGGCTGTTGAAATGCTGAACGTGGATGCAGCTATCATTTTTGCCGATCTTCTCTTGCCACTGGAAGTGATGGGCATGCCGTTTCACTTCTCCTCCGGGGAAGGGCCGACCATCGAACGTCCGCTCCGGACCGGGGACGATGTCCGCCTGCTGCGAACCGATTCAGCTGCTGACCTGGGCTATGTAGCGGAAGCAGTAAAATTGGTGGTTCAGCATTTCGGGTCGAAGCTGCCGGTTATCGGCTTTTGCGGTGCGCCTTTCACGCTGGCGAGTTACATGATTGAAGGCGGAGCTTCCCGGCATTACATCAACACGAAAAAGCTGATGTATTCCGAGCCGCAGGTTTGGGACGACCTGCTGGGCAAGCTGGTTTCCGTGACTTCAGAGTATGCGGCCGAGCAAGTAGGGGCCGGGGCTGACGTGATCCAGGTCTTCGATAGCTGGGTGGGATGTCTTTCCGTCCAAGACTATCGCCAGTACGTGCTGCCCAGGACCACAGAGCTGGTGCGGAAGCTGAAGGCTACGGCAGTGCCTGTGATCTATTCCGGGACCGACACTGCAACTTTGCTCGCTGCGATGAAGGAGACTGGCGCTGACGTGATTGGCCTTGATTGGCGGATTCCGCTGGACGAGGGGTGGTCGCACCTGGGCGATGGCGGGTCTGTTCAGGGAAATCTCGATCCGGTCGTGCTGTTTTCGGATTGGAACCGGGTGAAGGCCACCGCACAAGATATTCTGGATCGCGCGGCGGGCCGTCCGGGGCACATTTTCAATCTCGGCCATGGGATCCTGCCGGAGACTCCGGTCGCGAACGTAATCGCGCTGGCGTCATATGTGCAGGAGCACTCCGCCAAAGCGGCCATTCCCAAATGAGCGATGCCAACCAGCCTAGCGCCGTGCTCTTGCTGGCGCACGGCAGCCCAAACTCCGTAGACGAAGTCCCTGATTTTCTGCTACGAGTCACCGGCGGGCGCCCGCTTACGCCGGAAGTGATTGAAGAAGTCAAGCATCGTTATGAGCAGATCGGACGCTCGCCGCTGACCGAGATCACTTTGAAGCAAGGCGAATTGCTGGCAGCCCAACTCGCAATGCCTGTGTATGTCGGGATGAGAAACTGGCACCCTTTCATTTCTTATACCCTGCGTCAGATCGTCGCGGATGGAATTCGTCATGCTGTCGTCATCTGCATGGCGCCGCACAATTCGCGGACCAGCGTTGGCCTTTACCGAACCTCGCTCGCGAGATGCCCTGATCCTCAGCTGAGCTTCGATTTTGTGGAGTCCTGGCACGATCAGCCGCAGTTGATTGAGGCATTTGCCGAGAGGCTGGTTGCAGGGCGAAATAAGGCTGGCACAGAGTCGCCGGTAATTTTCACAGCGCACAGTGTTCCCCGGCGAACGATTCTCGATGGCGATCCCTATGAGACCCAAGCCATGCAGACGGCTGAACTGGTCGCGGCCAGGGCTGGCCTGCAGAAATCGGAATGGAGATTTGCGTTTCAAAGCCAGGGCATGTCCGGTGGCGCGTGGCTCGGACCCACCGTGGAGGCAACTATTCTGGAGCTGAAGCGCGGCGGCCATGTTGGAGTTTTCGTCCAGCCGATTGGGTTTCTGTGCGATCACGTCGAAGTTCTTTATGACGTTGACGTAATCTTCACCCAGTTCGCGGAGAAGAAGGGCATGCGGTTATGGAGGGCCGAGTCGCTGAATGACTCTTCTCTTCTGACTTCCGCGCTGGCACAGATTGCACGTTCACGGCTGCATTTAGCGAAGGAAATTCGGTAAGCGGCGCATGAAGCGGATCGCGATCGTCGGCGGCGGTATATCAGGTTTATCAGCCGCCTACGCCCTGCAGAAATACCGCGCTGAGGTTCAATATGTTCTCTTCGAATCGAGCGCCCGCTTCGGCGGAGTAATCCGCACCGAACAGTTGGACGGGTGCACGGTGGAAGCCGGCCCTGATTCTTTTCTTACAGAGAAACCTTGGGCCACCCAACTTTGCCAGGAACTTGGGCTCGGCGATGAATTGATCGGATCGAACGACCACGACAGGAAGACTTACATCCTGCTAAAAGGAAGCCTGGTTCAGCTTCCGGATGGGCTGATGTTCATGGCGCCCACCAAGTTCCTGCCGGCATTTTTATCACCCCTGTTTTCCTGGCGGACCAAGTTCGCCATGATTCGCGAGTGGTTCCACCGCCCAGTTTCTGGCGGCGACAGCACGGTTGCGCAATTTGTGGAGCGCCACTACGGACGCGAAATGGTCGAGCGGGTCGCCGACCCTCTGCTCGCCGGCGTGTATGGAGGCAGCGCTGACGATCTGAGCGTGCGCTCGGTATTACCTCGCTTCGCGGAAATGGAAGCGCAACAGGGCAGCTTGGGCCGAGCCATGCTTTCTTCGCGCCGGCAGCGTTCGAGCAATCATCCGGCGCCGCTGTTTACTTCTTTGAAGAATGGCATGCAGCAGATGATTGATGCGCTGCTCGCGACAATTCCGCAATTTGTCCGTCGTCCAAATACTTCGGTTTCCGCCGTGAGGCCCGATTCTGGTAAGTGGATGGTGGCCAGTGGACAACGTACGGAAGAATTTGACGCGGTCGTTGTCGCAACCCCGGCGCACGTGGCGGCGGAAATGCTTGCTGCATCTTGCACGGATCTCGCGGCGGAATTGAGTGCGATTGAGTACAGCTCGTCTGTTACCGCAGTCCTGGGTTTCGATCGAGAGACTCGCGCAGGCCTGCCTCCAGGATTTGGATTCCTGGTGCCACGAACGGAAAAGCGCCGCCTGCTTGCTGCAACTTTTGTCCATAATAAGTTTTCGCGTCGTGCTCCAGAGGATCGACCGCTGATCCGTTGCTTTTTGGGAGGTTCTCGAGACGGAGGCGTAGTCCAGTGTTCGGAAGATGAGCTTCAACAAATTGTCCGGCAAGAACTCCAGGAGATTCTCGGAATCACTTCGGCGCCGCGTTTCGCCAGAATCTACAAATGGAAACGGGCTATGGCGCAGTACAACATTGGACATAATGAGCGAATGAGGAGGATAAGAGCGCTGATTTCTAACAATCCCGGACTCGCGTTGGCGGGCAATGCTTACGGCGGGATTGGCGTCCCGGATTGCGTGCGCTCGGGATCAGAAGCCGCGGCGAAAGTCCTGGCCGATCTTGCGATCCGGGCGCCGGCCGTGGCATCGGGGGCTTCCTAAACTTCGGCTGGACGCCTTCCGCACTCGGGCCGCGTTAGTCTAAATGAACGGGGTACTCACGATGCGCAAGATTCTCTTATCAGCGGCGCTCGCATGCGCCTTCTATGCGATGGCTCAGAAAGCAAACGACATGCCCGGCATGGACAATGATGGCAGTGTCTCAGCCATGCATGCGATGGAAGCCCATCCCATGCACGCGAGCCCGCATATGAAGACGACAACGCTGCGGCCGCTGCAGCCGGGAGACCAGAAAAAGGCCGGCCAAGTGGCGCAGGCAGCGCGGTCGACTGCCGCGAAATATAAAGATTACAAAGCTGCCCTTGCCGATGGTTACAAACTCTTCGTAACGAAATCCCCTCGGAAGCAGTATCACTTCACGAATTACCGGCATGCATTCGAAGCTCGCAGGCACTTTAATCCCGCGCATCCCACCTCGCTGCTATATGAGAAGCATGGAGATGACTATCAGCTCATCGGAGTGATGTACACAGCCGGAAAGGAAGCGAGCGAAGACGAATTAAACTCGCGCATCCCGCTGAGCATTGCGCAATGGCATGCGCACGTAAACTTATGTATGCCCCCGGCTGACAAGAAGCAGGAAACGATACCGCCGCATGCCAAATACGGGCTGGCGGGATCAATCTTCACGAAAGAAGAGTGTGATGCGGCTGGAGGGAAATTCATGCCGCAGATTTTCGGCTGGATGGTGCACGTATATCCGTTCGAGCACAAGCCGGTGGACATCTGGTCGGTGGCGCGCCAGCACAATCACATGAACTAGGCAACTGGCAATCCAGCCGCTAGAGGCACGGAGCAGCGTAACTGCTACCTCCGAAAAGTTTTGATCCGCGCGAGAATATTTTACTGGCGCGCCGGTTCTAGACTATGCTTCGCACGCAACCCAAACGAAAGGAGCGAAGCTAATTTTATGCGCGAAATAAATTATTGGGCGGTGATCGCGGCGGCTGTGGCGGCATTTGTGCTGGGCGCGGTTTGGTACAGCCCCCTACTATTCGGCAATGCGTATATGGAAGTGCGCGGTATGAATCCAGGCGCCATCGCCGCCATGAGACCGCCGGCATGGGAGCTGTTCGGCGAGTTTGTTAAGAACATTGTCGTTGCATTTGTGCTCGCGCACTTTGTCGTTCGCCTTGGGGTCCGCGACTGGAAGGGTGCGGTTCAGTTGGGGCTGTGGGTGTGGGTTGGGTTTCAAGCCATGCTTCTAATGGGCGCCGTTCTTCACGAGAAGATGCCATGGATGCTCTACGCCATACACGCCGGTGACGCACTCGTGAAGACCCTCCTCATGACCGCCATACTTGGCGTGTGGCGCAGATAAAAAATTCGTTTCGACTACAGGGAAGGATCCGAAGCGCGAGATGTCCGCAGTACCGGCCACTCGTTTCGAGCCAACTGCGGTCGTAACCAGTCACCGCGGCACGAACCTCAGGCTCACCGGGGAAGGCACGTTCAGTACCTGCCCGGTCGAGGTCAGGCCGCCCGTCTGCGGATCAATGCGAAAGGTCACTATATTTCCGGTCTCCTGGTTGGCCACGAAAAGCTTCGTCCCAGTCGGACCTATTTCGAAGTTGCGAGGCGTTTTGCCCCGCGTCGGAAAGTCGCCAGCGGCCGTCAGCCGGCCTGTGCTCTTATCGATGGAAAATACCGCGATGCTGTCGTGGCCCCGATTCGAGGCAAAGAGAAATTTGCCGCTCGGATGGACGTGGATCTCGGCGGTGTCATTGCTCCCCGAAAATTCCTTGGGGAGCGTCGAAATCGTTTGCACCCAGTGCAGCGCGCCCGCCGCCGCGTCATAAGAAAAGACAGTGATCGTGGAGTTCAGTTCGTCAACCGCATACGCGAACTTGCCTGGGAGATCAAAGGCGATGTGCCTCGGTCCAGCTCCGGGGTCCACTTTCGCGAAGGCAGGATCGTTGGGCGTAAGTGATCCCTGGCTTGGGTCGAAGCGATAGATCAGCAACTTGTCCAGTCCCAGGTCGGCGGCGATGGCGAAGCGGTTGTCGGCTGTGGTCTCGATCCAGTGTGCATGCGGGCCCTGCTGATGAGGATGCACGCTGCTACCGTCGTGCTGCACAAAAGCAGACGCCTCACCGACTTGTCCGTCTTTCAACACGGGGAACACCGCCACACTGCCCCCGCTGTAGTTCGCGACCAGAACATACTTGCCGGTTTTATCGAGCGAGATGTAACAGGGGTCAGCTCCTCGTGACGCGACTTGATTCAAAGGTGACAATTTTCCGCTGGCATGATCGATGGTGAAGGCGCTGACGGCGCCGCTCGCCGCGCCCTTATAGTCATCGGTCTCATTCACCGCATACAGCAGCTTGCCACCCGGATCCGCTGCCAGAAACGACGGATTGACAGTCTTCGCCGCGACTCCCAGCGATTTGAGCACACCAGATTTTGCATCGTATCCGTAGGCATAGATTCCCATTCCCTTGCTTTCGCCTTTTGTATAAGTCCCGACGTAGAGCAAATAATCTCCTTTGGGTGCATGCTGGGCCAGGGCCGGCACGGCAATCAACAACAATCCTGCCCATAGCGAAAGGCAATACCACAGAGTGAGTTTCATGGTGTTATGAAAGCGTAAACGATGCTCGCGCGCAAGCTGAATCACATCACCGCGGCCAGCGCCATCGTCAGCAGCAGGCCGACGACAGAAATGATGGTCTCGGTCACCGACCAGGTCTTTAGCGTCTGTGCAACGCTCATGCCGAAGTACTCTTTCACGATCCAGAATCCGCCATCATTGAAATGGGAAAAGAACAGTGATCCCGCCCCCGTCGCCACTGTCAGTAATTCCGGACGAGCTCCGGTGTGTAATGCAATCGGCGCGACGATGCCTGAAGCCATGGTCATGGCCACGGTGGCTGACCCGGTGGCCAGCCGTACCAGGGCTGCGACCAGCCAGGCGGAAAGGAAAATGGATATATGCGCGCGCAATGCAAGGTTGATGATGGCTTGCGAGGTGCCGCTGTCTTGCAGGACCCGGCCGAAGCCGCCGCCGGCGCCGATCAGCAGGGTGATGGTCGCCGTCGGGGCCAGGCACTCCTCCGAAAATTTGAGGATGGTCTCGCGGTTGAAGCCTCGCAGTCTTCCCAGCGTAATAAAGCTGACCACCGCGCCCACCAGCAGCGCCACATCGGCGCTCCCGATCATGTGGAGGATTCCATTCGCCCGGGTCTGCGGCGTAGAGAAAGAATCGGCCCAGCTCCCGAGCAGCATCAAGGCGATGGGAAGCAGCATCGTCCCCAGCGTCAGCCCGAAGCTGGGCAATGCCCGCTTCGTATCGTCTTCGGTCAGTTGCGCAGCGATGGGGTTATAGGCGTCGAGCTGGACGTATGGCGCGATCAGCCGTGCATACAACGGTCCAGCCAGGATTGCCGTGGGAATTCCCACCAGCACGGCGAGCAGGAATGTGCGGCCAATATCGGCGTTGTAGGCAGTGACCGCGACCATCGCGGCGGGGTGCGGCGGCACCAGTCCGTGAACGACCGAAAGCCCAGCCACCATCGGCAATCCAACCAGAATCAGCGAGGTGCCGGTGCGTCTGGCCACGTTAAACGCGATGGGCACCAGCAGCACAAATCCGACCTCGAAGAACACTGGCAGGCCAACCAGGAAACCGACTACAACCATTGCCCAGGGGACATTGCGTTCTCCGAAAAGCTGAATGAGCGTGTGCGCGATGCGGTCAGCGCCGCCCGATTCCGCCATCATCTTGCCCAGCATGGTCCCCAGTGCCACGATGACGGCGATGTGGCCAAGGGTCGTGCCCACGCCGCTTTCAAAAGATTTGACTATGGTCTGCGGCGGCATGCCCGCAATCAGGGCCAATCCCAGCGACACCGTCATTAATACGACAAAAGGATTGATTTTGAAGCGCCCGATCAGGATGATCAGCGCTATCACTGAAACCAGAGCCGAGATCAGAAGGAAAGCGCCGTGGCCTTCGTTCATAGGTGAATGCCGCTATAAGCATCTGCAAACCCGAACTTACTGCATTGGCTTTTTGTAGGCGACACAGTCTATCTCTACTTTGCAGTCCACTACCATTCTCGACACTACGCAGGCACGCGCCGGCGGGTTCTCGCCAAAATATTCTCTGAATACTTTGTTGAAAAACTGGAAATCTCGCGAATCATCAAGCCAAACGCCGCAGCGAACAACGTGCGCGGCACTGTAGCCGGCTTCATGCAGAATAGACACAAGATTCTTGATCGCCTGATGAGCTTGCGCCTCGATGCCGCCTGTGATCAGTTGCCCGTGAAGAAGAGGAACCTGTCCGGAAACATAAAGCCAGCCGCCAGCTTCGACCGCGCGTGCGAAAGGCAGAGGCTGGCCGCCAGTGCTTTTGCCGCCTTCTGCGCCGTAGCGCGTGATGCTCATCTGTCCATTCCTCACTTGGCTTGACGCGGTAAAAAGCGCCCGGCGCGCTGACCGGTGGACGCCTGCGTACGATACGACAACGCCCCATTAACCCAAACGGCATCGATGCCGAGGGCTGGCTTCACAGGGTCCGCAAAGGTAGCCGTGTCTCGAACCGTTTGGGGATCGAACAGCACCAGGTCTGCGGCGTAACCTTCTCGCACCCAGCCGCGATCAGTCAAGCCGAAACGGCGCGCGGGCAGACTGGTTATCTTGCGAACAGCCTCGCCCAGCGAAAACAGTTTCTGCTCGCGGCTGTAATGTCCCAGCACCCGAGGAAAGGCCCCCCAAAGCTGCGGATGCGGGAAGCGATCATTCGGCAAACCGTCAGAACCGATCATTGTTCCAGGGTGTCGAAGTATTGTACGCACGTCCTCTTCAGAAATGGAGTGATAAATGGCCCCTGCGGGCTGCAATTGGCGAGCGGCGTGAAGTTGTGTGGTCCGCCAGCTCTTGGCGATGTGGGCTAAGCTTTGCCCGGCCATTTCGGGATGCGGGTTGGACCAGGTAATGGTGATTGCGATTCGCTCATCCACCTGGCGAAGGTCGAGAATCGTGGAACTCGCAGCATACGGGTAGCAATCCCAGCCAACGGAATGATCAGGGTGAGATTCCAGCGATTTCAGCAGATCTTCGCTCCGGCCCCAGTTATCAATTCCGGCGCATTTCAAATGAGAAACCACCACCGGCGTACCGCAGCTGCGGCCAATGTGAAAGGCTTCTTGCAATGCTTCGATTACGCCATCACTTTCGGTACGCAGGTGCGTGGCGTAGATACCGGCTGCTTTCCGCAAGGGCTCAGCTAGGGCGAGCACTTCGCCAGTGGAAGCGGAGTTGGCAGCCCCGTACGCGAGGCCCGTGCTCAATCCCAGAGCGCCGTGATCGAGCGCTTCGCACAATTGCGCGCGCATCGCTGCGATTTCGTGGGAAGTTGCAGCGCGGCCGGTACGATCCATGGAGCCGTTGCGCAGGGCAGTGTGGCCGACCAGCGCCGCGACGTTCACCGCGGGCCGCGCGGAGTTTAGAGCGGCGACGTAGTCGGCGAAGGTGGAATATTGAAATGCGCTTGCCTCACCAAGCAGATTCATCGGGTCCGGCAGCCCAGCTTTTAAGCTCACAGGCGCGGCGCTGATCCCGCAATTACCCACAATAACTGTAGTTACGCCCTGCGATAGCTTAGGCAGCATCTCAGGAGAGCGAATTGCATAAAGGTCGTCGTGAGCGTGCGAGTCGATAAAGCCGGGGCAGAGGATCTTGCCGCGCCCGTCGATGACACGTTCCGCAGGCAACTGCGCTGCCCTGCCGACCGTTTGTATGCGTTCGCCGGTCACCGCGACGCTCCCCTCCTGCGACTCACCGCCACTGCCGTCGAGGATTTGCACGTTACGAATTAGGGTGTCGCAGCGATCCATTGATTCTCTCGACCCAACTTATGATTCTCTCCACCCAACTTTCGTGCGATTGCCAGCTCCAGTGTTGCGTATGTTATTTTCTATCACGCGCTGGTCCATATGGTTATGAAAGCGGTTGACACATCTGCCTTGATTCGGCCCTTGTCGAAGGGACTGGGTCGCATGGACCAACCACTTGCGCCTGCCGAAATCGCCAGGCTGGGATGGAATTTGCTTCGCGAGGAGCTCAGCCTGCCGACGGCTGTTCTCTACGAAGAGAAACTGGCGCACAACCTGGCATGGATGCAGGAGTTCGCCGATGCCTACGGGGCCAAACTGGCGCCGCATGGCAAAACCACCATGGCGCCCAAATTGTTTCTGCGTCAGTTGCAAGCGGGAGCATGGGGCATCACGCTCGCGACCGCAGCGCAAGTCCGGGTGGCCTACGAGCATGGCGTGCGTCGCGTTCTCATGGCCAATCAACTCGTTGGACTGGAGAACATGGCCATCATTTCGCGCTTGGTGGAAGATCGTGAGTTCGAGTTCTTCTGCCTGGTTGATTCTGCCGGGCAGGTAGAGGCGCTTCGCCATTTCTTCCAAGCAGGCGGACAGCGGCTGAACGTTTTGATTGAATTGGGGGTGGACGGTGGCCGAACGGGGGTACGGAATCGAGAACAGCTCGGCAAAGTGCTTCAAGCCTTAAGCGCCCGAAGGGAGCACATCGCACTGTGCGGAATCGAAGTGTACGAAGGCGTGCTCGGTGATGAACTCTCGATCCGGCAATTGTTGCATCACGCGGTCGATGTGACCGCCGAGTTGGCAAAAGACCAGCGCTTCGACCGCGCTCCCGTCATTCTCTCAGGCGCAGGATCGGCATGGTACGACGTGGTTGCAGACGTATTTTCAAAAGCGGAAATCAGTTTACCGTTCGACGTAGTCCTGCGACCCGGATGCTACCTCACACATGACGTTGGAATTTACCGGGAGGCGCAGCAGCAGATCATGAAGCGCAATCCGATAGCTCAGCGCATGGACTCTACTCTTCTTCCGGCATTACAACTATGGGCATACGTGCAGTCCGTGCCGGAAAAGAACAGGGCCATCGTCGCTCTAGGCAAGCGCGACGTTGCCTTTGATGCCGGGTTGCCGGTTCCGGCGCTTAAGTACAGGCCGGGCGATTCTCAGCCGGCCCTCGCGCCCTCCGCGTGGAAACTAATCAAGATGATGGACCAACACGCGTATTTGGAGATTCCCGAAGGTGCGGATATCCGTGCTGGCGACATGATCGGCTTCGACATCTCCCACCCTTGCCTGACCTTCGACAAGTGGCGATATCTGCCGCTGCTTGACTCGGGATTTAAGGTCACCGATGTTGTGGAGACATTTTTTTAAATAGTTTCTAGTTGGATCCGAATTCCATTCTTATGCTGTGCGCCACTCCCGGCCACGGTAGCGGCGGCAAACTGATCACTCCCGTACCGGCTTTCCAGCCAGTCATCGCCCGCGAGTCGGTAATGACGCTTTTCACATTTCCATTTATGCCGAAGATCTCCACCTGCACGGCGTGGAACCAGGGCCGAAAAGGTCCAGCCGCCGCCGATAATTC